>NZ_CP133778.1:3057142-3362857 GCF_034347405.1 Pseudomonas sp. CCC3.1
GGTTTTGCCGTGGTCGCCGATGAGGTCCGATTGCTGGCCCAACGCACGCAACGGTCAACGGCAGAGATCCAGACCATGATCGAGAGTCTGCAAAAACACTCCGAAGCCGCTGTCACTGTGATCGCCAGCAGCAGCCACGCTTCGCAACTGACTATCGAGCAAGCCACCCAGGCCGGACAGAGCCTGACCACCATTGGCCAGGCCCTGAACAATCTGAATGGCCTCAACGCCTCCATTGCCAGTGCAACCCTGCAGCAAGCCCATGTCGTGGAAGACATCAACCAAAACGTGACTCAGGCCGCCGGGCTCTCACAAAGCACCGCCGAGGCTGCCGAACAGTCGAGTGCTGCCAGCGTTCATCTCAAAGATCTGAGCGTTCAGCTCAATGGCTTGCTGCGTCAATTCAAGGTGTAAAAACCTGTAATCGTTGCCGCAAGCTGCGATGGGGCGCCAAGCAGGCCTTAACCGAAGGTCTTGCGGCCCCTATCGCAGCTTCGGCAGCGTCTACACCATTTGATTGTTGCCAAGGCTGATTTTTAAACGTGCATTTACACACGGCACTTGACGAGAACCGGTTTTCGGGTTTTCCTGAAACCGGTTTCATCGCTCTTCAGCGAAACCGCCTGTGATAACTCCAATAAAAGGTTTCAGGCCGTGAACAGTTTTTCTGCAGCCCAACGCACCCGCGTCACCATGCTCGATGTCGCCCAACGTGCCGGCGTGTCCAAAGCCAGCGTGTCGCGCTTTATTGGCGAAGACCGCGCCTTGCTCTCAGAGGCCATTGCCGAGCGTATCGAGCGGGCGATCAACGAGCTGGGTTATCGCCCCAATCAAATGGCCCGAGGCCTGAAGCGCGGACGCACGCGGCTGATCGGAATGCTGGTGGCCGACATTCGCAACCCCTATTCGATAGCAGTGATGCATGGCGTTGAAACCGCCTGCCGCCAGCACGGCTACAACCTGGTGGTGTGCAATACCGACCGCAATGATGAGCAAGAACGCCAACACCTGGCTGCCTTGCGCGCTTACAACATCGAAGGTCTGATTCTTAACACCCTTGGGCATCATCCCGACGCGCTGCAACAACTGCATCAAGAAATGCCCATCGTCCTCATCGACCGCAAAGTCGAGCAACTGCACATCGATCTGGTCGGCCTCGACAATGCCGGGGCGGTGCGCATGGCGCTGGAGCATCTGCAACAACAAGGTTATGGCGACCTGCTGATGGTGAGCGAGCCCATTGATGGCACCCACTCACGCAGCGAGCGCATGCACAGTTTTAATCAGCATGTGGCACAACACCCCGCCCTAAAAGGTGCTGTTGTGTTTACCGGCCCGCACCTGCGCGCCGATATTCAGTCTTTTCTGCACGCAGCAGGCCCCGGCCCCAAAGCTGTCTTTTGCTCAAACGGTGTGTCCGCCCTGGCCTGTACCCACGTGCTGCGCGAGTTGAACTGCCGCCTGTTTGAAGACCTCGGCCTGATTGCCCTCGATGATCTGGACTGGTTTCCCTTGGTGGGCAGCGGCATCACCGCCCTCGCCCAGCCGACACAGCAAATAGGCGCCAGCGCGTTTGACTGCCTGCTCAAACGCCTGAAGGGCGATACCGGACCTGTCCGGGCTCTGGATTATTGCGCCCAATTGATCATTCGCGGCTCGACACAGCGCCTTACCACTTGACGTTTTAAGGGCTGGCAACCTGCTCCCCGGTGACCAGCTCTATATTTCACAACAAAAAATGAAACCGGTTTCAGAGATTAATGACCATGAGCACATTTCCCGTTTCCATCAGCCTGTCGAGCTACGGCGCCGACCTCGTTCGCCAACGCGGACAAGGCAGTTTCATTGAGTTACTGGCCAAGGCTGGGGCGACACGCATCGAACTGCGCGAAGAACTGCTGACCGAAGAAGATCCGGTCAGTTTCAGTCAGGCGGTGCAGCAACACAGCCTGGAATGCGTGTTCTCTTCGCCTCTGGAACTGTGGGAAGCCGGACAGTCGCGGCCCAATCCGCAACTGATTCCTACCTTGCAGCGCGCTCATGCTTTTGGCGCCAAATGGCTGAAAGTCTCGCTTGGCTATTTCACCGAGCACTGCGACCTGCAAAACCTTAGCGCCTGCCTTAACCAACAGCCGGTGCGCCTGTTGGTGGAAAACGATCAGACCTCACAGGGCGGGCGCATCGAACCCATGCTGCGTTTCTTCGACGCGGTCGAGCAGCAGCAAGCCCCCATCAGCATGACGTTCGACATCGGTAACTGGCAGTGGCAAGACCAGTCAGCCAGCACCGCCGCCCGCCTGCTGGGTCGCCACGTGACCTATCTGCACTGCAAAGGCGTCGCCCGCCGCCCGGATGGCAAGTTGATTGCCACCCCGCCAACGGCCACGGACTTGCAGGCGTGGGCAGACCTCATGAACCACATGCCGCATGGCTTGACCCGCGCCGTTGAATACCCGATGCAAGGCAGCGACCTGACCTGGCTGACCCGGCAACACGTGCAGGTGCTGGCCAGACTCTCTCACGCGCAGCAGGAGCTGAGCCATGTCTAACGTGGATGTGTTGTCGTTTGGCGAAACCATGGCCATGTGGGTCGCCGAGCAGAGCGGCGATCTGGCGCAGGTCGAACTGTTTCATAAACGCATTGCCGGTGCTGACAGCAACGTGGCCATTGGCCTGGCACGCTTGGGCTTTAACGTGAAGTGGTTAAGCCGCGTGGGCGCTGACTCTCTCGGACGCTTTATCCTCACCGCTTTGCAAGCCCAAGGGCTGGACTGCCAGCACGTCGACATCGACCCACTGCATCCGACCGGCTTTCAGCTTAAATCCCGCGTGGACGACGGCAGCGACCCACAGGTCGAGTATTTCCGCCGAGGTTCTGCCGCCAGCCACCTGAACTGTTCTGCCATCACCGAACCATTGCTCAGCGCCCGCCATTTGCACGCCACAGGCATCCCGGCTGCGCTGTCGGCCAGTTGCAACGAACTGTCGTTTGAACTGATGAAGTCCATGCGCGCGGCGGGCAATAGCGTGTCATTCGACCCAAACCTGCGGCCTTCACTGTGGGCCAGCGAACAGCACATGATCCGCGACATCAATGCCCTAGCCGCTCACGCTCACTGGGTCTTGCCAGGGTTGAGCGAAGGCCAGTTGCTGACCGGCTACGAGGCCCCGGCCGACATCGCTGCGTTCTATCTCGACCAAGGCGCTGAGGCGGTGGTTATCAAGCTGGGGGCCAAGGGCGCCTACTTTCGCACCGCAAAAACAGAACAATGGGTACCCGCCATCCCCGTCGCCAACGTCGTCGATACCGTCGGCGCGGGTGATGGCTTTGCTGTCGGCGTGATCAGCGCCCTGCTGGAAAAGCTCGACCTTAACGACGCCGTTCAACGCGGCAACTGGATTGGCAGCCGCGCTGTGCAAAGCCGTGGCGATATGGAGGGCCTGCCAACCCGCGCAGAACTGAACCAACACACCGCTGCCGCCTGATTTTTTGCTTCACCCGTTACCTGCTGCGACAAAAACAACAAGCTCAGGAGCCACACCATGAACGCGCTAAAACTCGCCACCCGTCGGTGGTGGTACATCATGCCGATCGTTTTTATCACCTACAGCCTGGCCTACCTGGACCGCGCCAACTATGGATTTGCCGCGGCCTCAGGCATGGCAGAGGACCTCAACATCACCCCAGGCTTGTCGTCATTGCTGGGCGCACTGTTCTTTCTCGGGTATTTCTTCTTCCAGGTCCCCGGGGCGGTCTACGCGCAACGCAATAGCGTTAAAAAGCTGATCTTTGTCAGCCTGATCCTCTGGGGCGGCCTGGCCACGCTCACGGGCGTGGTGTCCAACGCCTACAGCCTGATCGTGATTCGCTTCATGCTCGGGGTGGTTGAAGCCGCCGTCATGCCCGCCATGCTGGTGTACCTGTGTCATTGGTTCACCCGTGCCGAACGCTCGCGCGCCAACACCTTCCTGATTCTCGGCAACCCGGTGACCATGCTTTGGATGTCGGTGGTCTCGGGCTACCTCGTTCAGCATTACAGCTGGCGCTGGATGTTTATTGTCGAAGGCTTGCCTGCCGTGGTGTGGGCGTTTATCTGGTGGCGTCTGGCGGATGACCGCCCAAGCGACGCCAAATGGCTCAGCCAGCAAGAGAAACAAGACCTGCAAAGCGCGCTGGATGCCGAACAGGTCGGCATGAAGCCCGTAAAAAACTACGCGGCAGCCTTCCGCTCGCCGAAAGTCATCCTGCTGGCCTTGCAGTTTTTCTGCTGGAGCATCGGGGTGTATGGCTTTGTGCTGTGGCTGCCGTCGATTCTCAAACAGGGTCAGCAAATGGACATGGTCGAGGCCGGCTGGCTGTCGGCTCTGCCCTATCTAGCAGCGGTCATTGCGATGCTCGCGGTGTCCTGGGGCTCGGACAAACTGCAAAAGCGTAAGCGTTTCGTCTGGCCACCGCTGCTGATCGCCTCCATCGCGTTCTATGGGTCCTACGCGCTGGGCGCTGAGCATTTCTGGTGGTCCTACGCACTTTTGGTCATAGCCGGTGCCTGCATGTACGCCCCTTACGGCCCGTTTTTCGCGATCATTCCAGAGATTCTGCCTGCCAACGTGGCGGGTGGCGCCATGGCGCTGATTAACAGCATGGGCGCGCTGGGCTCATTTGGCGGCTCCTACCTAGTGGGTTACCTGAACAGCGAAACCGGCTCGCCAGGGGCTTCCTACCTGTTGATGAGCGGTGCGTTGCTGATCTCGGTGCTGTTGACCCTGATGCTTACCCCCACAGCCAAAGACCCCGTCACCCCCAAAGCCAGCGCCCCACAACGCTTGGCTCATTCTTGATTTCAACGTCGGTGATCCCCTTGAAAAAACATGTCGTGCTGTACAAAGCACTATCTGCCCCACTGATGCAGCGCCTTGAAGAACACGCGCACGTCACACTGATCGAGCGTCTGGACGCACAAGGGCTGGAGCAATTGCGTGCCGCCCTGCCCCAGGCTCAGGGATTATTGGGTGCGAGCCTGAAACTGGATGCCCAGCTACTGGACCTGGCACCCAACCTGGAAGCGGTGGCCAGCGTATCGGTGGGGGTTGATAACTACGACATCGACTACCTGACCAAACGCAAGATCATGCTCACCAATACCCCTGACGTGCTCACTGAAACCACTGCAGATACTGGGTTTGCGTTGATTCTGGCCAGCGCTCGACGCGTGGTGGAGTTAGCCAATCGAGTACGTAATGGCCAATGGCAAAAAAACATCGGCCCCGAGCATTTCGGCACCGACGTGCATGGCAAAACCCTGGGCATCATCGGCATGGGCCGTATCGGCGAAGCCTTGGCCCAGCGCGGGCATTTTGGTTTCGGGATGCCAGTGATCTACCACAGCAACTCGCCAAAGCCCGCGGTCGAAGCGCGCTTCAACGCGCACTACCGCAGCTTGAACGACCTGCTGAAAGAGGCTGACTTTATCTGCCTGACCCTGCCCTTGACTGCGCAAACAGAGGGCTTGATCGGTGCAGAGCAATTTGCGCTGATGCGCCCTGAGAGCATTTTTATCAATATTTCACGGGGCAAGGTGGTGGACGAAGCCGCGTTGATTAAGGCCTTGGAGCAAGGACAGATTCGCGGCGCCGGGCTCGATGTGTTCGAGCGCGAGCCGCTGGATGTGAACTCGCCGCTGACGCAACTGGATAACGTAGTGGCCACACCGCATATCGGCTCGGCCACCTTTGAAACCCGCGAAGCCATGGCCCGTTGCGCCGTGGACAACCTGTTGGCTGCGCTGTCGGGCAAACGCCCGGCTAACCTGGTGAACTGACCAACGACCTGTGTAGCAGCGAGCTTTTCTCGCGATCTTTTGATCGTTTAAAAGATCGCGAGCAAGCTCGCTCCTACAGGACGCCAATTACTCGCCCGCCTTGATTTTGGTCCACAGGCGGGTGCGCACCCGGTCGATGTTCAGCGGCATGGCCTCAAGTGCAAACAGTTTGCCCATCATTTCGGGTGTTGGATAAACCTTGGTATCAGCCTTGATTTCAGGGCTGACCAAGGCATCTGCTTGCAGGTTGCCATTGGCGTAATGCACGTAGTTGCTGATGCCGGCCATCACGTCTGGACGCAGCAAATAGTTCATGAAGCTGTAGGCGGCTTTTTCGTCAGGCGCATCGGCGGGCATGGCAACCATGTCAAACCAGATGGCAGCGCCTTCTTTGGGGATCGAGTAACCGATCTCGATGCCGTGGTTGGCTTCCTTGGCCCGCGTAGCGGCTTGCAGGATGTCGCCCGAGAACCCTACCGCGACGCAGATATTGCCGTTGGCCAAGTCACTGGTGTATTTCGATGAATGGAAATAGCTGATGTAAGGCCGGACTTTAAGCAGCAACGCTTCCGCTTTTTTGTAGTCTTCCGGGTTTTTGCTGTGGTGCGGCAAACCCAGATAATTCAGCGCCGCGGGCAAGACTTCCGGGCCGTTGTCGAGAATGGCGACGCCGCACTTGCTGAGTTTTTCCATATTCTCGGGCTTAAAGATCAGGTCCCAGGAGTCGACCGGCGCGTTATCACCGAGTACTGCCTTGACCTTGGCCACGTTGTAGCCAATCCCGGTGCTGCCCCACAAATACGGGAACCCATGCTCGTTGCCAGGGTCGTTGACCTCCAGGGCCTTGAGCAGCACCGGGTTGAGGTTTTTCCAGTTGGGCAACTGGCTCTTGTCGAGCTTCTTCAATGCCCCGCCTTGAATCTGCCGCGCCATGAAGTGGTTAGACGGAAACACCACGTCATACCCGGAGTTGCCGGTCATCAACTTGCCGTCCAGCGTCTCGTTGCTGTCAAACACGTCATAGGTAAACCCGATGCCGGTGTCGTGTTGGAAATTCTTCATCGTGTCGGGCGCAATATAGTCCGACCAGTTATAGACCTTCACCGTCTCGGCGGCCTGACACAACGTACCGACAAGCATTAGGGGCAACAGGGTAGTCATACGCTTCATGATTCGATTCCTAGCATGTTTTGGGCAGCTTTTTTATAGGCAGGTCTCGGCAGCTTTAAGCGATCAAAAGATCAATACATACGTCTTGCGCACGGTTTCCTGGATGTCCCAGATACCGGTGCTGTTGGCAGGCAACATCAGTGCATCGCCCGCTTCTATGGTCATGGCTTCACCACCATCAGGAGTGAAGGTGCAGCGGCCCTGGATAAAGTGACAAAACTCTTGTTGCACAATCTGCCGCCGCCAACGACCCGGCGTGCATTCCCAAATGCCGGTTTCGACACCGTCGGTGCGTTCAACGCACGTCACCGACGTGACCGCCACAGGTGTGCCCAGCGGTACAGCGACTGGAAACGACTCTTGCAAGGTTACTTGGGCGGTGTTTTTAAAATGCGTGATGCTCATGGAAAACTTCCTGATAAAGACAACATTGGGTTACTGCATAAAACCTTCCATAAAACCGGCCACCCGACTGGCAAAATGCCGACGCCATGGCGGGCTGTCGGGATTGGCCAGGGTTTTGTCTTCGTACACAAAACTGCGAATAATCGCGTTGTAACCCAACCAGCGGCAGGGCTCAGGCTCCCAGGCCTTGAGCGCGTCCAGTCCGCCCTTGGTCAGCACCCACGGCTGTTTTACCTCCAGCGTGTCGCGCTCAAGAATCAGGTCGGCCAAGGTACGGCCGCCCAAGTGACTGGCGCCAACACCCTCGCCCCCGTAGCCCCCGGCCAGCGCAATAGCGTGCTGGCGGTCGCAGAGCATGTGCGGCTGGAAACGCCGTGACATGCCCAGGTTGCCGCCCCAGGCATGGCTGATCTGGACGTTTTTCAATTGCGGGAACAATTCGCCAAACAGGTAGCGACGCAACTCGACTTCACCCTCAGTGAGGTCGAAGTTCTCGCGCAGGCGCCCACCAAACTGGTAGCCACCCCGTGCGCCGAATACCAGACGGTTATCGGCCGTGCGCTGGCCATAGGTGACCTGGCGACTGCTTTCGCTAAAAGCCTGGCCCTGCGACAGGCCAATCGACTCCCACAACGCCTCAGACAACGGCTCTGTGGCCACCATCAAACTTTGTACCGGCAACTGATAACGCCCCAGCGGCGCCAGGGTGTTGGCATAACCCTCCACCGCCGGTACCACCCAACGGCTGCGCACCTGTGCCTTGGTGGTGCGGGCACCACCGGGTTGCCACTGGGTGACCGGGCTTTGTTCAAAGATTTGCACGCCCATGCGCTCAACCGCGCGGGCCAATCCACGCACCAGCTTGGCCGGGTGAAGGGTCGCAACATGCGCAGAGAAAATGCCGCCGTAGGGTTTGGCCACCCGGATCTGTTGCGCCAGCTCGCTCTGACTCAGCCAGCGGTAATCGGCGTCATTCAAGCCTTGGGCATGCAGCTTGGCCAAATAGCTGCGCATCGTGGCCTCTTGCTCGGGGTAGCGCGCGGCACAGTACAAGGCGCCACCTTTGCGGTAGTCGCAGTCGATGCCTTCGCGGTCAATGACGCGCTTCACTTCATCGGGAATGCCGTGCAACAGATCGAACGACTCACGACGCTGCTCAGCAGAGAGACCCGCGAGCAAACGGTCTTCGCCTAACAGGTTGCCCATCAGCCAGCCACCGTTGCGGCCCGAAGCACCGAAACCTGCAGTCTGCGCCTCGACAATAGCTACGCTCAGCTCAGGCGCATGCCGTTTAAGGTAGTACGCAGTCCACAGCCCGGTGTAGCCAGCGCCAATGATCAGCACGTCGACATCCAGGTCGTGCTCAAGCGACGGCCGAGGCGTCAGAGACTCCTCAAGCTGGTCCATCCATAAACTGATCGCGCGCCATGCTGGCATTACCGGCTCCACCTTGTGTTCAAGAATGGGCCGATCCTAGCGTCTGGCCTCAGGAAACGTCTTGCGTGCGTACCCGCAAAGAAATTTGTTTGGCGTAAGCCTTGGGTGACTGGCCGGTGTGCTGGCGAAAACAGCTGTAAAACGCCGAAATTGAATTGAACCCCGCCGAAAAAGCCACGTCATCGACTTTGATCGGTGTCACCGCTGCATCCATCGCCGCCAGCACATGCCGCAGCCGGGCCTGATTCACATAGCGATAAAAGCTTTGTCCCAATACCTGATTGAGCAAATACGACATCTGATTGCGCGTATAGCCACACGCGTTGGCGACCTGTTGCAGGTCCAGATTGGGGTCAAGGTAGGGTTGCTGGTGTTGAAAGTAGCTTTGCAGGTCTTGCGCCATAAAACTCAATTGCCGAGCCGAGAGCCCGAGGCGGCTGACCGCAGGCCGCAGCGAAGGTTGCTGGTCGCTGTTTGGAGCGGCCTCGTGCACCAGCGAGGCGTATTCATTGACCCGCCAGATCAAGCCGTCGCGCACGGTAATGGCCTCACTGGCACGGAACGACACCAAGCCCTGGCTACCACGCAAGGTCATGCGGTATTGAATAAACGCCGTGTTGCCGTCCAGACGAATCCGGTCACTGTGTTCCAGGGCTTCATCCGGGGCTCTGGGCATCGACAATTGCACGTACTCGCGCAGCTCATCGAGGGTCATGACCCGGTTTTGAAAGAAGTCGTGATAGCGCACGCCGGGATGATAAAGCGCCATGACCCCGTCTAGATCCCTGTGCTTCCAGCACAAGTGATAGCGCATGACAGTTTCGCCAGTGGCGCGGGTTTGCTCGGGGCCATCGTCGTCGGGTAATGACATAAAACGCTCAACTGGCAAAAACACAGAGTGTCGCGTTTAAAGGCTGGCTTCAAGCACAGGCCCAACGTGCTGATTCATACACTGAATCGATTCATTCCATGATTCGCATCAAAACCGCTGCAATCAAATGCTCAAAACGCAAAAAAGGCTTACCGCCATCACTCATGGGTGCTAGGTTAAACACGAAAGGCTCGCAAACACACACGACAAGGTTGACTCCTTATCGTCCCCCCAGAGCAAAAGGAATCGCTCTCATGAAACCCCTAGGCACCGTCGATAAATTCAGCTTCCCCAACGCCTGCCAACTGATGCGCTGGCACTTTCACCCAATTGGCTTCGAAGCGACCATGGATGCGCCCAAAAGCATGGTGGCCCGGCTGTTTGACCGCGCCACGGGCGAAACCATGATTGCCATTGCAGGCATCCCCTGCGCAACCAGCATGAGTACCGGCGAAGTGGCACGGATCATCCAGGCCGTTGAAGACGAACTGGAAAGCTTCGTACCGCCGATGGCGTGGCAGGCTTAAACTTTTCCTCTGTGGGAGCCTGGTTTGCCAGCAATTGCTTCAGCGCGGTTTAACAGAAACCGTATCGCTGGCAAGCCAGCTCCCACAAAGGCTAACCGGCATCGAGCTTGGCACCGCGTAGATCTTCAAAAAACGCCTTGCCCTTAGGGATCCGATCCGACGCTTTGGGGATGTTCGGCCCTTGAGCGTCCTGGTTTTCCAGATACCAATAGCAATGTTTGATCGCCCGGGTGATGCCCACATACGCCAGGCGCAGGACTTCGTCTTTCTGCGCGTTGTCGTACGGATCCGGGTCACCGTCCTTGCCCAAACCCGCCATGCGGTAGACCTGATTCTTGTACGGTGACGAGGTCAGGTGCTGGCAATCACCCAACAGAAAAACAGCATCCGCCTGCAAGCCCTTGGAGCTGTGATAGGTCAGTTGTTTGAGTCTGCGGTCTTCGGGTGCCAATCTAGAATCCACATTAACTACTGACTGTATATCCTTTTCAATCAATAATTTATCGCTACTTTTTCGATACAACATCAAGATACGATCGCCGGCGTTATAGTGCTCAGCCAAGCGCGCCGCCAGGTCTTGATCGTCCCGGCTCAAGACATTCACCGGCACTGGCACCTTCGGCTCGCCGCTGGCCTTGGCCCGTTTTCCGGGAATGGACGGCGCTGCACGCACGATGTGTTCCGCTGCGTCGATGATGTGCTGGTGACTGCGGAAGTTGTCGCTGAGCATCACCCGCGTAGTGGCAGGCGACGGGAATTCTTTGTTGAACTCCATAAAGAATTTCGGCGAACTGCCACGCCAACCATAGATTGATTGCCAGTCATCGCCGACACACAGCAACGATGAACGCTGAGCGCCCCGCCCGACATGCATCGCCGGACCACGGCTGCGAATCTCACGCAAGCTGGCCCGTAACCACGAGACGATCTGCGGCGACACGTCCTGAAACTCGTCAATCATCAAGTGCGACAACGGCCGCAGTTGTTCGTGGCTCAGCAGTTTGAAGTTTTGCGGGGTGTTTTCGCCGAACAGCGAAAACATGCGGTTGTAGGTCATCACCGGCGGCGTTTGCGCCAACAGATGGTCTTCGAGCGCTCGCCAAAACAGGCTCAAGGCCTCGAAAAAGAACCGGTCCGGGTCATCCTTGGCGAACCGCATGTCACCGACAGCCGCGGCCACGTCCAGGCCCAGGTTTTCGATAAAGCTCGCAGCAGTGACGAAACAGTCCAGCAATGGCGCTGAACTCAGTTCGCCCTTGAGCTTGTAATCAAAGCCAGGACCGGCGCTGGCATCGCCTGCCAACGAGGCAATAACGCGCTTTGCATCTGCATAGGTTTCCAACCAAATCAGTGGCTTATTACAGAAAGCTCGAAATAGTGTGCGCTTGACAGCCCATTCAGCGCGCACGCTTAACTTGGCGCCCGGGCGGCAAATCTGCGGGTTCTCACGCGGGTCAAACCCGAGCACGATCCAGGCATCCAGTTGCGCAATATAGCCATGGCAATGAAACGCCGAGCCATTGATCTCCAGCGTTTCTCGGTTGGGCTCAATGCCTTTAATGGGCCACGCGCCTGCAGCAAACCAGAGATCTTCAAGGGTGTCGCACAGCTCTTCGTCACGCTTGGCGGCCAACTCAGTCACCGCCATGCGTTTTTGCACATCCGGGTGATCGCGCTCCAGCTCCTTGAGCTGCAGGGCATGCCGACAAAGCGGTGCCAACGTCTCACGAAAGCGTTCATCACGGGTATAGAGGGCGTGATAGCAGGTATTGAGCTGTTGGCGCTGAGCATCGTTGATGCGCAGGTCAAACGGGTTGCTGTCACCTTCATCGTCGTTCAGCAGGCTGCGCGTGTTGAGGGTTTCAAAAGCCTGTAGCTGGCTATAGCCAGGCAAGCTGCGCACCATCGGCAAAATGCGTGAGTGGAAAGTACGCACCACATCACGGGCCTCTTTAAGGCTCAAGGTGCGACCCCAAAGGGTGAAAATCTCTTGCAGCTTGCTGATGAAATCCTTGCGCGACTCACGGGTAAAGGTCACCACTGTCATCGAACTGAGTTCAAACCCCAAGTAATGGGTCAGCAACAGGATTCGCAGCACCAGCGAGGTCGATTTGCCCGCCCCGGCACCCGCGACTACCGAGGTTGATGGGGTATCACTGAAAATCATCTTCCACTGCGCCGCGCTTGGTTGCGCGTGCTCGGGCAACAGACTGGCGACATCGGCTTTGATCTGCTTTTTCAGCTCGGGCCCCAGCGGCAGGCGCCAGTCGTCAAACAGGTTGTCATCAATGCCGGGCGCACGAAGCACCTGCGGGCGCGTGTCACTGATAAACAGCACTTGGCGTCCCTCTTCTATCCCTTCGGCGTGGCCTTCCTGAAAGCCATAATCGACCCCGGCGCTGTGCCCGCTACGGAATCCGTCAGCCTGTCCTTGCAACCAGGAAGCCGCATGCTGGGCGCGCAAGCGGCTTAAACCGCTGCCAAACATTCGCGCAGCCAGGCGCTTAAGCCATGGCAGTTGGGTATCAGGGACAAGTTGTTCAGGCTGTTCGGGAATGTGTTGCGGCACGCTGACTCCAGGGTGTGAGGCTGTCCGGGCGGAAAGGCTATGGTCGCTGCATTACGCGCAGAGATCTAGCTAATTGCTTGAGCATCAGCTGTTTAGGCTGCTTTGTGAAGGTAGATAGCCATTGACTCGCAAACAGAAACATCAACTTAGTTGATTGGTTTCAAGCATTTTTTGCATTTTTAATCGATATGTTCTTGGTGGAAAATCACCTCCATCATCAACCGGGTAACCGTTCACAGCGCACGGGCGACCTGAACAGGAGAAGAATCATGCTTGAACTCAGACCCTTCAACACCCTGGGCGGCGCAAACCACGGCTGGCTGGATGCCCATCATCACTTTTCGTTCGCCGAGTACTACGACCCAACACGCATGAACTGGGGCAACTTGCGCGTGTGGAATGACGACGTGATCGCCCCCGGCACTGGTTTTCCAAAGCACCCGCATCGCGACATGGAGATCATCACCTATGTACGTGAAGGCGCGATCAGCCATGAAGACAACCTGGGCAACAAAGGCCGCACCGAGGCTGGCGACGTGCAGGTCATGAGCGCAGGCACCGGGATTGCCCACAGCGAATACAACATGGAGTCGACGCCGACCAAAATCTTCCAGATCTGGATCATTCCCAATCAGGAAGGTGATGCACCTTCGTGGGGCGCCAAGCCGTTCCCTAAAGGTCAGCGCGAAGGATTTGTCACCTTGGCCAGTGGCAAGCAAGGCGACCACGAGAGCCTGACCATTCGTGCTGATGCACGTTTAGTAGCGGCTAACCTCAAGGCTGGAGAAAGCGTTGAGTACCGCTTGGACAGCGGCCGTCGCGCCTACCTGGTTCCGGCGACCGGCGTGATTGAGGTCAACGGCCTGCGAGCACAAGCCCGCGATGGCGTGGCTGTCGTCGACGAAAGCGTGCTGCGGGTAACGGCGATTGAAGACAGCGAAATCGTACTGGTGGATGTCGCCTGATAGAGCATCCCCTGTGTAGGTTTCAGGACACGGCGAGAGCCTCGGCGTTTGCCTTGCGCCGCTGAATCACATACCCCAAGACTGCCAACGGCGCCGTGGCCAGCATCACTTCGACAGTGATTTGCAGCGGCTGGCTGATGTAAGTCGACACCAGCAAACTGCTCAGAAAGCACAATCCCAACTGCAAGGTGTTCTGCAATCCGGCTGCCTTGCCAGAATTTTCCGAGAACGGCATCAGCGCGTTGGCCACCACAATCGGGTAGCTGGCCCCGTTAACCAACGCCATCAGGCAAAACGGAATCAGCAAGGTTGCCAGTGTTGGCTCGGTTTGCGTGGCGACCCCATACAACCCGAGCATGCTTGCGCAGTAGGCCAGCAGCAGCCATGGCAACAGCGTGCGGCCCTTGATGCGCTGCAAGGCGCTGCGACAACCATACCCACCCACCATAAAGGCCAGGGTCGGCAGCGCGTAACTCAGACCAATGTCACTTGGGCTGTAGCCCATGTCGCCCAAGATGAACGGTGAAGCCGTCAGCCAAGCGAAGAAACTGGCCGAGCACGCTGCGAAAATCATCACGTTGCCGCTAAAAGTGGCGGAACACAGCAGCTTCCAGTAGCCCACCTGCGCCGTTGCACGCTTGGCAACGTTGAAGCTGCGCGCTTTTTCTTTAAGCAACAGGGTCGGAATAATCAGCAACAGCGACAACCCCAGCAACACGCCGAAAATGGCCTGCCACCCCAAGTGATTCAGCACCACAGCGCCCAACAGCGGGGCCAACGCAGGTGACAAACCCATCAGCGGCATAATGCCAGCAAATACTCGATTGGCCTGATCGGCCGGATAGCGGTCAATCACCAGTGCTTGCCAGGTGACCGCTGCCGCGCAAATACCGATGGCCTGGATAAACCGCAAGCCCAGCAACAGCCCAGTATTGTCGACCCACAGCATGCCCAGGCAGCCCAGCGCGAACATCGACAAGCCCATCAGCAGCACGGGTTTACGCCCCAATCGGTCCGAGAGCGGCCCCCACAACAACTGACCGAACGCAAAACCGGCCAAAAAGATGCTCAAACTCGCCCCCACTGCACCGGCTGACAGGCCCAGCTCACTGCGCAATGTGCCGAAAGCCGGCAGGTACATGTCCATCGCCAAGTAACCCAGCATGCTCAGTCCGGCGAGATAACAGGTAAAACCAAAAGAATTCTTCATGTGCATCCAAAATCTGCCATCAAACAATTTGTTGACTGCCGCGCATTATCCATCTGAGCATTGGCTTGTGAAGCGAGAATAATTGCCCTTAGGCATCAAATATTTTGAAGGCAAGTTATGTGGTCCGAATACTCTCTGGACGTGATCGATGCAGTGGCTCGCCACGGCAGTTTCAGCGGCGCAGCGCAGGAGCTGCATCGGGTGCCATCCGCCATCAGTTACACCGTGCGTCAACTCGAACAGTGGCTCGCCGTGCCATTGTTTGTTCGCCGTCACCGGGATGTCGAACTGACACCCGCCGGGCACGTTTTTGTCAAAGAAGCCCGCGACGTAATGAAAAAAATGCTGGGCACCCGACGCCTGTGCCAGCAGGTGGCCAATGGCTGGAGTGGCCAGTTGCGGGTGGGCGTGGACTCGATCGTTAAACATCCGCGGTGTCGGCAATTGGTGCTCGATTTCTATCGGCACTTTCCCGATGTGGAGCTGATTGTGCATTACGAGGTGTACAACGGCGTGTGGGATGCGCTGGTCGACGGGCGGACTGACATTGTTATTGGTGCCACACGCGCAGTGCCGGTAGCCGGCAGTTTTGCCTTCCGCGACATGGGCTCTCTGCACTGGTTGTGCGTGGCGAGCCCATCACATCCCTTGACCTCAATCAAAGGCACGCTCCACGACGAACAACTGCGCCCCTACCCGTCACTGTGCATGGACGACACGTCACGCAACCTGCCCAAACGCGACACCTGGACCCTGGATAACCAGCGACGAATGATGGTGCCCGACTGGGCTGCGGGGCTGGCTTGCCTGAGTGACGGGCTGTGCGTCGGCATGGTGCCTGCGCATTTGGCGCAACCGCTGATTGAACAAGGCCGCTTGGTTGCCTTGCAGTTGCAGCGCCCCTTCCCGGCCAGCCCTTCGTGCATCGCCTGGGCTCAAAACAATCACTCCCCAGCCATGAGTTGGCTGCTGGAATATCTGGGCGACACACCGACGTTGAACCAGGAGTGGCTCAACGAAAGCGCTGCTCAGCCTTAGAGGCTGTACGAAATGTTTTCGAGCGAAGGTTAGGCAAGGCGAGAACAGGCGAGGAAGCGGAGTTTACGAGTTGCAAGGGCGTTATTTGGACCACACACCTTGTCGAACACTTTGAGATTGGTTTGCGTTTTGACTACATGGTTTTCACGCCACTTTCACATCAACAGGCCTAGATTGGATCCACTCCTTTAGTGAATCCCATTTGGCCCGCTCCCCCCAGCAGGCCTTTTTTTTGTCTGCTATTTAAGGTCTTCAGTCATCCAGCGCTTTGGGGGCCTTGGTGGGTTTTGCAGGCTTGGCTGCCTTGTTCGAGGCGCTCGTCTTGTCGGGTGCAATCACCTCAGCCTGCGCCTGGGTTTCTTTTTCACTGGCGGGCAAGGCATCAATGGTAGCGAACAGTTTTTTGAGGTCGACGTCACCTTCGTCTTCAAGCTTTTTCTCGCCATCCTTGCCGATCAAAATCACTTTGGCCTTGTCAATGATCATCCCCGGCTTGAGCCCGCGAATCAGCGACATCGTGGATTGCGGCTCGAGGTCCTTGCCTTCGCGTTTACCGGTAATTCCAGCAATCGTGTAAAGCACCATATTGCGCTCGTCAAAACCCTGCCGATTGGCCGGGTCTTTCAGTGCTGTTTTGAGATTGGCCAATGTCGGATCAGCCTCTGTACGGGTAACGATGATCAATGGGCGAAATTTCCCGCGATCCTGTTCAAGAGGGCTTGGCACTTCGACAGCCTGCACAATACTCGTCACCAGAACACTGGCGAGGATCAATAAACGGATAAACATCCAGATCTCCTTTTATTATCGGACCGGGTCCGCGAACGTACCGCCAAGGGCTTGAAACACTTGACGCTGAGCCTCTTGGACAAAGCGTAGGCCAAGGGTTTCATCGCGCAACCGGGTCTTCGGACTTTGCCCGCCATGTTTATTTTTTGCAACTGCATCCAAATCGCTCGCCCAAGGGTAGTACCTGTAACAGCCCCTTTGCTGTTAAGCGTGTGACTACCCTTTGGAGAGAATTGCATGAACGCAAAACGCTTGCTCAGCCAAACCTTACTGACCCTGGCCGCCGCGATGTGTGTGGCAGCTCCGAGCGCCTATGCGCAGTCCCAACTGCCGGAAAACATCCGCGTTCCCGTGGGCCACAAGGTGACGATGAAGACAGTGGGTGTCGGCGAAATAACTTACGAATGTAAGCAAAAAGCCAACGACCCCAGCCAAATGGAGTGGACATTTGTAGGCCCAAAAGCCCAGTTGAATGACACAAATGGTAAACAAATTGGAACCTATTTTGGTCCTCCTGCCACATGGCAAGCGTTGGATGGATCTAAAGTCACAGGCACCCAGCTCGCGGTTGCTCCGGCAGGCGCGGGCAACCTGCCGTATCAATTGGTCAAGGCCAATCCGGCCGAAGGCAAAGGCGCCATGAGCGGCGTCAGTTACATCCAGCGTGTCGCGCTCAAAGGCGGTGTTGCGCCCAGCAGCGAATGTTCAGCCGCCAACAAGGGGCAGCAGCACGTGGTCAAGTATCAGGCGGACTACATCTTCTGGGCCAACAGCTAAGCCCGTGAAGCCTCTACGCGCGAAGGAATGCCTCATCTATGACGATTGAAAACCGTGACGTTACCTGAGTCTTTTTTTGACTATGAAGCCTGCCTGCTCGCCTGCGCTCGCGGCGAGCGCCAGGCGCTGGTGGCTTTATATGCACAGGAGAGCGCACGGTTGCTGGGCGTGGCCAAACGGATCGCCCGTGACAACGCACTGGCTGAGGACATCGTGCATGACGTCTTTATCAGAATCTGGACCCGCGCTGCCAGCTTCAACCCTGAGCGCGGGTCCGCACGCGGATGGATTTTCAGCGTGACCCGACATATGGCCTTGAACTTCGTGCGCAACAATCGCCACGCGTTTCAAGTCAGTGAGGACAGCGAGATGCTGCTGCACCCTTTAGCCACGCTGGATGGCCACGCCGCGCCGCAGGATGAGCGGCAATGGCAAACCGGTGCCGAGCGCATTCACGGCTGCCTTGAACAGCTTGAACCTGCTCGACGCAGTTGCATTGTGCACGCCTATGTCGACGGCTATACCCACGCCGAAATTGCCGAAAAACTGGCCACACCCTTGGGCACAGTCAAAGCCTGGATCAAACGCAGTTTGAGCGCCTTGCGCGAGTGCATGGGATGACTTTCAAGCCTGACGAAGACAACCCGAACGCGCGCGACGCACTGGCAGGTGAATACGTGCTGGGCACTCTGGACGCCGAACAGCGTCAAGCCGTTGAACAACGCATGCCACAAGACCCGATGCTGCAAGCCGCCGTCGATCGTTGGGAAGCTCGTCTTTTGCCGCTCACCGATCTGGTGCCGCCACACCCTCCTTCGGCCCGGCTGTGGCCACGTATCGAGCGCAGCCTGAATGCCTCGAACTCTCCCGTTCAAGCCAAGAACCCAATCCATTGGTGGAACCTCTTGCCGCTCTGGCGCGGCCTGTCAGCAGCAGGACTGGCTGCGACGGTGGTGCTGGGCACGGTATTGCTCACCGCGTCACCAAAGGTTTCGCCGCCGGCCTACGTTGTGGTGTTGGTAGCACCACAGAGCCAGGCTCCGGGCTGGGTCATTCAGGCCAGCAATCGTCAGAACATTCAGCTTATCCCGCTGGGCGTCGCGCAAATCCCATCCGACAAGGCGCTGGAGTTCTGGACCAAGGCCGAAGGCTGGGATGGCCCGGTGTCTCTGGGTTTGGTCAAACCGGGGCAAACCTTATCGGTACCGCTGGACAGCCTGCCGCCGCTGGAGCCCAATCAACTCTTTGAGCTGACCCTTGAAGGCCCTGAGGGTTCGCCAATAGGCAAGCCTACCGGACCGATTCAATTCATCGGCCGCGCCGTCAAAGTGATTTGACCCCTGCCCGGCTTTTAGCCCGGTAATGACGTATCACCGCCAACGCCACCATCAGCACAATCACGCACAACACAATCGGCAGGCGGTACGGCTTGAGGTCGCCCAATACACCTTCCAGAAATTCGCCTGCCCAGTACCCAACGCTGGCAAATACCGTTGCCCACGTCACAGCGCCCAACAGATTGATACAGGTGAATTTCAAGGGTGAAACCTTGCATGCGCCAATCACCATCGGTCCGACCAGACGCATGCCATACAAAAAACGCACAGAAAAAACCGACACTGTCGGGTGTTGGTTGACCAACTGCGTCACTCGTTCAATGGTGGCTTGCTGCCTGTGCAGGCGCGGCATCAAGCGCGCTCCAAAGTAACGCCCGACCCAGAACAGCAACTGATCCCCCAGCATCCCGGCCAGGCTGGCGTAACCAATCACTGGCAACAGCTTGAGGACATGCTGGTGAGCCGCCATGCCGCCCAAAATCAGGATGGTTTCACCCTCTAGCAAGCAGCCAATAAAAATGGCCAGGTAGCCGTAGGTTGCCAGCAAGTAGTTGAAGTCAATGTGCTCAAACATGTGCGCTCTGTCGCTCCCTGCTATCGAATAATCTTACGGTTTCCTGCAAGGGCACACTGCCACGCACCCGAGCGTGCACTGACATCTGCCCCGCTCAATGCGTGTGGCGATGATGAATATCCGGAAAATGCGGATGGTTATGCCGAATAGGCAAATGCTGATGTGTATGACTGTGCGCAACGCCGGCAGGCTCATTCCCGACGTGCTCATGCTGATGATGCTCGTCATGAATATGACGATGGGTGTGCTCCAGCGGCTGGTGTTGATGGGTGTGGTCATGCGACTCGGTCAAGTGCAGCCACACGCCGATTATCATGAACGCCGCGGCCAGCCAGAACAGCCACGACACCGATTCTCCCAGCACCAGAATAGAGATGCCTGCCCCCAAGAAAGGCGCCGTTGAAAAGTAGGCACCGGTGCGAGCCGCCCCCAAGCCACGTAATGCCAGTACAAACAGCACCAGACTTACGCCGTATCCTAAAAAGCCAATCAACAACGTAGGGGTCAACACCTGAACAGGCACCCACTGCGCCCCAAGCATCAACGCAATCGTGCAATTCACCAGTCCGGCAAACAAGCCTTTGGCCCCGGCGATATACAACGCATCAGAAGCCGACACCTTGCGCGTCAGGTTGTTGTCCACCGCCCAACAAAAGCAGGCAAACGCCACCGCGAGCGGCCCAAGCAGGGAGTGCGAAACGCCCGGGGCTTGCCCCGACGGCCATGACAGCACAATCCCGCCCACGATAATCGCCAGCATGCCCAGCACAATCCTGCGGTCCGCGTTTTCCTTGAACACCACCCAGGCCAAGAGCGCCGTCAGCACAGGTTCAAGGTTCAACATCAACGAGGCTGTGGCACCGCTGGTTCGGGTCAAGCCAAACATCAGGGCAACCGGTCCTAATATCCCGCCAAATACAATCGCCCCGACCAGCCACGGCCATTCGCCGACACTCAGCCCCGAGCGCTTCCAGCTACGGTCGCGAATACAACGCGCCAGCAACAAGCCCACGCCGCTGCCCAAATACAGCAGCCCGGCCAGCAACACCGGCGGGACCTCTGTACCCAACACTTTAGCCAGCGGAGTACTGGCGCCGAACAGCGCCGCCGCTGCCAATGCATAAATCACACTTGTATTCATCTCGCCCACTTCTGCGTCAGCCGTGCCAGCAGCCTAGCTTACTCACACGGATCTGAACGGAGGGTGACAGCTGCCACCTTTTAATGCAGCAGGCGGCAGTGCACGGTAGCGCCATGAAATAAATCAGCGAAAAAACGTGCAAATCGATGTAACCGAGCTTCACTTATCAATAACGACATGAACAACCAGCGCCAACGACAGCCTGTCGCTAACTGCCCGATCCCTCAGGAGAGGACGTATCGGAGTGTGATCCAGGGTTATAAACCTTTAACAGATTACACCCCTATGCGTATCACCCTCTCGCAGACACCCCAGCGGGACAGCTCGACCAGGGTGCAAAGCACTGGAGATCAAATAAAGATCGCGCAGTGACATATAAACTTGCTTATTTAAAACAGAATCAACCTGGGTTTCCAGATGAGGAAGCAGCCGTTTCAATACGTGCAATCAATCCTCGGGATTATTATCAGCCAGGGTTTTATCCAGAAAATCCCGAATAGCGCTATCAGGCTCACCCAACACTTGCGTATTAAAAGAACGATCATCTGCAGAACGCGTCGCCAATAGCCCCCACGCCTTTGTTTTGTCTGGACTGAAAACAACAATGAATTGATTGTCGGCACAATCATGAGGTTTGCACATTTGCCCTAATGTGTAGGTATCTCCCCCAATGAGCACTTCCTCAACAGGGCTTGAAGTGCCTTGCCCGCTACGAACCCAGTCAGGAAAGGTAAACATTGCCTGATAGGCTTTTTTATAGGGTTCTTTACTCGCTATATCGAACAGATATTGATCCGCCAACGCATCAGAAAACATCAATGTCGTCGAGACGCCGACAAACGTTAAAGCCATGAAAGTTTTCATCCACCCACTCCTTAAACACCCACCAAGAAGAAACATCGTGCTTCAACCTTTAGCGCTCTGCGACCATCCGATAATCATGAAAACGCATCCCGGGATCCAAAAAGCAGGATTTTCTGTGCTAATGCCTACAGTGAGAAATATTGTCCCCACGACGAAAAATGGCTGTTTAAATGCGTTTTCCATCCTGCAGTCCCTTTAAGAATCAATTTCATCAAGCTACAAGGGCAGCCGCGAGAGCGTCAAGGACGAACCGTGTATTAAAAATGGATACCCTGACTGATCTGCCACTACGGAAATTTTGACAATGCCTAAGAAACAAGCTGCAAAGTCTGCCGAAGCGACTGCTGCAGATATAGAACGATCCATCCTGACCCTTAACAAAATGGCAGAACGCCTATGGGGGGATGGTCGAGAGGCAGAGGCTAAAGCCTTGCTAGATGCACTGGATGGTTTAAACAGAGCATTGGACAGGATCCGGATTGGCGAAAAACGCAGAATTACCACGCTTCACTGAAGGCAATTATTTTCTGACAGTAAACGGACCTTCAGCCCTGGATTACTGGAACTTTGCGTGATTGTGGTTGCCTTGACGTTGTTATCGATAGCCGGGCGTGTTGCTTATGGAGGGCGCCCTACTCTGCTAAGGTGTCGCCCACTCAACGCAGTGGAAATATTTAGAATGGACTCTTCGAAGGCCCTCGCAATCGCTGTTATGGCGATGATTAGCGCCACAGCCCTGGCAGCAGAAAACAACAACCCGTTTCAGGCCGCGCTCATGATTACCACCATAGTCCCCTGTGTAATCGTCTCCGGGGCCACAGCGGCCACCTCCAGCATTCCCGACCTTTTCAAGTCAGCCAAGAGCGACGCCCTGGCGTTCATAGGTTCGGATGGCGAGATACGTGGATCAGAGTTTGAGCAGGCTTCTCGCTACTACCGAGCCACCTACAGTCGCCCCCTTATGTCCGACCAGCAACTCGCGCTGGCGATTGCAGCTTCTTTGTAATCTGGCACGGATCAAACTTTGCTCTTGCGGCATGCAACTTCGCTGAAAAGCATCGAGCTTCACGCCAACATCTTCAACGCCCGGGCATACAGCGCCTGGAGATCTTCGGCCAGGGTGTTCAGCCCGTTACTGCCCCAGAACCACTCAGCGGTCATGCCGGCGTTTTGCGGTTTCTCCAGCAGCTCAGGCCCAGAGCTTCGCCGCACAGGCGGTAATTGGTCTTGCCGGTGAGCTGGATCAGGCCGCGTCCGCGATATTTCCAGCCATCGCCCGGGGCGGTGTTGCCCTTGCGCCCGGCGTAGCGAGTGGTCCATGTACTGGCCAGTCCGTCAGCGCTGTAGTTCAGGTTTTCCACCAGGCGCGTTAACTGGCCAGACTCGTGGCCGATCTGCGCAATGAAGGCTGCAATGCAATTAGCCTGAATTGAGGCGGGAACTACCACAGGAGAGTGAGTCCAATAGACACCAATCAACCATGCGTAGCACTTAGGAAATAACTGATGACAAAACAGGAAGAAGGATGAGCACCTCCACAAAGCACGGCTGGACATGGGCATACCGCAAAATCCGCGGCCTGCAATGTTCCCCACTTGCTTCGTTTTATAGGGCGACTCTTTACGTGATGCGAGGTGATACGGGAACGTTTCACAGTGATGCCACTTGGCAAAAAAACCGCATCCGCCGCTAAAAAACACCCTCATTCGGCGGGGTTCAGTATTGCGGCTCGATCAACTCGGGCGCGCTGGCCGCTGGCTTAAATCGGGATACCCTTCGGCGTCCAGCTTTCATGCACGCACCGGCACCTACCCGGCGCTTGCCGTAGCAAAGCGGTATTGGGTTGCCGGATGCCGTGGTGTTCTTGGCGCTACCAAAAGCGTAGCCGGGAGTGTTCTCGAGGGCTGCGCTGGTTTAAGGCCACCGGTTTGAGGTCTGAGCATTTGGATTACGCCGCCCAGCACCATCGAGCCTCCCATCATGATCAAGGCTGAACCAAACGGTACGCCAGCACCAACAGTGCCCCCGGTAATGGTTTGCAATGCCTCGCCGCGCTGGCTGCCAGCGATGACTGGAGCAATAAAGCTCGCCGAAGCGGGCCTTGAACAATTTGATATACCGCTACAAGCAGCCTTGCAGCCAGTCAGTCTTTTATTGGCGATCCAGTTAGCATAGGCTGGCGATGTCTATGGTGCAGGGGGCAGTCCAACGCGGTCGATGCGTAGCAGTGCGAGCCCAGAGCTGATAGCACCAGATGCAAAAAGCCCAGCGCAGGGGCTGGGCTTTCATATACAGGTCAACTTAAACAGCGTTGAGCCGATCAACCATATCCGGAAAGCGCTGAACCAACTTAATCAGTAGCACTGCCTGGGCATTGGGCTTTGACCTCGACTGCTCCCAGTTTTTCAGCGTGTCCGGGCTAGTTCTGATCTGCCGGGCTGTAGCAAGGCGAGGCGATGACCTTGATGATTCATCACCTGCATGCACATGGCTCCACTCGCAGTCAGGCATTGCTTGAACCGCCGTGCCACGTTTTCGCGCCTTCTGAAATGGTGGCGTGGGAATTCCACAATAAAAGCCTTCTTGCCATCCATAAAGATCCGGGCGACGAGATCATCAAACTCTCATCGCCTTAATCGAACGCTCCGTTGAGCACCTCGTAAATTATGCCGGAGGCGATTGCTACCAGTACCAGATCAGTCCCCGCTTGTCGCCACTCGTAGCCGTCGTAATGGGGCAATCTGCCCAGCAACCGGCCATCCAGCTTCTTAGCGATACCCGGAGGGAGCGGTTTCCCTCTAGCTAGGTTCTTTTGTGTTCCGGGTGGCAACGAAGGACCAGGGCGCCAATAGTCGCGGTGGCCGCCGAGCACGCCCAATACGTTACTTCGGTCAATGCTGGGCCCATGATTCCAATCATTCCCGGCGGAACCTTTGCCCTGATTACCCTTATTACCCTGATTACCCTGATTACCCTGATTACCCTGATTGCCCTGATTGCCCTGATTGCCCTGATTGCCCTGATTGCCCTGCCCTTGGCCGCCCTGTGAGTTGCCCTTTTCATTGACTTGACCTTTCCCGTTGCCGGGGTCGGCCAACGCCGCCACCGAGCCAACGGCCAAAGCAAAGCAGGTAACAGCGGCTATAAGCGAGCGTGATTTAAACATGACCGTTTTCTCCAAAAGGGAATATCCATTGAAATGTAGACGGTATTACCGATTTTAGTTCCGCATAGCCCACCCTACTCGCTTCATCTGGTATCTACATCGAAGATGCGTTGTTCAAGCGCGTGTACGAGAAGGCCGATGCTGGCCTGAAAGATGCGATGGACCTTGCCTATTTGACTGGGCATCGCGTGACTGACACTCGATTGCTGGATGAGCGTGACGTTCGCGAGGGGCAAATATGGGTGCTGCAAGCTAAGACAAATGCCAAGCGCCGGATTGAAGTAACTGGTGAGTTTCAGGTTTTAATAGATCGAATAATGTCCCGAAAATCAGGGCATAAGGTCCGCTCGACGCGGCTGATCGTTAGCGAAGACGGCACGCCAATGTCAGTGGCAATGCTACGTGGAAGGTTTGACTTGGCCAGGGAGGCGGCCGGTGTTGCAAAGGCTGAGTTCCAAATGCGGGACCTGCGCGCAAAGGCTGGTACCGACAAGGCAGAATCGAGCGGAGACATCCTGCAAGCGCGGGATCAATTAGGACACACAACTGTCGTCATGACTGAGAACTATATCCGCAAGCGAATAGGTAAAAAGGTCACGCCGACAAAGTGAATTGCGGAAAAAACAAAGGGCCTGCGAGGCGTTAAAACCTTGCAAGCCCTTGATTTGTTTGGTGCCCGAAGCCGGAATCGAACCGGCACGTCCTTTCGAACGGGGGATTTTAAGTCCCATGCGTCTACCAATTTCGCCATTCGGGCGGTAGCGCTGTTAAGCGGGTCAGGCAGGATAGGTTTTGATGTGTAAAACAATCATGACCCTGCGTGACAGGTGGACGAATATATAGAGCCTGCGCCGATGAGGCAAGTTGCTTAGTGGTTTTTAAGTGATATTTTTTATTTCTCATTCACGATAAAACCATCGAAAAATCATAGAGCTAGGTAACTAGTGGTTAGGTCGCGTCAGAATTCCCTCTGTGTAGTGGCAGATAAAAACTCGAAGCTGGCTATTCCGGTAAAGCGTCCCCGAACGGACCTGATGCTTAGACGCAAGAGGTTGCCGCGTTCAAGGTGGTTTGAAACGTGATTGTTTTTTCGATGACCTTATGAGGCTTACGCCCCATCAGCCAAGTCAATAGTCACCATCATGCCTGCTGAGTTTGTTTTGCCGGGTGGAGTTGGATAATAGCGAGCATTGAATTGCGTCCATTCCACTTGCCGGCAAATTAAAGGTTTCTACACATGCGCGTTGCTGCCATTACCAGCGTCTTACTGTTGCTTTCATCACTCGCAGGGTGCGCCAGTGCCCCTAACCAGCCTACTTTGACCCTGGACACTCAAAAAAGCCCTGAAGCCTACGCCGCCTGTTTAGTACCAAAGCTGCAGGGTAAAGCGTTTGATCCGAGCTTATCCCAGACCAATCGTCACTACAGAATCGTAGTCTCCAGCTCACTGGCCGCCGACAATATTGTTGAAACGTTTAAAGCCAGCACAGGGGCAAAGGTCGTTATTTATCAACGCAGCCTCTTCGCCCCCGACTTTGTACGGACAGCCAAAGAGTGCGTCTGAACAAAAAAAGGGCCTGCACACAATTCGCGTGCAAGCCCCTTGCTATTAGCCCTTCTCCCCCTCCTTCAGCGTCCCGCTGAACGTGAACGTTATACAACCCGTTGTTGTTACATTCCGAGCCAGTTTGGCAAGGCCAGTGAAACGAACGGTACGTAGGTCACCAAAATCAAGAAAGCCAGCATCACCAGCAGCCACGGGGATACTGCACGCACCACGCGAGTCAGCGGCATGCCTGTCACGGCCGAGGTGACAAACAGGTTGAGTCCGGTTGGTGGCGTGATCAGTCCGATTTCCATGTTCACCACCATGATGATGCCCAGGTGGATAGGGTCGATGCCCAGTTGCATGGCGATCGGGAACAGGATCGGCGCAAGGATGAGGATGATCGCCGATGGCTCCATGAAGGTGCCCGCAACCAGCAGTACGATGTTCACCACCAACAGGAACTCAATCGGCGAGAAGCCTTGTTCGACCACCCAGGCAGTGATCGACTGTGGAATCTGCTCGGTAGTCAGTACGTGAGCAAAAAGCATGGCGTTGGCGATGATGAACATCAGTACCACGCTTAGCTTGCCTGCTTCGACAATGACCTTAGGGCATTCTCGAATAGTCATGTCTTTGTAGATGAAGATCGCCACGAAAGCCGCATATACGGCGGCCACTGCAGCGGCTTCGGTCGGGGTGAACATGCCCGAGTAGATACCACCGAGAATGATCACAATCAGCATCAGGCCCCAGCCAGCTTTACGGCCTGCGGTCGTGATTTCCTTGAACGAGGCACGCGGCAGCGCAGGCATGTTTTTTATCCGGGCCAGGATGTAGATGGTGATCATCAACACCACACCCAGTAACAGCCCCGGAACCACACCGGCCATAAACAGCTTGCCCACCGAAGTCTCGGTCGCGGTGGCGTAAACCACCATGACAATCGACGGCGGAATCAGGATGCCCAAAGTACCAGCGTTACACACAATGCCAGCTGCAAATTCCTGCTTGTAGCCAGAGCGCACCATGCCAGCAATGACGATCGATCCGACAGCCGCCACTGTGGCTGGCGATGAACCGCTCAACGCCGCGAAAAGCATACAGGCCATGATCGCGGCAATGGCCAGCCCACCTTTAATGTGGCCAACGCAGGCATTAGCGAAGTCGATCAGCCGACGGGCCACGCCACCGCTGGTCATGAAGGCACCAGACAGCAGGAAGAACGGAATGGCCAGCAGCGTGTAGTGCTCGCTGGTTTCAAACAATTTGATCGCCAGCGAACGAACCGAATCGTTACTGAAGAACAGGATGGTCATGGCCCCGGACAAGCCCAGGGAAATAGCCACGGGAATGCCGATAAACATCAGCACGAACAGTGCGACAAATAGGAAGCTGATGGTCATTTGGCAGTCTCCGATGGGTCGTTTTCAGCCAGTTTTACGGCGTCATCCACTTCACTGTGCAAGCCCAGCCCTTGCTGTTTGCCTTGCACAACACGAATGAAAACTTGCAGAAAACGCAAGAACATCAGAGCAAAACCGATCGGTACGATCATTACGATATGCCACTGCTGGATACCGAAACGATCCAGGTCTTCAGCGCCTGTACCGACGCTGTACAACGTGGCGACCCACTGCTCGCTGGAGTACGCCATCAGGGCGCAATAGCCAAGGCAGATAACCAGCGCGAGCAAGGCCACACGTCGCTGGTTGGCGGGGTTGAACTGGCGTACCAGCAAGTCGATGCCAATGTGCGCACCAATCCGCACGCCCCAGGCCAAGCCTACAAAGATCAGCCAGCCGAACATGGCCTTGGTCAGCGCCACGCTCCAGGTCATCTCTTGTGCAATAAAGAGAATACCGTCGCCGATGCTGTGCATGGCCGCGTTGGCAAACGGCAGCGAGTCCCCCAAAGAATAGAAAATGCCATAAAGGTTGTTGAACACTACATACGCGAAAGTGACCAGGGTCATTCCTGCAAGCAGGAACGCCACCAGCATTTCTTCCGTGCGATTCCAGACACGAAGGACAGCGTGCATGGGTTATCTCCCTTGAAAGAGCCGTCGCAAAGCGACGAATAAGACCGATGAAGTCAGGGCACGACAGCTACTTTTTGAAGGCTGTCGTACGCACCGCAAACGTTGCCGCTGGTGATCTCACACCGGATCACCAACAGCACTCAGGGTCTTAACTGCTTTGGTTGGCTTGCTCCCCAGCCTTGATCAGGTCGACACCAATGTCGTTCTCAAACTTTTTCCATACGGGGCGCATCGCTTCACGCCATTGTTCGCGCTGCTCAGGCGTCAGGGTGATGATTTCGCTGGTACCCGAATCGACGATGGTCTGACGGGAGTTTTTATTCAGCGCTTCGGCCTGCTTGTTCACCTCAACGGTGACCTCGGCCATGATCGCATCCAGCGAGCTGCGTACATCTTCGGGCAGGCTGTTCCAGAACTTGGTGTTGGTGATCACCATGTAATCGATAGCGCCATGATTAGACTCGGTGAAAAATTTCTGTACCTCATTCACCTTCTGGCTTTCGTAGTTCGACCACGTGTTTTCGGTGCCATTGACCACACCGGTCTGCAACCCCTGATACACCTCGGCAAAGCTCATTTTGCGGGGTGCGGCGCGCAAGGCCTTGAATTGCTCATCCAGAACGGCAGACGACTGCACCCGGAACTTCAAACCGCGGGCATCCTTGGGTTCGTACAGGGCTTTGTTGGCGGATAACTGCTTCATGCCGTTATGCCAATAACCGAGGCCCGTAATACCTTTGCTCTCCATGGACTTGAGCAAGCCTTGGCCTTGCGGGCTCTGCTGGAAGCGGTCAAGCGCATTGATATCGTTGAACAGGAATGGCAGATCGAATATCTGGATTGGCTTGGCGTAGTGCTCAAACTTGGCCAGCGACGGCGCCAGTAGTTGCACATCGCCCAGCAGTAGCGCTTCCATTTCTTTGCCGTCACCGAACAACGAAGAGTTCGGATAGACCTCGACCTTGACCCGTCCAGGCAGACGCTCCTCCGCCAGCTTTTTGAACATCAGCGCGCCCTGTCCTTTGGGCGTGTGTTCGGCAACGACGTGGGCGAATTTGATACTGATGGGATCTGCTGCGCTCGCCAGACCGGCGAACAGAGGCAGGGCGCAAACCAAAGCCTTGAGGGTGTGTTTGAACATAAGTCTGTACCTCTTGTTTTTATAGTTAGGTAGTACTGCGGGTGCCTGTTTCTCGTTGAATCACAACAGCTGTTGTCTTTCGACTCAGGCGGACAGCGGGCCCGCCCGACGCAAGACGCGTCGGGCATGCTCGATCACCGGGGCATCGACCATCTGCCCATCGACCACGAACACCCCGTTCCCGGAGGCAACCGCGGCCAAGACCCGTTGGGCCCATTCCAGCTCTTCAGGACGAGGCATAAAGGCCGCGTGAATCAGCGCGACCTGGCTCGGATGGATACACAGCAGGCCGCCAAAACCCATGTCTCGGGC
The DNA here is from genome assembly GCF_034347405.1 of Pseudomonas sp. CCC3.1. Taxonomy (NCBI): domain Bacteria; kingdom Pseudomonadati; phylum Pseudomonadota; class Gammaproteobacteria; order Pseudomonadales; family Pseudomonadaceae; genus Pseudomonas; species Pseudomonas sp. CCC3.1. Next base: position 3,086,842 of record NZ_CP133778.1, read on the forward strand.
GTCGGCGGCCATGCGGGTCATACCATCAGGGTTTTTGATATCGGGAAATACGCTGTCCAGCGGCGGCGCCAACCGGGCCAGAGTGCTGTGCAGCAAGATGGCGTAACGGGCCTGATCAAGCATGCGCTGCGATGCGGCGGTGCCGCTGATCAAGCCTAAATCCAGGCCCAGATCCAGCGCGCCAAAACTCAAGCGCTCAATTCCTTTGGCCAGAGCAATAGCCGGCAACTCCAGCAAGCCCTTGGCGCTTTCAATGATTGGCCAGACAGGCTTGCCGGACGCCGTCGCCTGATCTACTTGCTCGACGCTTTCTGCCTTGGGCAGCAATATCGCCACCACACCGGGCTGGCGGCGGCACAAAGCCAGATCGGCTGTCTGTTGTTCATGCTGCGGCGCATTGATGCGTACCAACACCCGCGCCTGCGGATTGGCATCTAGAAATGCATCCAGATTGTCCCGCGCCTCAACCTTGAGGTGTTCCGCCACGGCGTCCTCAAGGTCGACGATAACGGCATCGGCGCCACTTTCCAGGGCCTTGGGAATACGCTCCGGGCGAGTGCCCGGAACAAACAACGCCGAACGAACGATGGCTTCTTGCATAAGCATGCTCCGTGCATAAGATGCGAGGCGCGAGCCTCACACCGTTCCTTGTTGGTGAAGGCGCTGGATGTCATCCGCGCCATAACCCAGTTCGACCAGCACACTGTCGGTGTGCTCGCCCAAATCCGGCACCGCCTCCATTCGCGGCTCGAAAGCCGCGTTGCGCCCCGGCGGCAGTAACGCCGCCAGCTTGCCAACCGGACTGTCCACTTCGCGCCAGCGATCACGCGCCTGAAGCTGCGGATGAGCCCAAACACCTGCCATGTCGTTGACATGAGCGTTGGCTATCGACGCTGCATCGAGCCGTGCAATCACCTCCTCGGCACTCATCCGGGCAAAGCTCTCAACGATGATGGTTCGCAAATCGCTGCGATTCTCTGAGCGCCGTGCGTTGGCATTAAAGCGTGAATCGCTCGCCAGTTCAGGTCTCAGCAACACCTTGTCGCAAAACTGCTGCCATTCGCGTTCGTTCTGCAAACCGAGCATCACCGTGCCGCCGTCGCCCGCAGGGAAAGGCCCATAAGGATAAATAGTGGCGTGCGCAGCACCGGCCCTCGGAGGCGGCGGCGCTCCCGCATAGGCGTAGTACATCGGGTAGCTCATCCACTCCACCAGACTTTCCAGCATCGACACATCGATGCGGCTGCCCTCGCCCGTTTTCTCACGCAGCAACAGGGCCGAGAGCACGCCGGTGTAGGCATACATGCCTGCCGCAATATCAGCAATGGAACAACCGGCCTTGGCCATGTCGCTCTCGCCGGATCCTCCGGTCACTGACAGAAAGCCGCCTTCACTCTGGATCAGCAGGTCGTAGGCCTTCTTCTGCTCGTAAGGCCCGCCCTCTCCATAGCCGGAGATATCGCAAACGATCAACCTCGGGAAACGCTCATGCAAGTCTGCAAAAGACAGCCCCATGCGCTGCGCTGCGCCCGGTGCCAGGTTCTGAACCAGCACATCGGCCGTGGCCAGTAGCTTGTCGAGCACCTGATCAGCCTCTTGCTGCTTGACGTTCAGGGTCAGGCTTTCTTTGGAACGGTTGGTCCATACAAAGTGCGAGGCCAGGCCATTGACCCGTTCGTCATAGTCACGGGCGAAGTCGCCGGAGCCAGGGCGTTCGACCTTGATCACGCGAGCGCCGAGGTCAGCCAGTTGCCGGGTGCAAAACGGTGCCGCAATGGCGTGTTCCAGACTGACGACGGTGATGCCGTCCAGCGGGCGGGGCTTGGGTGTCGTGTCGTTCATGATGCGCTCTCTGCACCAGCGGTGCGGCGGGTCAGCACACTCAGGTCGTCCAGGTTGCGCAGGTGCCAAACCTGCTCAATGAGTTCAGACGCCTGTTGATCGTTGCGCGCGCCGGAAAAGGCCAGCAAACGGCGGAATTTGTCTTCCAGTTCGCGGCGGCTCAGGGTATTGCCCGGGTCGCCCTTGGGCTCGTCGATGCGGCCATGCACGATTCGCCCGTCCACTGTGACGACCTCCACCCGGCCCAGCCAACGCTGCGGGTAAGCGCCGTCGACTTCCTCGTCGAGCAGCATGCGCACCTTGTCGCGAAAATCGCCGACACGGGAATCGGTCAGTGCGTGCTGGTGAAACTCGGGCAACCCGGCCTTGCCGTAAACGGCGATCAGGCCCAACACCGTGCCCATCGAAAACTTGGCTTGGTGCACGCTTTGCGGAATCTGCACACGACCCAAGACATCAATGGCCCCTTGATGGACCCGCGTGGTAACACTGGCAATGTCCTCGGCCACCAGCTTTTCGCGCTGCATCAGGCCCAGCAGAGCGTCTGCCGCCGGGTGCGTGTGGCGGCACGAGGCGTGAAACTTGAACGAGGTTTCAATCAGCGCCCAACGCGTACCCAAGCCATCTGACAATTTGCCCGGATCAGCATCACTGGACATTCCAGCGGCCATGCCCTGCTCGCCCTCGAGAATGTTCTGCGCGCCGCTCAATCCTTCAGCGGTCAGGTAGGCCGCCAGAAGTCCATCAGCCGCCGCTTTGGCCGTGTGCAACTGTTTGGAATCCGCGGCATCGCGCAAGAACTCCCACAAACCCGCAGCCTGAGTACCGGCACTGCCAAGTACGTGGGTGAACTGCGTCTGGTCAAAGCCCATCAGCTTGCCAACAGCCACTGCCGCCGCCAACGTGCCAACCGTGGCCGTCGTGTGGAAGATGCGATAGTGCGAGCGGCCGAGGAACTCACCTATACGAATACCAGCCTCATAACCGGCAACAGCGGCGACGATCAGTTCACGTCCGGATTTGCCCAGGTCTTGAGCGGCAGCCAACGCCGCCGGGAACACCACTGTCGCGGGGTGCAGCACAGAGCTGTTGTGCAGGTCGTCCTGCTCCACCAAATGCGAGCTGGCACCATTGACCAGCGCGGCGAAATACGCGGAGCTGGTGGTACCGCTGACCAAAATACCGGCAGGGCCGCTGGCCGGGCCCATCATGGCCGCATAACGCTCGAACAACGGGATGGGATGCGAGCCTTGACTGGCCAGCGCCGAGCCCAGCCAGTCGAGAAACAGGTCTTCGGTACGGCTAATCACGCTCTCGGGCAACTGCTCGTATTGGAGATTGGCCAAAAATTCAGTGAGTGCTTGAGTGTGCTGACTCATTCAGCGTTCTCCATGAAAGATGATGTCAAGGCGTACTCAGAAAGAGCGCGGCAACTCAAGCAGGTGCTCGGCCACGTACGACAAGATCAAGTTGGTGGAGATGGGCGCGACCTGATACAGACGGGTCTCGCGGAACTTGCGCTCCACGTCGTATTCATTGGCAAAGCCGAAGCCGCCGTGGGTTTGCAGGCACGCGTTGGCCGCCTCCCAACTGGCTTTGGCAGCCAGGTATTTGGCCATGTTCGCCGCCGCTCCGGCGCTGCGCCCGCTATCGTATTCTTCGCAAGCGCGCCAGCGCATCAGGTCGGCGGCTTCCAGCTCGATATGCGCTTCGGCAATCGGGAATTGCACCCCCTGGTTCTGCCCGATCGGGCGACCAAATACCACGCGATCACGGGCGTACTGGGCAGACTTTTCATTGAACCAGCGACCATCGCCAATGCACTCGGCGGCGATCAGCGTACGCTCGGCATTGAGCCCGTCGAGAATGTAGCGAAAGCCCTTGCCCTCTTCGCCGATCAAGCTGCTGGCCGGTATGCGCAGGTTGTCGAAGAACAACTCGTTGGTTTCGTGATTGACCATATTGGCAATCGGCTGCACGGTCAGGCCGTTACCGATGGCTTCACGCAGGTCGATGAGGAAGATCGACATGCCATCGGCTTTCTTCGCCACCTCGGCCAGCGGCGTGGTGCGGGCCAGCAAAATCATCAGGTCCGAGTGCTGAACCCGTGAGATCCAGACCTTCTGGCCGTTGATCACGTAGCTGTCGCCCTCTCGCACGGCGGTGGTCTTGATCTTGGTGGTGTCGGTGCCGGTACTCGGCTCGGTCACGCCCATGGACTGCAAACGCAACTCGCCGCTGGCCAGTTTGGGCAGGTAGTAGCGCTTTTGCGCCTCGCTGCCGTGACGCAACAACGTAAACATGTTGTACATCTGGCCGTGCACGGTGCCGGAGTTGCCGCCGCAATGGTTCACCTCCTCGAGAATGACCGAGGCCTCAGCCAAACCCAGACCCGAGCCGCCGTATTCCAGAGGGATCATCGCCGACAACCAACCCGCCTCAGTCATGGCGGTGACAAAGGCCTCAGGAAAACCCTTTTCCTCGTCGATCTTGCGCCAGTACTCAGCAGGAAACTCCGCACACAGGGCGCGCACACCCTCGCGAATGGCGTTGTAGTCTTCATTCAGATACGGATTCATTGCAGATCCTTGTTGTATTTATCGTATTCACTGGTGACGCGCAGTGATCAGTCGAAGCTCACTTCGGCCTGTTGGGCGACACCGTCTGCATTACCGGCCCACAGTTCGGCCTTGCCGGGAGCGACCACACGGCCTCCCACTTCGAACGGATGCGGAGCAATCAATGGACGAATGCCCCGGTAAGAGAAATGCCGGGGACGCGCATCAGGGTTCGCACGACAGAACGCGCGCAGCGCCAGCGTGGCGATTAATGGCCCATGCACCACCAAACCCGGATAGCCCTCGACCTGAGTCGCGTAGGGCCAGTCGTAGTGAATGCGGTGGCCATTAAAAGTGACTGCCGAATAGCGAAACAGCAGGGTTGGACTGGGCGTGACGCACGCCTGCCAAGCGCCTTCAGGTAACGGGTCGCTGCCCGTCAGTTTGGGAGGGCTGGGTTCGCGATAGACGATGTCCTGCTCTTCACGAATCGCCAGTTGCCCGTCCTGCAAATAGTCATGCTGGACCGTGACAAACAACAGTGAACCGGTCTTGCCCTGCTTTTGCTGAACATCGGTGATGGTGGAGATACGCGTCGCTTCGGCGTCCACCTTAAGCGCTGTGTGAAACTCGATACGGCCGCCCGCCCACATGCGGTTGCGATTGTCGGCCGGTGGCAAGAAGCCCCCGCGTGCCGGATGCCCATCGCCCCCCAAACCTACTGCCTCAACCGTCGACTGGAAGAAACACCATTGCCACAACGCAGGCAACGGCTCACCGGCTTGTGGTGCACTCTCGCCCAAGGTGGCGGCGATACGAGTGACCAGATTCAGACTCAAATGATCATGAACTTCTTCAGTGCGACCGATCCAAACGGACAGTGCGTCATCGCTCATCGGTGATGTCCCCGTGGCTTGTTATTTTGGCCATGATTGCCAAATGCCCGGCGGTCTGTGAATCTGCGTTTTCGTAAGGGGGCGTTCGGCTTTGCTTAACACCGGCGCCACACAACAGCGTTCATGCTCAACGGAAATCAGCCATGCACTTCGATTTAGTCGACCTGCGACTGTTCATCCATATCGCCGAATCCCCCAGCCTGACCCAGGGTGCGCGCAAAGCCTGCATGTCCGCCGCTGCGGCCAGCGCACGGATCAAAAGCCTCGAAGAAAGCCTAGCCAATCGCCTGTTGTACCGTGACAGCCGGGGCGTCGAGCTGACACCTTCAGGCAAGCTGTTCTTGCAGCATGCGCGGGTGATCATGCGTCAGGTGGACTACATGAAAAACGAGTTCACCGAGTACGGCGCCGAAGCCTCCGGGCATATCAAGATTTTTGCCAATACCACCGCAGCAACGGAATTTTTGCCGGAAATCCTCGCCGGCTTTCTCGCCGAACGCCCAGGGGTAACCGTCGACCTGCAAGAACGCTTGAGTCGGGATATCGTGCGCGGGGTCATGGACGGCTCAACAGACATGGGCATCATCGCAGGCCCGGTCAAGGCTGACGGCTTGCAGGTCATCCACTTCAGTACCGACCAACTGATACTGGTCACCCCCCAGGAACACCCGCTGGCCCGACGCAAGAAGGTCAAGCTGTCAGAAACACTGGCTTACCCGCACATTGGCTTGCACGAGGGCACCACCCTGCTGCGCTTCTTGAATGAACAAGTCGCCCTGCACGGCCAAACGTTGAACATGCGCATCAAGGTCTACAGCTTCGAAGCGATGTGCCGAATGGTCGAAGCGGGCGTGGGCCTGGCCATCCTGCCGGAATCCTCAGCTCGCCGTCATCAACGCACCATGGGTTTGTCGCTTATCGAACTCGACGAACCCTGGCGGGTGCGCGAGCGAAGCGTTCTGGTACGAGACCTGGAAGCGCTGCCCACAGTGATCCGGACCTTGATCACTATCTTGTTGGCACAAAACGGCAATCCTGAATAAGCCGACGCCAGTCAGAGAAACGAACGCTGTTTCAAATACCACAAAGAATCTGTGGGAGTCTGGCTTGCCAGCGATGCAGGCGATGCGGTTTTTCTGTTAAACCGCGTCGATGCTATCGCGGGCAAGCCCGCTCCCACAGGTTCGATCGCAGTTACCGGCATCACCCACAGCACCTACCCCGGCCTTGAGCAGACAACCCAAAAGCTGTCACACATGTCAGTTTTATTAAGATTCACTCAAAAACCGCATCGCACACATCACATCTCGGAATAATCGTGTAAAACCCTTCAATTGCAGGGCTATATCGCTCTAAATCTAAAAAAACCACGTCAAAATAAAAAATATAAACACGTTTAAAAATACTTTTTTCTGCAACCATTCTGAAACACCACTCCCTTACTCTCTGCAACCTGACACTTGTGACAGGTTATGCATGCCCTGTGCCCAGCAAACCTCAAGTGAGAATCTGAATGGACGATCAGCTTTTTGATCCCCGCTGTGGACTGGAGTACATGTGATGCGAAGCTGGGAAGAACCGAAGAAAAAGCGCCTGCATATCGAGATCATTCCGATGATCGACGTGATGATGTTCCTGTTGGTGTTTTTCGTATTGATCAGTCTCAACGTGATTCCCGCGCTGGGGATCAAGACTCAGTTGCCAGGCGCTGCCCACGCACAACAACTCAAGCCGCAGAACAAGGCCGTGATCACATTGGGCCTGGACGATCGCTTGCAACTGGACGGTAAAGACCTGGACCAGACCGAACTGGTGGTTCAGCTCAAGGCCATGGAAAACCCTGAGCAGAAAATGGTGATCATCCTCAACAGTGATGAAGGTGTTGAGGTGGCGCGCCTGGTGACTGTGATGGACGTGCTCAAAAGCAGCGGTTTTTCCTCCGTTTCCATCGCGACCCGGAAGCTCTAAGCTATGTCGGTTTTTTTCAAATCCCGCAAAGCGATCGCGTGTCTGCCGGCGATCTGCCTGCTGGCCGTGGCCGTGCACAGCGCCATGGACTCTCGCCTGAAGATCACGCCCAAGTACGACGACACAACGGTCGAAATCGCGTTGATTGATCCTGATGAGTTGCAGCCGCCGCCACCGGAGCCCGAACCCGAGCCGGTCGTCGAAGAGCCGCCTCCACCGCCGGAAGTAGAAGTGGTCGAAGAGCAAGTGGTTGAGCCGCCACCTCCGCCAAAGCCCAAGCCGCCCGTCCCCAAGCCACAGCCGCCCAAACCCAAGCCGCAAGTGGTCAAGGCCGCACCGACACCGCCCAAACCACAGCCCGTGGTTCAGGCCCCCGCGCCTGCCCCGGCAGCCGCGCCGCCAGCCCCGGTTACAGTGGCCAGGCCTGTAGCTCAGGCCCCACGAGCCAATCCGGCTGATCTGGAGAGCCGTTACATCGCTCGCCTGTTGGCCGAACTTGAGAAGTACAAGCAATACCCGCGAGGTCGCGAAGCTTCATTACAACGCCCGGAAGGCAATGTGGTGGTGTGGTTGCTGGTTGACCGAAGCGGCAAGGTGCTCGATTCGGGCATTGAAAAGAAGGCGACAAACATGCTGCTCAATCGCGCAGCACAAACCAGTTTGAAACGCCTCGATCAAGTGGTTCCTTTTCCTGAAGAAAGTTTCTCGGGCAAGGACAAATACCGCTTCAGCGCCACGCTTGTATACAACATAGAGCAATAACTAAAGCCACTTCAGCTCCACTCATGATGTTTAGGGGGAAAGCGTTTTGAAACTGAATACTTTATTTGCAACGTTGCTGGCCGTTGGGGTTGGCGGCTGGACTTTATCGACCCTGGCGGACGATACAGTTGATATGGGCGACGTTAAAGTAACCGGGCAAAGTCTGGGCAATGGCCACATGATTCAAGAAGACTCGCCCAAGGGCCGTTCGACTGTGACCAAAGAAGCGATGGACGAAATGGCGCCCACTGCCAACGCCATCGACAAGCTCAAGTACACACCAGGCATCAACGTCTCCAGCACCGACGCCTCGGGCCTCAGCGGCACCAGTTTCACCATGCGCGGCATGAACTCCGACCAGATCGGTGTTTCTGCTGACGGTATCCCGATCAACGACTCGGGCGATTACAACATCTATCCAAACTTGCTCGGTGACCCTGAGAACTACAGTGAAGTGTTCGCCACTCAAGGCTCTTCGGAAATTGACGGCCCGCATATTGGTTCCAGTGGCGGCAACATAGGTCTGGTGACCCTGCGCCCGACCAAAGACTTCGGTGTCTTTGTTAAACAATCAGTCGGCTCGAACAGCCTGGACAAATCATTTATCCGTATTAATACCGGCGATATAAATGGTTTTAAAAGTTATTTGTCGGCGTCCCACACCGAAGGTGACAAATGGCGTGGCAAAGGCGTTGTGCGTGCCGACAAAGTTGAATGGAACACATTATTTGAAGATGGCAATGGCAACTCCACCAATGCCATCATCAAATACAACCGCCAAGACAACTATAACTACAACACACTGAGCAAGGCCCAGTTCGACAAATCCGGCCGCCGCCTGGACTACGCAGAAACACCGACCTACAACAGCACCGGCCAGTTGACCTCGTACTACAAAATCAACCGCAACCCGTTTGAAAACGTATCCGCCACCCTGACCCAGCGCTTCCAGCTGCGCGACGACTTGGCGCTGACTGTTGCGCCCTACTACCTCTGGGCCAACGGCGGCAGCTTCAGCGGCCAAACGGCCAGCGGCCTGTCGTCGACCTCCAGCAAGGCAGGCAACTATGACCTCAAGGGCCTTGCGTACAACACCTACTACCGGCCTTCATGGACCGAAACCTGGCGCTCGGGTGTCAACACCAAGTTCAAATGGGACCTGAACGAATTCCACAGTGTCGACGTCGGCTACTGGTACGAGCGTGCTCGTCAGCGTCAGACTCAGCCGTTTATCAGCATCAATTCAAATGGCGCACCGTCAGACATCTGGGGTGACTACAACTCAAGCGATCAGGTCAAGGACAACAATGGCGTCACCGTGCAGGGTCGCCATCAATACACCGTGACCCCGGCGCAAAAACTCTGGATCCAGGACACTTGGACCTTCACCCCGGACCTGACCCTGACCGGCGGTATCGCCTATCAGTACGTCGAGCGTGACGGTGACAACCTCGGCGACCTGTACAACAAACCTGAAAAGCGTGATGCCAAGTACCACCAGTTCTTGCCGAGCTTCAGCGCGCGCTACCAGATCAACGACACAAACCAAGCGTTCTACAACGTCACCCGCAACATGCGCACCCCGCCGAACTACGTGCTGTACAACGCGGGCGACTCGATCAGCACCGCACCTGAACTGAGCTGGAACCAGGAACTGGGCTGGCGCTACACCCAAGAAAACATGGCGCTGAGCGCAACTCTGTTCCGCATCTCGTACACCGACCGCCAGCTGTCGACCACCAACGCCGATGGCGACTATGAAATGCTCAACGTCGGCAGCGTCGTCAACAAAGGTCTGGAACTGGAGTGGAGCGGCTTGCTGCCGTACAACTTCAACTACTACACCTCTTACACCTACACCGAGTCCGAGCAAAAAGACGATATCGTCTTCCGCAACAAAGACATGCCTACCGCTGGCAAGCAACTGGCTAACGTGCCCAAAAACATGCTCAACGCCAGCATCGGCTGGGACGACAAGCGCTACTACGCCAACGTCGCTGGCAAATACGTCGGCAGCTACTTCGGCGACTTGACCAACGATCAGAAGATCGCTGGCCGTACCACGGTCGACCTTAACGCTGGTGTACGCCTGCCGGTCGACAAGAAGATCATCAAATCTGCTGCCATTCGCGTCTCGATGCTCAACGTTTTCGACAAGGAATACTTGTCGTCGGCACGCACCGTGGTGGTCAACGCGGCACCTGCCAACGGTGTGAGCGCTGCCACCCCGTACTACAACGTCGGTGAAGAACGTACCGCCATGGTTTCTTTCGAAGCCAGCTTCTAACCCTTTGACTTGACCCTGTAAGCCAGGCCCGCCTGAACAGCGGGCCTGGGCTGTGCCCTCATAAAAGGATGAACCTGATGAACATGAACCTGCTGCACGACATCACTTTCTATGTCATGTACGGCGCCGCTGCACTGGCCGCTTTTGTGGTCGTTGAACGCTGCATTTTCTTCAGCTACTCACTGCGCAAGGCACGTCAATTGTTGCCGGCCATCAACGGCAAAATCCGCAGCGTCGAAGACCTGCCAGCCGCCTTGACCGAACGTGACAGCCTACCACTGCAACTGCTCTCGCAAATCTATGACGGCCGCCGTCAACTGCACTCGCACCAGGAACTCGAAGACCTGGGCCAGGCTATTTACATTTCGATCCGCGGCAAGCTGTCACACAGTTTGTGGATCCTTGAAGCAGTGGTCGCCGGCGCGCCGTTGCTGGGCCTGCTCGGCACCATCATGGGCATCATCGATACCTTCAAGGCCCTGGCCGAAGCCGGTGTTTCGGATCCGGGTGAAGTGTCTCGCGGCATCGGTACTGCGCTGTACGCCACCGCTCTGGGTATTGCCATCGCGCTGGTGGGCATGGTGTTCAACAGCCACCTGCAAGACCGTCTGGAAACGATCAACGACAACCTGAAAATGCTTCTGCTGCGCGCAGGCCTGGGCACTCAGTACATCCCGGCTGCTGCATCTGGCGCGGCAACCGCTGGCCAGCCACGTACCGCCTGAGCCGCCCCTAGGAGCCCCCATGTCGAATGTATTCTCGCGCCTGCGCAACGCCAGCCTAGTTATTCCAGTGGCGCTGGCGCTGGGCGCCTGTAACCCGCCCGGTAAACCGGTCGAGGTCAACATTGCCGCGATCAACGATTTTCACGGCAACCTCACCGCCACCCCGTTTACCTACGCTGATGCATCGGCGCCGGGCGGCAAGGTGACACTCAAGGCTGGCGGCATCAACGCCCTCAGCGGCGTGGTCGGCGAGTTGCGCAAAAGCGACCCGCAACTGCTGCTGGTCGGCGCTGGAGACATGATTGGGGGCAGCCCGCCGATGTCAGCCATGTGGGCGGATGAACCAACCCTGACGGCACTCGGCACCCTGGGGCTCAGATTCAGCGTTATCGGTAACCATGAACTCGATCAGGGCACGATCGAACTGCAACGCCAGATCAATGGCGGATGCGACTCTCCTCGCCCCGAAAAAGCCTGTCTGTACAGCACAGACTACAAAGGCACGCGCTTTCCCTATGTAGCTGCCAACCTGATGGACGCACAAACCGGCAAACCACTGTTCCCGGCCTACCGGATCGAAGAGGCCAATGGCGCGAAAATCGCGTTCGTTGGCGCCGTGCTTAAAAATGTCTCGGCCTATGTCAGCACCCAAAGCATGAACGGCCTGTACTCCATCGACGAAGCCGACGCCATCAACGCGCAACTGCCAGCGCTGCACAAGCTGGGAGTCGATGCCGTCGTCGCAGTGATTCACCAGGGCGGCGAAACCGTTGAACCCTACGACCAGACCGATTGCAGTCAGCTAAAAGGCGACATCATCGACGTGGCTAATCGCCTGGCGCCAGAAATCAAAGTGGTGATCACGGCTCACACTCACCAGGGCTACCTGTGCCGCCTCGGCGACAAGCTGGTCACTCAGGGCAGTTCGTTCGGGCGTCTGGTGACTCACCTCACCTTGACGGTCGATCCGGTCAAGCACCAACTGCTGGATGCCAAGGCGCAGAACATTCTGGCCGACCCTAAGCGCTACCCGCCGCTGCCGGAAATCGCCGCACAACAGGCCGAAGTGGAAGCCCGCAGCCATGAGCACCTGAGCAAACCCATCGCGCGCATGGCTGATACCGAAGTGAAACGCACGCTCAATGCCGCAGGCGAATCCGCCATGGGCGATCTGGTGTCTGATGCGCAACTGAAGGCTACCCGCTCACTGGGTGCACAGGTAGCGTTCATCAACCTGGGCGGGATTCGTACCGACCTGATTCTCGAACCCGGCCAGGAACAACTCACCTACAGCCAAGTGGCCTCGGTGCAGCCGTTCAACAACACGCTGAACATCCTGACCTTGAGCGGCGCGCAACTGAAACAACTGCTCGAACAGCAATGGCAAAACAACGGTTTCGGTTTCTACCCATTACAGCCCTCGTCTTCGCTGACCTACCGCTGGGACCCCAGCAAGCCGCAAGGGGAGCGAATCGTCGCCAGCAGCATACGTATTGATGGGGTGCAGGTGGTGCCTGAAATGAGCTACCAGGTCACCGTGAACTCGTTCATGGCTGGCGGCGGCGATAACTTCACCGTCTTCAAGGATGCCAGCGAGCGCCTGGACACCGGGCTCAACGACCTCGACGCACTGATCGACTACCTGCAAGTCAGCGACCGTGCCGGTGAACCGGTTGGCCAGTTGAATCCGCAAAAGCGCATCCAAAGGGTCGACAACGGCCTGGCCGACGCCTCTGCGAGCACCCAGCCATGAGCCGTACCCCGGAGGCGCAAGCCCTCTACGAACGTTTGCTGCCCGAAGCCATCGCGGCCTCAAAAGCCGCCTGGTGCCCGCATTCGGACTTCCCTGTCGGTGCGGCCCTGCTAACGGCAGACGATCAGATCATTCGCGGCTGCAATGTCGAGAATGTGTCCTACGGCCTGACCAATTGCGCTGAACGCAGCGCATTGTTCAGTGCCATCGCCCAAGGTCATAAGCCTGGCAGCTTCAAAGCCATGCTGGTGTACGCGCCCAAGGTGGCGCTGATTTCCCCCTGCGGCGCGTGCCGCCAGGTGATGCACGAACTCATGCTTGCTCACTGCCCGGTGTATTGCGTCGGGCATCAAGAATCGGCCAGCCGCGACTGGACCATCGAGCAACTGCTGCCCGGCGCCTTTCGTTTTTAACGACCCACTGCCCTGCCCGCCACACCGTCCTCAAGAAACGGAAGGCGACTTTGATGCGTTACACATGGGGATGTAGTCAATGAGCTTCATGGGTGTAGTGGTATTGATTCTTCTGGCGGTGTTGCTCTCCAGCAACCGGCGGGCGATCAAGTTACAAACAGTGGGTGGAGCCTTTTTACTGCAAGCAGGCGTTGGCGCTTTCGCGCTGTATGTGCCGTGGGGGCAAGCGACGTTAACCGGGATTTCCGATGCGGTGTCATCGCTGCAAGGCTATGCCAACGAAGGCATCAGTTTTCTGTTCGGCCCACTGGCCAGTGAAAAGATGTTTGAGATCTTCGGCAATCAAGGATTCGTGTTTGCGATCAGGGTGTTGCCGCTGATTGTGTTTTTCAGCAGTTTCATCGCCATCCTGTACTACCTGGGCGTGATGAACGTGATTATTCGGGTCATCGGCGGCGGGTTACAGCGCGTCCTGGGCACCAGCCGCACCGAGTCGATGTCGGCCACCGCCAACATCTTTGTCGGCCAGAGCGAAGCACCCATGGTGGTGCGCCCATTTCTGGCCAACATGACGCGCTCCGAACTGTTCGCGGTCATGGCCGGCGGGTTGGCCTCGGTCGCAGGCTCGGTGCTAATCGGCTACGCCAGCCTGGGTATCGAACTCAAGTACCTGATTGCTGCCAGCTTTATGGCCGCCCCCGGCGGGCTGCTGATGGCCAAGTTGATGGAGCCCGAAACCCACGTGCCGCATGACGACCCCAGCGATGTCGAGGTGTACCCCGACGACAAGCCCGCCAACGTCATTGACGCCGCCGCACTGGGGGTCAGTAACGGTCTGCACCTAGCACTCAACGTGGGCGCCATGCTGTTGGCCTTCATCGCCTTGATCGCCATGCTCAATGGCATTCTTGGCTGGTGCGGCGCATGGTTCGGCTTTCCACACCTGAGCCTGCAATTGGTTCTCGGCCACCTGTTTGCACCCTTGGCCTTCTTGCTGGGCGTACCGTGGAGCGAAGCGACCATTGCCGGCGGATTTATCGGCGAGAAACTCGTCCTCAATGAGTTCGTCGCTTATGTGGACTTCGCCGCTTACCTGGACCCGGTGCAAGCCGCCGCCAAAGGCGTCACGGTGCTGTCGGCGCATACCCAAGTGATCGTGACCTTTGCCCTGTGCGGTTTTGCCAACCTGTCATCGATCGGCATCATTCTCGGCGGCCTTGGGGTCATGGCCCCTTCCCGTCGCCAAGACCTGGCTCGCATGGGGCTTCGCGCAGTCGCCGCCGGCACATTGTCTAACCTTATGAGTGCTGCACTGGCGGGCGTGTTCATCTCCCTTTGACGCGCCCACTACCCCAACAGGCGCCAGCCAATGACCTGGCGCCTCTGAAAGATCGAAGACATGACATGAATGACAACGAACACACCTTGGCACGCCGAGTCATCGCCCTACTGGACCTGACTTCACTCAACGCTGACGATACCGACGCCACCATCGAGGCGCTGTGCCGCAAAGCACTGACCCCGGTCGGCCCGGTCACGGCAGTCTGTGTCTACCCGCAGTTCGTCAGTCTGGCCCGCCACACCCTGAATACCTTGGGTGGCGACGCGGTAAGTGTCGCAACCGTGTGCAACTTCCCAGGCGGTAACTTGCCGCTGGCCGAGGTACTGGCACACATCCGCGAAGCGCTGGAAAACGGCGCCAACGAGATTGATGTGGTTTACCCCTACCGCGCCCTGATTGCCGGTGACGAACAGCCCGGACGCGAACTGGTCGCGGCCTGCAAGTCACTGTGCGAGGGCCGTGCGCTGCTCAAGGTGATTCTGGAAACCGGCGAACTCAACGCGCAGCTGATTTACCGGGCCAGCATCGACGCTATCAACGCAGGCGCCGACTTCATCAAGACCAGCACCGGCAAGGTAAAGGTCAACGCCACCAAGCAGGCCGCTGAGTTGATGCTGCAAGCCATCGCCGACACCAACCCCGAGGTCGGCCTCAAGCCCGCGGGTGGCATGCGCACGCTCAGCGATGCGGCGCAGTATCTGCACCTGGCCAAAGACATTCTCGGCGAAGAGTGGATCAGCCCGCGCCACCTGCGCTTTGGCGCCTCCAGCCTGCTCGACAACATGCTTCAACACATAGGCCTGAGTGCCGAAACACCAGCGCAAGGAGCGTACTGATGAACTGGTTGCCACAAGAAGTGATTCGCCGCAAAAGCGCAGGCCTGGCGCTGAGTGAAGGCGACATCCAGCGTTTCGTTTGCGGTATTACCGACAACAGCATCGGCGAAGGCCAGATTGCCGCGCTTGCCATGGCCATCATGCTCAAAGGCATGAATGTCGAGGAGCGCGTCGCCCTGGCCATGGCCATGCGTGACTCTGGCCAGGTCATGACCTGGAACCTGCCGGGTCCGGTGGTCGACAAGCATTCCACCGGCGGCGTCGGTGACATGGTCAGCCTGCCGCTGGCGCCGCTGCTGGCGGCCTGCGGCTGCTACGTACCGATGATCTCGGGGCGCGGCCTTGGCCACACCGGCGGCACCCTCGACAAACTCGACAGCATCCCCGGTTACGACAGCCTGCCCTCCCCTGAGCGTTTGCAGGCCATCGTCGCTGACGTCGGGTGCGCGATCATTGGTCAGACCGGCGATCTGGCCCCGGCAGACAAGCGCCTGTATTCGATTCGCGACGTGACCGGGACTGTGGAATCCATTGACCTGATCACCGCCTCGATCCTCAGCAAAAAGCTCGCCGCAGGTCTTGATGTGCTGCTGATCGACGTCAAGGTGGGCAATGGTGCATTCATGTCCACCGCCGACAATGCCATGGCCCTGGCCGATGCACTGGTGTCTGTGGCCAACGGTGCCGGAGTGCGAACCCGTGCACTGATCACCGATATGAATCAGCCCCTGGCACGCTCGGCGGGCAATGCGCTGGAAGTCGAGGAAGCCATCGCCCTGTTGCGCGGCGAAGTGCGCAGTGAACGCCTGTGGGAAGTCACCCTGGCGCTGGCCATCCAGGTGCTGTTGTGTGCGGGTCTGGCGACGACCGCCGAACAGGCCCGTGAGCAGTTGCTCACGGTCTGGCGCAACGGTGAAGCCCTGCGCCGCTTCTCACGCATGGTCCAAGCCCTCGGCGGCCCGGCTGATCTGGTTGAGCGACCAGAAGCCTACTTGCCGAGCGCCGAAGTGGTGCTCCCGGTCCTGGCGCCCGTGTCGGGAGTGGTCAGCGCCATTGATACCCGTGCCATTGGCATCAGCGTGGTCTCGCTGGGCGGCGGTCGTTTGCGCCCGCAAGACGTGATCGACCCAAGCGTCGGCCTCAGCCAGTTAGTCCTGCCGGGCGAGCACGTCGAGGCAGGGCAACCGCTGGCACGGGTGCACGCCAGCAACCCGTTCAAAGCCGAGCAAGCGGCCAAGGCCGTGCTTGCCGCTTATGAGATCGCCGAACAGGCCGAGAGCACATCACCGCTGATCGTGCAGCTGTTTCTGGAGGCATCATGAGCCGGGCACTGCTCCTTGTACTCGACTCGTTCGGTATTGGCGCCAGCGCCGATGCCGCAGCGTTCGGCGACAGCGGCGCCAATACCCTGCTGCACATCGCCCAAGCCTGTGCCCGTGGTGAAGCCGACAACGTCCAGCGTCAGGGACTGCTGCACGTGCCCAACCTGGCTCGCCTGGGGCTAGGCCATGCGGCGGCATTAAGTGCCGGTGAGTTCCCGCCCGGCCTGCCCGCCGACATTCAGGTACTCGGTGCCTACGGTTACGCCCGTGAGGTGTCGAGCGGCAAAGACACGCCGTCCGGGCACTGGGAAATGGCCGGGGTGCCGGTGCTGAGCGAATGGGGTTACTTCAGCGAACGCAGCAACAGTTTTCCGCCAACGCTGCTTGAAGCGTTGATTTCGCATGGCGACCTGCCGGGCATTCTCGGCAACTGCCACGCATCCGGCACCACCATTCTTGAACAATTGGGCGACGAACATCGTCGCACCGGCAAGCCGATTCTCTACACCTCAGCCGACAGCGTGTTGCAAATCGCGGCCCATGAAGATGACTTTGGCCTGCCGCGGTTGCTGGCGCTGTGCGAGATCGCCCGCAAACTGTGCGACCGGTACAACATTGGTCGGGTCATCGCCCGCCCCTTTAAAGGCGACAGCCCGAGCACCTATGTGCGCACCGGCAATCGCCGTGATTACGCCGTCCCGCCACCGGCACCGACCTTGCTCGATCGCCTGTGCGAGGCCGGTGGCCAGGTGTTCGCCGTGGGCAAGATCGGCGATATTTTTGCCCATCGCGGCATCAGTAAACTGTACAAGGCCGACGGCAACGAAGCGCTGTTCGACGCTACGCTCACCGCCTTGGCCGATGCCCCTGAGAACACACTGATATTCAGCAACTTTGTCGATTTCGACATGCTCTACGGCCACCGCCGTGACATTCCTGGCTATGCCGCCGCACTGGAAGCCTTCGACCGCCGCCTGCCCGAGTTGCTCGCGCAGATGCAAGCCGACGATTTACTGCTGATCGGCGCCGACCATGGCTGCGACCCGAGCTTTGCGGGCAGCGATCACACCCGCGAACACATCCCTGTGTTGGCCCTAGGCGCGGGCATCACGCCCGGCAGCCTCGGCCAACGCGAAAGTTTTGCCGATTTTGGTCAGACCCTGGCCGAATTCTTTAGGCTACCGTCGTGCTCCCATGGGCGGTCTTTTCTTCACTGTGCACCTTCACGAGACACTTGATCATGGCCACTCCACACATCAACGCCGAACTCGGCGCTTTCGCTGAAACCGTGCTGATGCCCGGCGACCCTTTGCGCGCGAAGATGCTGGCCGACACCTATTTAAGCGACGTGGTTCAGGTAAACGGTGTGCGCAACATGCTCGGTTTTACCGGCCTCTACGCGGGCCAGCGGATCTCGGTCATGGGCTCTGGCATGGGCATCCCGTCGGTGTCCATCTATGCCCACGAGCTGTTCAGTCAATTTGGCGTGGAACGCATTATCCGCGTCGGCAGCTGCGGCGCAGTACAACCCCATGTCCAGCTCGGCGATCTGGTGATCGCCATGGGCGCCTGCACCGACTCAAACGTCAATCGCAAGCGCCTGGACGGGCATGACTTTGCCGCCATCAGTGATTACCGCCTGCTTGAACGTGTGGTTCGCCACGCCGATGCGCAAAACCTGCCGGTGCATGTGGGCAATATCTTTTCTGCCGACCTGTTCTACGAGCCGCAAGACGGCCTGTTCGAGCGCATGCAGAAAATGGGGGTGCTGGCGGTAGAAATGGAAGCGGCCGGGCTGTACGGCGTCGCCGCTGAACGGGGCAAAAAAGCGCTGACGGTGCTGACCGTGAGCGATCACATCCTCACGGGCGAACGCCTCACCGCCCAGCAACGCCAGGATGACTTCCACAGCATGATGCGCTTAAGCCTGGAGGCGCTTGCCGGACCTCAACCCAAATAGCCTGTAGGAGCGAGCTTGCCTCGCGATCTTTTAGAAGATCAAAAGATCGCGAGGCAAGCTCGCTCCTACAGGGATTTTTTCCCCCTACTTGTCTGGATAGATCCACGATGAAATCCCTGCGTGCTCATTTAGCCATTGCTCTTGGTGTTCTGTGCCTTAGCGCCTGCACCACGCACCACGCGCCAGAAACGGCACGGGTGTCTTTGATGACCTACAACGTCGAGAACCTGTTCGACACCGTGCACGACGAGGGCAAGGAAGACTATGCCTACCTGCCCCTGAGCGTGAAAAAGGCCCACCCGGAATACCTCGCCACGTGCGCCAAAATTGACGTCGCGGCGTGGCGCAAGGAATGCGAAGAAAACGACTGGACCGATGCCCTGCTCAGCGAAAAACTCAAGCGCTTGAGCGCAGTGATCAAGCAGATCAATCAAGGCCGTGGCCCTGACATTCTGATGCTCGACGAAGTTGAAAATATCAACGTCATCGAGCAGCTCAATAGCCATCTCGACACGTCTGATTACCAGACCCGCGTCTTGATCGAAGGCTGGGATTCGCGCGGCATCGACACCGCCGTGCTCAGCCGCTTGCCGCAATGGGACAAGGCCCGCCTGCACCGCGTGCCCTACAAGGCCCTTGGCAATGAAGATCAAGAGCGCGTCAGTAAAACCCGGGGCATTCTCGAAGTCCGCCTGCTGCTGCCCGATGGCCAGAAAGCCGCCGTCTTTGCCGTGCACTTGCCGTCCGGCGGAGCTCCGGGCTACCTGCGTCAACAAGCCGTTGCGTATCTGGCGCAACTCAAACGTGAATTGCCAAGCGATGTACTGCCGATTGTCGGCGGTGACTTCAACATCAATGCCGGCGAAGAAAAACAGCATGGCTATATCGCCAAAGACCTGGCCAGCACCTGGGCCGTGTCACAGTTCATTGGCTGCAACGACTGCAAAGGCAGCTACTACTACCACACCAAACGCGAGTGGTCGTTCTTCGACATGCTGCTGTTTCCCAAGCAAATGACCACAGCGAGCGGCTTCAATGGCTGGCAGGTTGATCCAGCGAGCATTCGCCTGCCCAACCGGAGCCCGTATCAAGTCAACCGCTGGGGCAGCCCGGCCCGTTTTGACAGCGCACGCCATGCCGAAGGTGTGTCTGATCACTGGCCGTTGTACGCCGAAATTTTCCGCCCGGCGCATTAACCAAAGGCGTATGGGTCAGCCGTCTGTTCAGGCGGCTGACCTGATTTTCCTGAAAGATTTGATCTATGCTACCCACGCCTGTTCTCAGGCTACTCCATCGTCCTGAATCTGGAATTCGATGACCAACCCCAAAGTTAAAATCCGCCGAAAGAACGTTGAGAAAATCCTTCTGGCTGCGGAGAAAATTTTTGCCGAACAGGGCTATGCCGGGACCAAAATGGCTGACATCGCCCTGCATGCCGAACTGCCACGCTCCAACCTGCATTACTACTTCACCACCAAAGAGGAGCTGTACCGCGAAGTACTGGTCAACCTGCTGGACACCTGGGACCTGGAGGGCGACTGCTTTGTGCGTTTCGACGACCCGCGCGTGGTGCTCACCAGCTACGTGATGAAAAAAATGACCCACTCGCGCTTGCGCCCCCACGGCTCAAAACTCTGGGCCAACGAGATCATGCGCGGAGCGCCACTGTTTCAGGACATGCTCGAAGAACACATGTCCAAGGGCGCCAAGTTCATGGAAGCGAAGATTAGCCAGTGGGTCGACGAAAAACGCATCAACCCCGTCGAGCCTTCTGCGTTGCTGTACATGATCTGGGCCTCGACCCAGCACTACGCCGACTTCGACTACCAGGTCAACGTGCTCAACGGTCATCAACCCTTGTCTGATCATCAATTCGACCAGGCAGTGCAGACCATTACCGCGGTTATATTGCGCGGGATCGGGCTGGAGCCTTAAGGACCCCCTCAATGGGCACAGAAGTTTACGATCAACTGGCGATTTTCTCGGCCGTGGCGCAGGAGTGCAGTTTCACCCGCGCCGCCGCCCGCCTCAATATGTCGCAACCGGCGATCAGCCGAGCGATGCGTCAACTCGAAGAGCGCCTGGGAGTCAGGTTGCTGGCACGCTCCACGCGCAGCGTAGCCCCCACAGAAGCCGGTAAACAGCTGCTCAAGGTGATCGCGCCCAGGTTTCAGGAAATCGACAGCGAACTGCAAGCGCTGAGCCGGTACCGCGACAAACCTGCGGGCAAACTGCGGATTACCGCAGGCGAACATTGTGCAATCACCGTCCTGCACCCGGTGCTTGCCACGTTGCTGCCAGACAACCCGGAGCTGGAAATCGAGATCATTGTCGAGTACGGCTTTACCGACATCGTCGCCGATGGCTTCGATGCGGGCGTTCGGTTGGGTGACAAAGTGGCAATGGACATGATCGCCATGCCGATTGGCCCCGACATGCGCATGGCGGTGGTTGGATCTCCGGCTTATTTCGCCCATCACCCCAAGCCGCTGGCCCCAAACGACCTGGCCGAACACAATTGCATCACCCTGCGCATGCCCACTTACGGCGGCTTGCTGTCCTGGGAGTTTGAGAAAAACGGTCGCGAGGTCAACGTGCGCGTATCTGGCCAACTGGTGTTCAACACCATCGCCATGCGCCTGGAAAGCGCCCTTCAAGGGCTGGGCCTTGCCTACATTCCCGAAGACCTGGTCATGACACACATTGCCGAAGGGCGACTGGTTCGCGTGCTGGACGACTGGTGCGAACCGTTCACCGGCTACCACCTCTATTACCCCAGCAGGAACCAATCCTCCCCGGCCTTCAAATTATTGCGCGATGCCCTGTGCCAGCAGCTTGCCAAACCCGGTCAGGGATGACCGATCGCAGCCTTCGTACCTCGCCAGCGACTACAACGATACCGAGGCCGTCAAAGCGTTCGACCGTAAAATTCGCTCAGCTTCTGTAGGGCGACATCGACATACTCGGGTACCCAATACGTTTCGATATGGGTCGCACCGTCGATCAGGAACAATTCTTTGTCCTGAGTACCCGTAGCCTTGGCAAACGCCTGATTCGTCATGTAAAGGCTGTCTGCCTTGCTGCCCGCCAACATCAGCAACGGCTGATTCAGCAACTCCAGCTGATCCCTGGCATCGAAGCTCATCAGGTCAAGCAAACTGCTCAAAGTGAACTTGCTGCTTGAGTTCGGATGGGCGTGGGTTTTTCCGTAATATTCGAAACCCTGTCGATACAGTTCAAACGGAAGCTTGGCGATCTGCTCATCGGTCAGCTTCACATCATTGGCGTATAGCACCTCACCGCCTGCCGCCTCTTGGGCACGGGCCTCAGAAGCCTGTTTCAGCCGTTGTTGAATGCTGTCGAGTTGCGAGTCCATGTAACCATTACGCCGCACCTCGCCGGAGTTGAACATGCTCAACGTAGCCACTGCCTTGAAGCGCTTGTCGGTTTGCGCGGCCTTCAGTGAGTAACCGCCACCGCCGCAAATGCCCAGCAGCCCCAGACGTTGCGGGTCAACACCCGGATAGCTGGCGATAAAATCTGCCATGCCGTGGATGTCTTCAACTCGGTTGGCGGGTTTGTCGACATTGCGTGGCGTGCCGCCGCTAGCGCCCTGGTAGGCTGCATCCGCCGTTATCGCGATGTAACCCTGCTCGGCCAGACGCTGAGAATACAAGCCCGCGACCTGTTCCTTGACGCCCCCGTTGGGGTGGGCCACCACCACGGCCGGGTACTTTTTGGTTGGATCATAATGGGCAGGCGTGTAGACATTGGCGGCGATGTTTAGCCCATTTAGCGTGTATGTCACAGGGTGAATATTGACCTTGCCGACTTCGTTCCGGGTGATCGCGCCACCGTAGACCAGCGTGAAGGGGTTCTCGCGCGAATCTGCGGCGCCGGCATCGGCTCCAGCCAGACTGATCATGGCCGCCAGAAAACTGGCTTTGAGGGCTTTGTCCTTCATTTGACTGCTCCTGTAAGAGGTTGCTTGTGGGGCGCACGCCCGGCAAAAGCGTGCGCGTCGCCAATCCACAAACAAACTAGTCCCCAAGTAGCTCTTTTAACAGGCCTGTTACTTGATAGCAGTGATACCAAAACTGCATAAATGAACCTGTCAGCGCTGCATGCCCCAGCGTTTCACTGTCACTCGCTCCAGCGTGTCGAACACCAGGTTTTCGACCAGCAAACCGATCAGGATGACCACTGCCAGCCCGGCAAACACCTTGTCGGTGTACAGCTCGTTGCGGTTCTGGAAGATGTACCAGCCCAACCCTCCTTTGCCACTAGTGGCGCCAAACACCAACTCGGCCGCGATCAACGTGCGCCAGGCAAATGCCCAGCCAATTTTCAGCCCGGCCAGGATCGACGGCAATGCCGCCGGGATCAGGATAAACAGCACAAAACGAATGCCTTTCAAGCCGTAGTTGCGCCCGGCCATGCGCTGGGTTTCCGAGACGCCAAGAAACCCTGCGTACGTGTTTAGAGCCAAAGCCCATAGCACCGAGTGCACCAGCACAAAAATCAGGCTGTTCTGTCCCAGCCCGAACCACAGCAACGCCAGCGGCAGCAGGGCAATCGCCGGCAGCGGGTTGAACATCGAGGTCAAGGTGCTCAACAGGTCGCGCCCAAACTGAGTCGAGACCGCCAACGTGGTCAGGGCGAAAGCCAGGACGATGCCGATCAGGTACCCCTTGAGCAGCACCACCAGCGAAATGGCGACCTTGCTCAAGAGCTCGCCGCTAATCAGGCCGTCATACAGTGCACTGGCGGTTTGCAGGAAGCTGGGCAGCAGCAGATCGTTATCCTGATAGCGCGCCACCAACTCCCAGATCACCGCCAGCAAAATCAAGATCAAGCCCTTGCGGACCCAACCTTGCTGCCACAGGCGCTGGCCAAGCGGCAGTTCACGCTCCAGCGGCACGCTCAACAAGGGTTCCAGTACCACTTCGTATTCTTGACGTACAGGTGATGAATGGCTCATCGGGCAATCCTCCAAGGCTCAATAAGCGATACGAATATCGTTGAAGTTCAGTGTCTGCTCGGTGTGCAGCGTTTCATCTTCATCAAACAACAACCGATGAATACGCCGCGCCGACGCTTGGAACTCCACGCCGCCGAGGCTGTGCAAGTTGTACTGGTGGCTGTTGATTTCGGCCCGCACACGCCCCGGATGTGGCGACAGCAGCAAGATCCGGTTGCCCACCACCAGCGCTTCTTCAATGGAGTGCGTCACGAACAGCAAGGTGAAGCGCACTTCCTCCCAGAGCAGCAATAACTCTTCTTGCATCTTGCGTCGGGTCAGCGCGTCGAGCGCAGCGAAAGGTTCATCCATCAACAAGATTTTCGGCTGCATCGCCAGCGCGCGGGCAATCGCCACGCGGGCTTTCATCCCGCCCGACAAGGTGTGCGGGTAAGCGTCGGCAAAGGCCGCCAGCCCGACCTTGTCCAGATAGTGCAGCGCCCGTTCTTCAGCGTCTCGACGGTTAAGAGTTTTGGAGGCCAGCAGCGGGAACATCACGTTCTGCTTCACGGTCTTCCAAGGCGGCAGTTGGTCGAACTCCTGGAACACCACCATCCGATCCGGGCCCGGCGCTGTGACGGGTTGCCCTTGCAGGCGGATCTGCCCTTCGCAGGGTTCGATAAATCCGGCGACTGCCTTGAGCAAGGTCGATTTACCGCATCCCGAAGGGCCAAGCAGGATAAAACGATCGGCCGGATCGACTTCGAAACTGACCTGATGAGTCGCCCGCACCACGCGTTGCGCAGAGCGGTATTCAAGGCTGACTTGATCGACCGACAACAGTGCCGGGGCGTTAGCTGTCAGATGGCTGGCCGCGTGGCCTTGCACAGACGCGTTCATGGTCATCAGCTCCCTTGCAGCGGCTTCGCGTCCTGGAAGAAGTAGTCCTTCCAGGATTCAGGTTTGTTCTTAAGCACACCGACGCGGTACATGAACTCCGCCAGCGGGTAGGTGTTTTTCGGCGTGATGCTGAATTCGAACTGCGGGTTGTCGATGATTTTCAGCAACTCGGCACGATCCACGTTGGAGTGCGTGACGCGGATATAAGTGTCGACTGCCGCGCCCTTATCGTTCTGGGCAAACTCGGCCGCGTCGCGCAGGGCTTCAATAAAGGCGGTGTACGTTTTAGGGTTCTGCTTGCGGAATTTTTCGGTGGCAAACAGCACGGTGGGCGAGTTCGGGCCCAGCAGGTCGTAGGTATTAAGCACCACGTGCACGTTCGGGTTTTTCAGCGCCTGATCCTGGAATGGCGGATTGGAGAAGTGCCCGCTCAGCTCGGTGCCGCCGGCAATCAATGCCGCGGTGGCATCGGGGTGTGGAACGGCAATCGTGTATTTGTCGAGGCGGTTGTATTCCTTGTCACCCCATTGCTTGGCAGCCGCGTATTGCAGGAAGCGCGATTGCACGGAAACACCCACCGCAGGCACGGCAATCCGATCCTTTTCGGTGATGTCAGCGATGGTTTTAACCTGCGGGTTGTTGCTCACCAGGTAGTACGGAAAATTGCCCAGCGAAGCCACGGCTTTGACGTTCTGCTTGCCGTGCGTACGGTCCCAGATGGTCAACAACGGGCCGACCCCGGCACCGGCAATATCGATAGAACCTGAGAGCAGCGCATCATTGACCGCGGCACCGCCGGACAGTTGGGTCCAGTCGACTTTGATGTCGATGCCCTGCTCCTTGCCATGCTTCTCGATCAGGTGTTGATCGCGCACCACGTTAAGCAACAAATACACAATGCCGAACTGTTCGGCGATACGAATCTCGCCTTCGGCATGGGCCGCAGTCGGGGCGACAAAGCTGCCGGCGAGCAAGCTGATGCCCAGGCCGATGCTGACGGCCAGGGATTTGATAGAGGTAGACATGGAAATGCTCCTGGTATGCAGGCATACCGTGGCCGATCAGAAAGGGGCGTCGCCCTGAATAGTGGTGCGATACAGCTTGCGGCGCAGATGGCTTGGGCAGCCGGCAGCCAGGTGAATCAGCGAACGGTTGTCCCAGAACACCAGGTCATGGGGCTGCCATTGGTGGCGATAGATGTTCTCTGGCAGCACGCTGTGGGCGTACAACTCAGCCAGCAATTGCCGACTTTCATCCTCTGGCAGACCGACGATGCGGGTGGTGAAACCCTCACTGACGAACAGTGCCTTACGCCCGTTTTCCGGGTGTGTACGCACGATGGGGTGCACCACTTCGTTGACCTGAGCCAGTTGCTCCGGGGTCAAGGTGGGACGCCAGTTGCCTTCGAATTTGGTTTCGCTGTAACGCGCGGTGTACGAGTGCGCAGCCGAGCGACCTTCAACGGCTGCGCGCAGTGCGTGCGGCAACGCATCCCAGGCTTTGTGCATGTCGGCAAACAGCGTGTCGCCGCCTTCGGACGGCAGTTCCTGGGCATGCAGCATCGAGCCCAGGCTTGGCAGTTCTTTATAAGACAGGTCGGAGTGCCAGAACTTGCCGGCATCCCCCAGGCCGATGGATTGGCCGTTCTCAATAATGTTGGAAACAATGAGTATTTCTGGGTGGCCGGTCAGCAAAAACTGCTTGAGCACATGGATTTGCAACACGCCAAAGCGGCGGCTGAAGTCGATTTGCTGTTGCGCGGTAATGCGCTGATCACGGAACACCACCACGTGATGCTCAAGATGAGCGCGGTGAATACGGGCGAAATCCTGGTCATTGACCGGCAGTGCCAGATCAAGACCGATTATTTCGGCACCTACGGCGCCACTGAACGGGCGAATGTCGAAGGTTTGAGGGGCGATGCCAACGGCATTCGCAAAGGCAGACGGTGCAGACATGATTTCACTCCCACACGGTGCGCAATCAATGGCGCGCACCTCGATCAGAAACTCACGGTGGTCCCGTGTTCGTTCATTTCGTGCGGCGCGCCGATTGGTCGGCCTGTACGCAGGAGGGTGACTTTATAGGTATAAGAAAATTAATTTAAATACCTTTACGGAATAACGATATGACGCGTTGACTACGTCATTCCGACAACGTGCCGCGCACTTCTCTCGACCATGGCAATAATCGTTTCAAAAAGCTCTTCCTGAGCCTGCTGCGCAGTGATTTCCCCTGTGGCAGCAGCCTGGGATAAAGCTTCTGCGGCACCGAGCATCGCTCGCAAATGAGCCGCTGTAAGGCCGCCTTCACGGGTGAAGGGCGAGAGTACCACGCGGCACTTTTCGAGGAAGATGGCCTCATACTCGCGCCTGATCTGCTCAAGATCAGGCGAACTGGTCAGCGCCGCGATCACACCGGGAATCTCGTTGCCTTGCAGCAGCACACAATCGACATAAGACCCGGCAATGACCCTCGCCTTGCTGATCAGGGTCGGCTCGCTGGTGTTCAGGGCCCCATCCATCAACGCTGTCTGGCGCGCATCGAAGTCTTGATAGAGCGCCGCCAGCAGCCCGGCCCGCGTGCTGAAATGGTCGTAGACCACCGGCTTTGTGACCCCCGCCTGCTCGGCCAGCCGCCCGAGAGTCAGCGCTTCGGTCCCCTCCTCGCGCACCAATTGCCAGGCGACATCCAATAATTGACGTTGCCGATCCTCCCTGGACAGGCGACGACGGGGCTGTTTGCTTGAATCCTGAGTGCTTGTCTCGGTGCTTGACATCGCAATATACCAAAAGTAACTTACTGAGCGTAACTTACCAAGAGTATATAGGGCTCATCCACGGCCCTCAATCCGTCGCAGGAATGTTCGACATGCACGCACTGATCGTTGTTGCTCATCACAATCCCCAATCGCTGACCCATGGCTTGGCCACTCACGTTGCGCAAGGCTTGGCAGGCGCTGGCCATACCTTTGAAATCGCCGATCTGTCAGCGCAGGCCTTTGATCCACGGTTTAGCGCAGCAGACCTTGCTGTGCATCACAAACAGGCCGCTGCACCGGCAGATGTGCTGGCCGAACAGGCGCGAATCGATCGCGCCGATGCGCTGGTGCTGGTCTTCCCTGTTTACTGGTGGTCAATGCCTGCATTGCTCAAGGGCTGGATCGACCGCGTGTTTGCCAATGGCTGGGCGTTTGACTTCAGTACCGATGCCAAGCTGGAAAAAAAGCTCAGCCACCTGCGTGTACACCTGCTCGCGCTCGGCGGGGCTGACGGCGCAACGTACGAGCGGCGCGGCTACACCCAAGCCATGAAGACGCAAATAGAGCACGGTATTTTCGATTATTGCGGCGTACAGGCCGTGACCTCCAACCTGCTGCTAGAGTCCGAAACCCAAGACCCGCTGATTCATTTGAATACCGCGCAAGCCTTGGGACGAACACTTTTCTCCTGAACAACCCCACTGACGGGGCTGAACAAATCCGGCATTATCGGCCCACTCACCTGCCCGTTATCGCGCAGGTCACGCACTCGGGACACTTTTCAGGAGCCAGAATGGACAAGCACATTGCCGCCGTCCCCTTGGACAAAGCCTATCGACTGATCAATCACGGCCCGACGATTCTGGTGTCGGCCCGCCATGCAGGCGTGCAGAACGTCATGGCAGCCTCTTGGGCCTGCGCCTTGGATTTTGCCCCGCCAAAAGTCACCGTGGTATTGGACAAGAGCGTCAAAACCCGTGAACTGGTGGAACAAAGCGGGTTGTTTGTGATTCAGGTGCCCACCGTGGCGCAGCTCAAACTGACCAGTCAGGTTGGCAGCCTGAGCCTGAATACCGACCCAAACAAACTCAGCGACAGCGGCGTTGAGCTGTTTGAGATTGAAGGGCATGACCAGCCGTTTGTAGCCGGGTGTTCCGCTTGGCTGGCTTGCAAACTGATCCCCGAACCCCACAACCAGAACGCCTATGACTTGTTCATAGGTGAAGTGGTCGGCGCCTGGGCCGACACCCGGGTATTCAAGGACGGGCACTGGCACTTCGAAAACGCAGATCCGGCATGGCGCAGCCTGCATTACATCGCGGGGGGTCACTATTACGCGACCGGTGAAGCGCTGGATGTTGATGACCATCAGGTGTAACGACGTCCGATAAACCTGTGGGAGCCTGGCTTGCCAGCGATTCAGACGATGCGGTTTTTCTGTTGAACCGCGCAAATACCATCGCGGGCAAGCCCGCTCCCACAAATAGCCCGCATTTATCTCATCCGCCCCCCCTAAAGACCTGGGCCGTGTAGCCGATGACCTTTAATGACATTGGGCTTAAAGGATGAAACATCATGCTCGGCAGCATAAACAACCTGGCAACCAGCTTGAACGTTCCTGGTGCGACCGGCACCACCAACAAGACCGTGATTCCAAATGCCGACAATGCTGCCGTGGCCGATGCTGAGGCGACAGCGACCAGCGAAGTAAAGCCCCGTGCCGCCCGAGGGGCAGCGTCAGCACCTGCCGATGACAGTGACGACAGCTCCGACATCGTCAAACAGTTGAAAAAACAAATTGCGCAACTGCAAAAACAGCTGCAACAGCAGATGCAAGAGATGCAAAGAATTCAGGCCAGCAATCAGGCTCCAGAGGCCAAGGCCGCCGCCTTGACTGCGGCTCAAGCGGCCGTGACGACCACCACTTCAGCCCTGCAAGAAGCGACCGCCGCACTGCTGCAAGCCTTGACGGCGCAAGGCGGCAGCAGCTCGGGCTCGATGGTCAGCACCTCAGCCTGATCGCTCTTAGTGAGCAATGATGGTCAGCCCTTCTTGCACATTCGGGATCTGGAAGTAGCTCGTGATCAGGTCGAACTCGGCATCGGTCGCGGCGAAATCATGATCACCGGTGGCATTGCGCACCCGCAATCGGTCGCGGCACGTGTCGTCAGTGACATCCAGGTAATGCAGGCAATGCGGCACCTGCGCGCCATCGGCCAAGGCTCGCAGCCATTGGCGATCAGCGACCGTATTGGCCGGTACATCCAGCACCACGCTCACACCTGACCCCAACAGCTTGCTCACCAACGGTTGCAGCACCTGGCGAATTCGCCGGGCACAGCGCACGTAATCGGCCACCGAATGAATCTCATCGGGATAGAGCGCCGCCAGCCAGCGATCTTCGCTAATCAAAATCGCCGCGTGCTGTTCCGCCAGTGCTGTTGCCAGCGTCGATTTACCCGAAGCAATCTTGCCGCACATCAGATGCAATACAGAGGGGGTCATGGAAGTCCTTCCTGTTGGCGAGCCAACGATCATGCCCATCGCGTACTTCACCGGCAAGTGACATCCACGCTGCACAGACCACTTTCACCTTGTTGCCTGCTTGAGTATGCTCAGCGCCTGGCCGATGCTGCCCGCCGCTCGCTCCCGCAGGGAAGGTGAAAGCATGACGGATTTTCCAACCCCCTTTTGTCTCTCTTGAGCATCGAGGTTTGGCAACGCGAGCACCAAAGCATCTCGATGGCAGGAGGCACTATGTTTTCAATCGAGCAGGCCAAGCACATGGCCAAGCAACTGCGCACGTCACTGTCGACACGCAATCACGAGATACCGCACAGCACAGCGCTGGAGCTGGTTGCGCAGCAACTGGGGTACAAGGACTGGAACACCGCGTCCGCCCTGCTGGCCCCGCCTGCCTCCCAACCGAGTGTCACTTTCGACAAACCGATTCCCGTTTTGCGAATGTTTGACGAGACCAAGGCACGCGAGTTCTATCTGGACTTTCTGGGTTTTGGCGTGGAGTTCGAGCATCGGTTCGAGGCCGGCATGCCGCTGTATCTGGGCATCAGCCGTAATGGCCTGGAGTTGCACCTGTCCGAACATCACGGCGACGCCAGCCCAGGCGCAACGCTCTTTGTACCGATGCACGCCGTCGAGCAGTTTCGCGATGAATTAGTGGCCAAGCATTACGGCTACGGGCGTCCACAGATCGTTCAACAAGACTGGGGACAGGTGCTGGAAGTGCACGACCCTTTCGGCAATCGGATTCGATTCTGCCAACGCTGATCTGCGCAATCGCAAGGGGCCGTAAAAAATTGTGTGGAAATGATATTAATTCTCAATAGAATGCTCGCCGGGCACGCTGGATATGCGTGGGGATGGCGGGAGCGGTTCGGCATGAGCACACAGGACAGTCAGCAAAAGCTGAGCGAGCTGTACATCAACCAGCGCAGTGCGCTGGTTCGGATGTTATCTCGGGTGGTGGGGTGTGCCAGTCTGGCGGAAGATCTGGCGCAAGAAACCTATGTCAAGGTGGCCAATGCCTTGAACACCCGGCCTATCGAATACCTGCACCCTTTTCTGTATCAGACCGCCCGTTATCTGGCCTTCGATCACCTGCGCAGTTTGCGCAGCAAAAGGCGTTTCGAATGCCAGGTCAGTGACGAGCGACACCTCACCGAAATCGCCACCAACGCGCCCGGCCCCGACAGTCAGTTGCAAGGCCAACAATCTCTGAAACAGTTTCAAGCAGCGCTCACCACGCTGCCCAAGCGCCAGCAACAGATTCTGGTGCTGAGCAAATTGCATGACTTGTCCAAGGTGGAAATCGCCCAGCGCCTGGATGTTTCGATCAGCACGGTTGAAAAAGATTTGCGTACTGCGCTTAATGCCTGCGCCAAAGCCATCCAGAAGCAAGCCTCCCATGACTGACTTACCAGACGCCCCTGTTGTGCCCAGCGAGCACGTCCAGCGCCAGGCCACCGCTTGGTTCGCCCAGCGCGAGGAGATGGCGCAACAGCCAACACTGCGTCAACGCTTTGAGCAATGGCACCAGGCAAACCCGGAACACGCCGCCGCGTACCAGGCACTCGAAACACTGTGGCAAAGCCATGAGTTCGAGCAGGCGCTGCGCGGTCTTGACCTCGACCTGCCAGCCGCTCCGGTCCGCCCTGCCCGTACACCGCGCAAAGCGTGGTGGGTTGCGACAGCCGCCATGGTGCTGATGATGCTCACCAGTGGCTGGCTTTCCGACCTGCCGATGCGTCTGCGCGCCGATCAGATCACCGCCGTGGCCGAGGTTCGGCACCTGACCCTCGACGACGGCTCGCAGATTGTTCTGGGCAGCCACAGCGCAATCAGCACTGACATCAATAACGACCACCGCCGCGTGCATTTGCTACGCGGCGAGCTCTACGTCGAAGCCTTTCACGATCCCTCGCGCCCACTGACTATCAGCGCCGCTGATGCCACCGTGACCGTGGTCGGCACCCAATTCAGCGTTGAGCTGCAAGGTTCGGACGTGACCGTCGCAGTGCGTGAGGGCAAGGTGCGCTTTGCCGACCAGACCGGTGAGCAAAGTCTGTTGCTGGCAGGTAACTGGCAGCAACTCAAGAACGCTCACCTGCAACCCGTGAACACCGAAGGCGCTGAGCGGCAAATGGCCTGGGTGCAGGGCCGCCTGTCTTTTCAGGACCAGCCGCTGGCTCAGGTGCTGAACACCCTTGAACGCTATTACCCGCAGCCCATCCTGCTGTTCAACGACAACGCAGCCAAACACCGCGTCAGTGGCAATTACCAACTGGATAATCCGCTGGCAATCGTCCAGGCCCTGAACAAGGTGACGTCGACCCAACTGACACGTTTGCCGGGCGGCATGCTGGTGATTCACTAAAGCAAACGGCGAATAAATATTTTTTAAAAAGTGTTACGGCTTTCGCGAGCTCAACCCGTCAAGGTATTTGCTATTGCAAATACTTCCTATTCACTCGGGGCTCGCATGTACTTTCCTACCCTCAGCACCACTTATGCACGCAGCGCATTGGCGCTCGCTGTTTTCCTCGCATACAGCAACGTTCAGGCCGTCGAGCCCGGCGCTAAATCCGTCAGCAATCAAGCGCTTGAGACCCATACATTCGCGATTGCCCGCCAGCCCTTGGCCAGTGCACTGGACCAGTTGAGTACGCAAAGCGGCCTGCAAATCGCCTACTCTTCAGACATGGCCCAAGGGCTTGTGTCGCCGGGCGCCAACGGCACCATGACCACCCGCCAAGCGCTGGCACAATTGCTGACAGGCACCGGCCTTGAAGCGCAGCCAAGCGGCGAAAATGCCGTGGTCCTGGCACCGCTGCCGCAGACCGGATCCGCCCTGGAGCTCGGTGCAACCGCGGTCACCACCAACCAGTTGGGCACCGTAACCGAGGGCTCGGGCTCTTACACACCGGGCACCATTGCCACTGCCACACGGCTGATTCTGACCCCGCGCCAGACGCCGCAATCGGTCACCGTCATCACCCGCCAGCACATGGACGACTTCGGCCTCAACAACGTCGACGATGTGATGCGCAACACCCCCGGCATCACCGTGTCAGCCTACGACAGTGATCGCTCCAACTACTACGCTCGCGGTTTCTCGATCAACAACTTCCAGTACGACGGCATCCCTTCGGCGGTGCGCAACGTCGGTTACTCGGCGGGTAACACCTTGAGCGATACGGCGATCTACGACCGCATCGAAGTGATCAAGGGATCAACCGGCTTGCTCACTGGCGCAGGCTCGCTGGGCGCTACCCTGAACCTGGTGCGTAAAAACCCACCGCCGAGTTCAAGGGCCACGCCTCGCTCGGCGCCGGTTCCTGGGACAACTATCGCAGCGAAGTCGACGTGAGCGGCCCCTTGACCGAGACCGGCAACGTGCGTGGTCGGGCGGTAGCGGCTTACCAGGACAAAGATTCGTTCATGGATCACTACTCGCGCAAAACGTCGGTCTACTACGGCATTCTCGAATTTGATCTGACGCCCGACACCCTGCTGACGGTCGGCGGCGACTACCAGGACAACAACCCCAAGGGCTCCAGTTGGTCCGGCAGTTTCCCGCTGATCAATTCCAAGGGCGACCTCAACAGCGTCAAGCGCTCGTTCAACAACGGCACGGACTGGAGCAGTTGGCAGCAATACACCCGCACCGTCTTCGCCACCCTTGAACACGACATGGGCGGTGGCTGGGTGACCAAGCTGCAACTCGATCACAAACTCAACGGCTACGATGCGCAACTGGGCTCGATCCAGGGCGCTTACCCGTACGAAGACGGCACCACCCCGATCACCGCCCAACGCTACGTCGGCGACACCCGCAGCAACTCCGCCGACCTGTATGTCAGCGGCCCATTCCAATTGTTCGGGCGCGAGCATGAAGTGGTCTTGGGCGGCTCCATCAGTTCCGCGCACTGGAAAGGCCGAGGCTACTGGAACCCCATCTACCAGAACCCCAACGTAGTGGATTTCGGCAGTTGGGACGGCAACGCCGAAAAACCGGCCTGGGGGCCTGTTGGCCAATACACCGACGACGTGATTCGCCAGACCGGGACCTACATGACCACCCGCTTCAACGTCAGCGATGACTTGAAAGTGCTGGTTGGCGGCCGCGTGGTGAATTACCACATGACCGGACTCACGCCGTCCTTCCGCGAGTCGGGTCGATTCATTCCCTATGTGGGTGCGATCTACGACCTCAACGACACCTACTCGGTGTACGCCAGCTACACCGACATCTTCATGCCGCAAGAAAACTACAACCGCGACAAAAATGAGCGGCTGATCGAACCGGATGAAGGCGAGAACTACGAAATCGGACTTAAGGGGGAGTATTTTGACGGCCGCCTGAATGCCAGCCTGGCCTACTTCCAGGTCAAAGAAAGCAATCGCTCGGTCGCTGATGATGCTTACAACAACCAGACCCCGACCCCGCCGAACTATGCATTCATCGGTACCAAGGCGGTGACCAAGGGCTTTGAACTTGAAGTGTCGGGCGAACTGAGCCCGGGCTGGCAGGTACAAGCGGGGTATACCCACAAAATCGTGCGCGATGACAACGGCGAGAAAATATCCACCTTCGAGCCACAGGATCAGCTCAAGGTGTTCACCAGTTACAAACTCAAAGGTGACCTGGACAAGTTCACCGTCGGGGGCGGCGCTCGCTGGCAGAACACCGCCTGGCAGAACATCTACAACTCACCGCACAGTGAATACCAAAAGTTTGAACAGCCTGATTACTGGGTAGTTGACCTGATGACCCGCTATCAGATCAGTAAAAACCTGTCGGCCACGCTGAACGTGAACAACGTGTTCGACAAGTCCTATTACACCAACATTGGCTTCTATAACTCGGCGGTGTACGGCGAGCCGCGTAACTTCATGGTCACCACACGTTGGGATTTCTAATGCTTCGCGCAGGTTGAACAGCGGCTAGAACCCTGTGGGAGCGGGCTTGCCCGCGAAGGTATCGATGCGGTTTAACAGAAAAACCGCATCGCCTGCATCGCTGGCAAGCCAGGCTCCCACAGGTCTATCGATGCATTTGCAACAGCGTTCACTTAACGGACTGAGGTTAACCTTGGTCTGCGATTTACTCGCCCAGATAGGCCTTTTGTACCTGTTCGTTGTGCAACAGTTCGTCGGCCTGCCCTTCCAGCGCAATTCGCCCCCCATCGATGACGTACGCGCGCTGGCAGGTCTGCAACGCCAGCCGGGCATTTTGCTCAACCAGCAGCAACGTGACACCGCCTTTCACCACTTCACGGATGGTCTCGAAGATTTTCTGCACGATGATCGGCGCCAGCCCCATGGATGGCTCATCCAGCAACAGCAACTTGGGCTTGCCCATCAAGGCCCGGGAAATCGCCAACATCTGCTGCTCGCCGCCAGACATGGTGCCCGCAAGCTGAAAAGCCCTTTCCTTGAGCCGCGGAAAAATGCCGAACATGCGTTCAATGTCGGCCTCAATGGCGGCCTTGCCGTCCGTGCGTGAAAAGGCGCCCATTTCAAGGTTTTCGTAAACCGTCAGTTTGGGAAAAATACCCCGCCCCTCAGGCACCAACGCCAAGCCCTCGCGGATCAGGTCAAAACTCTTGATTTTCGAATGCACCTTGCCGTCAAAGGTGATGTTCCCGGCTGTCGGTTTAAGCAAGCCCGCAAGGGTTTTGAGGGTGGTGGTCTTGCCCGCGCCGTTGGCCCCGATCAAGGCAACCATTTCGCCCTCACCCACGTGAAAATCCAGCCCTTTAATGGCCTGAATAGCCCCGTAGGAGACTTGCAGATCGGTTACCTGAAGGATTCTTTTCATGCTCACGCCACCGTCTCCGTACCCAAATAGGCCTCGATCACCCGAGGGTCTTTCTGCACCTGCGCCGGCAGACCGTCAGCAATCTTTTTGCCGAACTCCAGCACGGTCACGTGATCGCACAGGCCCATCACCAGCTTCACATCGTGCTCGATCAACAGCACCGTTTTACCGTCTGCCTGCATCTTGCACATCAACTGACGCAGCCCTTCGGTCTCGGAAGCGTTCATGCCCGCCGCTGGTTCATCCAGCGCCACCAGCAGCGGCTCGGTTGCCAGTGCGCGGGCTATTTCCAGGCGTCGCTGATCACCGTAAGACAGGTTTTTCGCCAATTCACCGGCAAAACGCCCAATCCCCACATAGTTGAGCCAGTAACGCGCCGCTTCATGAATTTCACGTTCTTCCTGGACACAGCGCCGGGTGCGCAAAATAGCCCCGAACACCCCGCACCGGGTGCGCACATGACGGCCGATCATCACGTTTTCCAGCGCGGTCATGTTGTGAAACAGCCGAATATTCTGAAATGTCCGTGAAATACCAGCTTCCACGACTTTGTGCGGCTTGCTGATACGCAACGGCTTGCCATTGAACTCGACCTTGCCTTCCTCAGCCTGATACAAGCCGGTCAACACGTTGAACAGCGTGGTCTTGCCTGCGCCGTTTGGCCCCAACAAGCCACGAATTTCACCGCGTTTAATGCTCAGGTCGATGCCATGCAAGGCTTGCAGACCACCAAAAAACTTGCTGACCGAGCGCAACTCCAGCAGTACGTCGCTCATACCTTATTCGCCTCTTTGAGACCGAACTCGACCGGGGCCGGATTCAGATGTTTAACCGTGACATCCAGTCCGGGTGCAGGCTCTACAGGCTCGCTGTCTTCATCATGCAATTCAGCCCGGCGCCGTTTCGACGGCCACAACCCTTCAGGGCGAAAGCGCATGACCAGAATCAGCGCGAGGCCAAAGACCAACATTCGCAGGGTCGAAGCATCCAGGATATTGCGCAGCACTTCACGGCTGATAAAGGTCACGTTGTCCAGGACGAATGGCTGAATCCAGTTCACCAGATCACGGAACACCTCAGGCATGATCGACAGAATCAACGCCCCCAGCACCACACCGCGAATGGATCCCATGCCACCCAACACCACCATGGCCAACACCATGATCGACTCCATCAGCGTGAATGATTCTGGGCTGACGAAACCCTGATAAGCCGAAAACAGCGCACCCGACACCCCGCCAAACGTGGCGCCCATGGCAAACGCCAGCAGCTTGAGGTTGCGTTTGTTGAGGCCCATCGCCTCAGCCGCGACTTCATCTTCGCGCAGCGCCATCCAGGCCCGGCCGATACGCGACACTTCCAGGCGTTTGGACAGGATGATCGCGAAAATCACCACCGCTAAAAAGAACAGGTAATAACTGATGACCGGCGAGACTTCGAGCCCTAGAAAGCTCCATTTTGTCTGCAACGAAATGATCGCCTCAGGCGCATGCCCGACCGGGTAACTCCAGGCTCCGCCATCAATGTGCAGCGGCGCAATGCCCGAAATACCTTGCGGGCCGTTGGTGATGTTCACCGGCTGGTCGAGGTTGTTCATGAAAATCCGGATGATTTCGCCGAACCCCAAGGTGACAATTGCCAGGTAGTCGCCGCGCAGCTTGAGCACGGGCGCACCAATCAGCACCCCGCAAATCGCCGCACTCACGGCAGCCAGCGGAATGATGAGCCACAGCGGCCAGTTCATCACGCCCTCCACCAGCCCCGCCATGTTCAGGTGCGGTGACGAGAGCAACGCGTACAGATAGGCGCCGATGGCATAGAAACCGATATAACCCATGTCCAGCAAACCGGCGTAGCCGATCACGATGTTGAGCCCCAGCGCCAACAGCACGTAGAGCATGGCGAAACCGAGGATGCGCACCCAGGTCGGGCCCAGAACCGGGATAGCCTCGACCACAAACGGCAACGCAATGAACGCGAGAATCAGCAGCGCATATTGAGCGTAATTATTCTTCATGACACAGCCTCCTAGGCGCGATCGGCCTGACGCTCACCCATCAGGCCGTTCGGCCGTACGAGCAACACCAGAATGAGCACCATGAACGCAAAGATGTCCTGGTAGTTCGCCCCCAGAAAACCGCCGGTCAACTGCCCGGTATAACCCGCCGCGAGGGACTCGATCAGGCCGAGCAGCAAGCCGCCCGCCATCGCCCCGAACAGGTTGCCAATGCCGCCGAGTACCGCCGCGGAAAACGCCTTGAGCCCCAGCAGCAACCCCATGTAGGCATCAGCCTGGCCGTAGTTGACCGCGCGCATCACCCCGGCAATCGCACCCAGCGATGCACCAATCAGAAACGTCGCGGAAATGACCCGGTTAATGTTGATGCCCATCAGGCCTGCGACTTCCTGATTTTGCGCGGTGGCGCGCATGGCCTTGCCCAGCCTGGTTTTATCCACCAGCAGCCAGAGGGCAAACATGATGAC
The DNA here is from genome assembly GCF_034347405.1 of Pseudomonas sp. CCC3.1. Taxonomy (NCBI): domain Bacteria; kingdom Pseudomonadati; phylum Pseudomonadota; class Gammaproteobacteria; order Pseudomonadales; family Pseudomonadaceae; genus Pseudomonas; species Pseudomonas sp. CCC3.1. The sequence continues at coordinate 3,124,952 of NZ_CP133778.1, forward strand.
CACCGAGATGATCATGATGCTCATCTGAATATTGGTGATGGTCGCGCCGAACACCGCAATCGGTTGGGTTTCAACCACCTCGGGAAACGTCTTGTAGCCCCGGCCCCAGATCATCATTGCCAGGTTTTGCAGAAAGATCGAAATACCGATGGCCAGAATCAGCGGCGTCAGGCGCGGGGCCTTGCGCAATGGTCGATAGGCGAATTTTTCCATCCCCTGGGCCATCAACATGCAGATAATGGCCGCGATCATGATGGCGAACAGCAGAGTCAGTACGCCCGGCGCGAAGCCAAAACCTGCCAGCATGGTCAGCACTGAAATTGTCACCATTGCACCGACCATCACAATCTCGCCGTGGGCGAAGTTGATCAGGCCGATGATGCCGTAAACCATGGTGTAACCCAGAGCAACCAAGGCATAAATACTGCCCAGCACCAGGCCGTTAAGCACCTGTTGCAACAAGATATCGAGATTGGCTTCCACGAGATGGATCCTCAAAGCTGCGTCAAAACCACCCGCTCTTGCCGGTGGCAACAACGCGGTGACATTCAGGGCAGATCAGAAAAAGTTCTTTTTGTTCTGGTCACGGGCCGTACCGGCCCGCTTATAGTTTTTAGGTGTGGCGTGTTGCTTAGTCGCGTTCGATCGACAGGGTTTTCCACTTGCCGCCTTCAAACTGGAAAATCGTTGCCGCGGCATTTTTCAGGTTGCCTGCGTCATCAAAGGCAATGACGCCCGTCACGCCGTCATAGCTGGAGTCTTTGAGCACTGGCAGGTAAACCGCCGGATCGTCGGATTGCGCCTTGACCATCGCCGTGATGGCGGCCCAGGTCGCGTCGTAGGCAGCCGGAGATGACTGCACCACGCCGACGCCGTACTTGTCCTTGAGCTTCTTCTCGAAGGCCACGCCACGCGGCAGGTCTTGCAACGGTGTGCCGTAGTTCCAGGCGTAAGTGCCTTCGGCAGCACTGCCAGCCATCTTCTTGAACTCATCATTTGGCAGGTTGCCGATGTTCATGTACTTGGCCTTGATGCCCAGGTTCTTCATCTGCTTGGCCATGGGCGCAGCCTGATAATCCAGTGCAGCAAAGAACACGGCATCCGCCTGTTTGGCTTTGGCAGTGGTCAGAATCGCGTTGAAATCAGTGGCCTTGTCGTTGGTGTATTCACGCACCACCACGTTGCCGCCTGCCGCCTTCACCGCCTTGTTTACTTCATCGGCCAACCCTTGGCCATACGCGGTACGGTCATCAAAGATGGCGATGCGCTGGGCGCCCAGTTTGTTGACCAGGTAGTTGCCCGCGTAACGACCCAAGGTCGCGTCATCGTTGACCACGCGGAACACCGACTTGATGCCCTGCTGGGTCAAGGCCGGGTTGGTGGCTGAAGGCGAGATTTGCGGAATGCCGGCGGCGGCATAAATCTTGGAAGCAGGAATGCTGGTGCCTGAGTTGTAGTGACCGATTACCACGGCCACCTTGGCATCCACCAGACGCTGAGCGACGGCGGTGCCAGTGCGTGGGTCGGCCACATCGTCTTCGGACACCAGCTTGAATTCGGCGACTTTGTCCCCAATTTTCAATTTCTGCTGGTTGGCTTCTTCGATAGCGATACTGACCCCGTGCTCAACGTCCAGGCCTTGGTGCCCGGACGGCCCGGTCAATGGCCCGGCAAAGCCGATGCGAACCACTTCGGTGTCGGCGGCGCTAGCCACGCCAACACTCAATACGGTGGCCATGGCAGCAGCGAGTGCTGTGAAAATCAGGTTGTTTTTATGCATATACCCCTCCCAGAAATCATCGGATAAAACGAATTGAGCACGTTGGCGTGCAAGTCTTCTATTCCACTTCTGGGCCCTGTCACGGCAACCAGAGGTTATTCGGGACACTCTCACTGCAGTAGGCGGCCCCCTAAGCGACCGCACTTGTAAGATAACAGTCAGCAGGCAACTGTCAATGGGTGTATGCTTGACCGTAACAAAAAGGCACTGAAGTTTTTTAACCACCGTAAAAACGCACAAAACTGAGGCACAAACGCTGGTCTAGAATTGAGCCAGCACCATAGGAGGTCAGTTGTTTGATAACATACCGGTCATCCGACAAAGCTTAAAACAGACACTGCTGGCAATAAAAAATGAGGCTTTGCAACTTATCTGACGAAGCCCGATCAGCTATTAAACGACTCACTATTCATCTTCCGTGATGAGCACTCAGATTCAGGAGTTACATAAATGGACGCGACACCTGGGACCCGCAGGGGCAATCTTGCAGAAACGGTTATCCGTGAGCTGTCTAATCGCATTGACGTGGGCACTTACCGGCCAGGCGAAAAACTGCCTTCCGAGCAAGAGCTGTGCAAAGAATTCGGGGTCAGCCGCCCGGTGGTTCGCGAGGCTGTCGCTTCATTACGCCTGGGTGGACGCCTGATCGCACGCCAGGGCGTCGGGGTGTTTGTGGTTGAGCAGGACGTGAAGCGCATTGGCTACGCCCTCAGCACGGCGGTCGATGATGTGCGCGCAGCAGCGCAAATTCTGGAACTGCGCCTGGGTATTGAAACCGAATCCGTGGCGCGTGCCGCCGAACGCCGCAGCCCGACCAGCATGGCCGACATTACCCAGGCCTTTGATCGCTTCAACGCACTGGACGGCACCGACCTGGAAGAAGAAGCCAAAGCCGATTTCGAATTCCACCTGGCCATTGCCCGTGCCACCAACAACCCGCACTTCACCCAGTTGCTAGAAGCATTGGGCCCGGACATCATTTTCGACCTGCACCTCAAGCACGGCCAATCCACCGGCAAAAGCCGTCAGGCGCACATCAAGAAGATTGGCCGCGAACACGGGGCAATCTTGTCAGCGATCACCATGGGCGACGTCAGCGCAGCCCGCAGTGCGCTGCGCAAACATCTGGAAGAAAGCCTTTCGCGCTATCAGCGTCTGGTACAGAGCGGAGAGTAATCTCCGCCCTGCTGTTTCACTGCATTAGCCAAGCCCCAGGCACACGTATTTGATTTCAACGTAATCCTCGATGCCGTAGCGCGACCCTTCACGCCCCAGCCCAGAGGATTTAACCCCGCCAAACGGCGCCACTTCTGTGGCCAGCACGCCCACATTGACCCCGACCATGCCGTATTCCAGGGCTTCGGACACTCGCCACACCCGACCAATATCGCGTGCATACAGGTAACAGGCCAGGCCGAACTCCGTGGCATTTGCCTCGCGGATAACCTCTTCTTCCGTGTGAAAGCGGAACAACGGCGCAACCGGGCCAAAGATCTCTTCCTGGGCCACACGCATCTGCGAAGTCACATCGGCCAACAGCGTCGGCTCATAAAAGGCGCCGCCCAATGCATGGCGCTTGCCACCCGCAATGACGCGGGCACCGGCCGCTTGCGCCTGTGCGACCAGCGCCTCAACGCCTGCCACAGCCTTGCCGTCAATCATCGGCCCCACGTGCGTATCGATTTGCGTGCCTTCGCCCACTACCAACTGCGCCACGCGCGCAGCGAATTTGTCCACAAATTGATCGTAAACACCGTCCTGAATGTAAAAGCGGTTGGCGCAGACGCAGGTTTGCCCGGAGTTGCGGAATTTGGCGATCAACGCGCCCTCGACAGCGGCATCGATGTCCGCATCATCGAACACAATAAACGGCGCATTACCGCCCAGTTCCATGGTGACTTTCTTGACAGTCGCGGCGCACTGTTCCAGCAACTTGATGCCAATCGGTGTCGACCCGGTGAAGGACAACTTACGCACCAGCGGATTGGCCGTCAGCTCGCCACCAATCGCCCCGGAATCCCCTGTGACCACGCTAAGCACCCCGCGCGGAATCCCGGCACGCTCAGCCAGCACGCACAGCGCCAGCGCGCTCAATGGCGTTTGCGAGGCAGGCTTGAGCACCAGCGTGCAACCCGCCGCCAAGGCTGGCGCGGCCTTGCGAGTGATCATCGCAGCCGGGAAGTTCCACGGCGTAATCGCTGCACATACACCAATCGGCTCCTTGGTGACGATCAGTCGACGCCCCGCCTGTGGCGACGGGATCACATCGCCGTAAATGCGCTTGCCCTCTTCTGCGTACCACTCGACATAAGCCGCAGCAAAAGCAATTTCACCTCGGGCTTCAGCCAGTGGCTTGCCTTGCTCGGCGGTCATGATCTGCGCCAGATCTTCTTGATGCGCCATGATTTCGCGGAACCAGGCCTGCAAGCGAGCCGCCCGCTCTTTGGCCGTCAGCGCTCGCCACACCGGCAATGCAGCCTGCGCAGCGTCAATCGCGCGACGGGTTTCAGCGGTGCCCATACGGGGTACGCGGCCGATTATTTCACCGGTCGCCGGGTTGGTGACGTCAAGGGTCTGTTGGCTGTCAGCCGCCAGCCAAGCGCCATCGATATAGCAAAGTTCACGCAGCAGTGCAGGATCGGCAAGTCTCATGATGAGGTGCTCGTGTCTAAATAAAAGGCGAAAAAAAGGCGGGACGATCACTCTGTCCCGCCCCAGGTGAATGAATCAGCGCGAAGCGAGGGCTTTTTCGCGGATCTGGCTCAAGGTCATGCGCGGGGTCAGTGCCTCCGGATCGACCTGGATCTCGATCAGCGCAGGCTTGCCCGACGCCACACAACGCTCGAACGCCGCACTGAACTGCTCAGTCGCCACCACGGTTTCACTGTAAAAGCCGAACGATTTGGCAAACAGGGCGAAGTCCGGGTTATGCAACTCAGTACCCGAAACACGCCCCGGATACGTACGCTCCTGGTGCATGCGGATCGTGCCGTACATGCCGTTGTTGACCACGATCACGATCAGCCGCGCATCGTAGTTGGCCGCCGTCGCCAGCTCCTGACCGTTCATGAGGAAGCAACCGTCACCGGCAAACGCCACCACTGTGCGCTCCGGCGCAGTAATTTTTGCCGCTACCGCCGCGGGTACGCCATAGCCCATGGAGCCGTTGGTGGGGCCAAGCAAGGTGCGAAACGCGCGATGCTGATAGCCACGGTGCACCCAACCGGTGTAGTTACCAGCGCCGCAGGTAATGATGCTGTCATGCGGCAGACGCTCATTCAGCCAAGCGATAACCTCGCTCATTTGCACCGGACCCGGCGAAGGTGGGCAATCAAAATTGGCCCGATATCCGCGATTAAGCTGCGCGGTCCAATCCGCCAGACCTTGCGCATTGACTGCTGGCAACTGCGCCAACTGTGCGGCGAAGGTTTTCATCCCGGCGTTGATTGCCAGCGTCGGCTGGTAGACGCGGCCTAGCTCTTCGATGCCCGGATGCACGTGCACCAGCTTTTGCTTGGGCACCGGGATATTGACCAGCGCATAACCGCCCGTGGTCATCTCGCCCAAGCGGGCGCCAATCACAATCAGCAAATCGGCGTTTTTAACCGCTTCAACCAACTCCGGGCCAGCGGCCAATCCCAAATCACCGGCGTAGTTAGGCAATGTGTTATCGAACAGATCCTGACAACGAAACGACGCTGCCACCGGCACGTTCTGGCGCTCAATAAAAGTGCGAATATCGTTGACGGCCTGAGCGCTCCAGCCGCCACCCCCCAGCACCACCAGCGGGCGCTGCGCTTGGCCGATCAGGCTTTGCAACTGCTCCAGCGACGCCTGGGAAGCCGCCGGCTCGATGGATTGGGCCGGGCCTGCATCAGCCACTGTCACCACATCCGTCAGCATGTCTTCCGGCAACGCCACCACCACCGGCCCCGGCCGGCCATTGGTGGCGCGGTGAAAGGCCTGACTGAGCAGCTCCGGCAAACGCGCCGCGTCATCCACCTCGACCACCCACTTGGCCATCTGACCGTACATGCGTCGATAGTCGATTTCCTGAAACGCCTCGCGCTCCACCTGATCGCGGGCCACCTGACCGATAAACAGGATCATCGGCGTCGAGTCCTGGAAGGCCGTGTGCACGCCGACCGACGCATTGGTTGCCCCCGGCCCACGGGTCACAAAGCAGATCCCCGGCTTGCCGGTCAGCTTGCCGTAGGCCTCAGCCATGTAGGCTGCGCCCCCCTCCTGGCGACACACAATCAGCTCAATATCATCTTGTGCGTCATGCAACGCATCGAGCACTGCCAGGTAGCTTTCGCCGGGCACGCAAAATGCGCGCTCAACGCCATTGATGCGCAAGGCATCCACCAGTACCTGACCGCCTGTGCGGGCTGCTGTGGCATTGTTATTAGTCATTTTGCTCTCCATCAGGCCACACGATCAGATGACCGAGTCTTCCAAAAAGGGACGATTTTCAACCACACGCTCGTACGACAGCGCACTCAGGTCCAGGCTGCGGTACTCGCCGTAAGTAATCAGTTCACTCAGGCCGCGACCGACAGCGGGCGCCTGTTGCAGGCCGTGACCACTGAAACCATTACAGAACAGAAAATTGCGCACTTCATTGTGCGGACCCACGATTGCGTTGTGGTCCAGCACGCAAAAGTCGTAGTGCCCCGCCCACGAGTTGACCACCTTGATCGCCTCGAACGCCGGTACGCGCTCAGCCAGAATCGGCCACACCTCTTCCTCAAACTCGTCGTGCAGCACGTCGAAGTCCTCGTAGTCGACTTCGGGGTCGACCTTGGGGTACGTCCCGCCCAGATACAGATGGCCTTCGGGGCGAAAGAACACCCCGGTCGGGTCGATGGTCAACGGCACTACACCCGGCAACGGCGTATGGCAATCGAAGACAAACAGCGAGCGCCGACGTGGCTCAACCGGAATCTGCAGCCCGGCCAGGCGCGCGATTTTCGGGCCGCGGGTGCCCGCGGTATTCACCAGCGTGTCGCAGCCGATGCGCTCGCCACTGGCCAGCCGCACACCGGTAACCACATCGCCCTGGCGCAGCACCTCGACCACTTCGTTCTCGATGTACTCGACCCCTAGCGAACGGGCCTTTTTGCGAAAGCCGTTCATGATCCCGTAGTTATCGAACCAGCCTTCATCCTTCTCGCCATAGGTGCCGCCAGCCAGGCTGTCCGGGTTAACCCAAGGGAAGCGCTTGATCAGTGCTTCAGTGTCCATCAGGGTCACATCGGCGCCGTTGTCCAGTTGGGTCTGATGCAAACGCTTGAGCACGTCAAAGCCCTTCTGATCCGCCAGAAACAGGTAACCGTTCTCCTTGAAGGCCAGGTCTGGCTGATCGCCGTTAACCTCCATCAATTGCGGGAAATCACGGATGAACTGCGCGCCGAAACGGGAAATCTGAATGTTGATCGGATTGGAAAACTGCACCCGTATCGAGCTGCTGGACAAGGCCGTCGCTGACTGCGCATACGTCCAGTCGCGTTCGATCACCAGCACCGACCCGGTAAAGTCCGGGTTATTGGCCAGAAAATAGGCCGTGGCACTGCCATTGACGGCACCGCCGACGATGACCACATCGTAATGTTGCTTTGTCGCTGTCGAAGCCATAGCGCGGACCTCTGAGAATTCGATAAGTAGGCGTTATTTCGGATCTTCGAAATGCCCGGCACCGGCGAAATTGCCGCCGTGGTAACGCGCCGCGGGCTCGTTCGGGTCCATGGGCGGGAATTTCGCCTCAACGCTCTCGCGATAATCATCGGCGCTGTCCTTGGCCACATAACCGATCGAGGACGCTGCGCGGTTGTCCCACAGCGACTCGCGGTTGGCAGACATGCCATACACAATCATGTGCCCGACACGAGGGGCCAGCAGCGAACGCTCGACAAGCTGGGCAAAGTCACCAAACGACAGCCAGGTCGCCAGCATGCGACGGTCCAATGGCTCTTCAAATGAAGAACCAATGCGCAGATTCACTGACTCGATGCCGAACTTGTCCCAGTAATAGCGGCCCAGGTCTTCGGCAAAACACTTGCTCAGGCCGTACAGCGAATCCGGTCGGTGCGCCACACTGGCGTCGATGGTTTCGGTGCGGTCGTAAAAACCGATGGCGTGGTTGGAACTGGTGTAGATCACCCGCTTGACGCCCTTCTGCCGGGCCGCTTCGTAGATGTTGTACGTACCGACAATGTTGCCGTTGAGGATCAGCTCAAAGGTGTTTTCCAGCGGCACACCCCCGGCATGGATGATCGCGTCAACACCCTCGGCCAGCGGCAGCACATCGGCAAAATTGGCCAGGTCGCAACGCACCAGTTCTTCATGGGGTGCCGCCTCACCCATGTCAGCGATGTCGGTCAGGCGAATAACATCGGCAAAAGCCTGCATCTCGGCGCGCAATACGCGGCCCAGACGGCCCGCAGCACCGGTAATCAACAATCGTTTGAAAGGCTTGCTCATCAGGAAATTCTCGTAATAGTCAGTGGGCGCAGCATTTACACCAGCAAAGCCAGTGCATCGCGCATCTGCACCACGGCTTGCTCAAGTTGCTGACGCGATGTGGCGAACGACAGACGAATATAGGGTTCTAGGCCAAACGCAGACCCTGGCACCGTCGCGACCTTGCCCACACGCAACAAGTAGTTGGCCAAGTCGGTATCGGTCTCGATCACTTGCCCGTCCGGGGTGCGCTTGCCCATAAAGGCCGCGCATTTGGGGAAGGCATAGAACGCCCCTTCCGGCATCTGCAACTCTAGCCCCTCAATGGCCGCCAGCCCTTCGACGACCAAGGCGCCGCGTGCCTGATACTCACGATTGGCGTCGCGGACAAAGTCTTGCGGGCCATTCAGGGCAGCTGCCGCCGCCAACTGCGAGATTGCTGAAGGGCAAGTGGTGGTCTGCGACTGGGTTTTGTTCATCGCCACAATCAGCTCTTTTGGCCCTGCTGCGTAGCCCAGACGGTAGCCCGTCATGGCATAGGCTTTGGACACGCCATTGATCAGCAGCGTGCGCTCACGCAACTCAGGGCAGGCGATGACGAACGGGACAAAGGGCTTGTCGCCAAGAATGATGTGTTCGTAAATCTCATCGGAGATCACCAGCACGCGCGGGTGTTTTTGCAGCACCGCGCCCAACGCCGCAAACTCCTCACGGCTATAGATCGCCCCGCACGGGTTGTTCGGGGAATTGAGCATCAACCAGCGCGTCTTCGGGGTTATCGCCGCCTCAAGCCGGGCCGCATCGAGCTTGAAGCCATGCTCGGAACCACAAGGAATAACCCGTGGCACACCGCCGTTGAGCAGCACCATGTCGGTGTAGGAGACCCAATACGGCGCAGGCGTGATGACTTCATCGCCCGGCTCCAGGGTCGCCAGAAAGGCGTTGTACAGCAGCTGCTTGGCGCCATTGGCCACACAGATTTCATCCAGACCATAGTGCAAGTCGTTTTCACGCGAGAACTTGTCAACGATGGCCTGGCGCAGCACCTCGTAGCCATTCGGCGCGGTGTAATGGTTATGGCCGTCCAGCATGGCTTGATGAGCCGCCTCGATGACATGCGCCGGGGTGTTGAAGTCTGGCTCGCCAAGGCTCAGGTTGATGACCGGCTCGCCTTGCGCCAGCATCTTTTTGGCCAACACCGACACCGCCATGCTCGGCGAGCTTTTTACGCTGCGAACCCGCGAACTTTGAAATTCCATTATTTGCCCCCCTGCCCGGCGTCATAGCCGTAGTCGTCACGCGCCTGTTCGGCACTGATGTAGCCAAAACGCAAATCGCGCTCCACCTCTGCCCGAGGCCGCTGACGCGGGTCGCCGTAACCGCCACCGCCTGGCAAGCTGAGCAACAGACGCCTGTCAGCGGGCACAAACTGCTGCCCCTTGCCACGCAATACAGTGCCGTCGTCCAGGCCGACATACCCCTTGGCGCCCTCTTTGCCACCTTCAAGGCCGCGCGCCGGGTACAGAATCCGATCGAACATCGCGCTGAAACGGAACGAGTAACCCTCGGCCGCCGAGACTTCGATCTCTTGCCCCAGACCACCGCGCAATTGCCCGGCACCGCCGGAGCCGTTGCGCAGCTCTTTGCGCCAGACGATGACCGGGCCTGCGTGCTCAGTGGCCTCAACCGGCATGGTGTGCACACCACTCGGAAATGCGGTGGCGCTCAGGCCGTCCTTGGCCGAACGGGCGCCCATGCCCCCACTGTTGAACATCAGCATCTCGGCATTGCGCCCCTGCGGATTGCTCTCCAGCGGGCGAACGCTCAAATGCAGGTTCCACAGTGCGCTGGCCCCTTCAGCCGGAACCTGGCCATGCAGGCATTTGTGCAGCGCGCCGAGCACCAGATCCGGCACAAAATGACCGAGCACATGACGCACCGAAACCGGGGCCGGGTGCTTGGCATTCAGAATGCAGCCCTCGGGCGCCACAACTTCAAACGGTTCCAGCGAGGCCGAGTTGTTAGGGATCTCGGGGGCGATGATGCATTTGAGGCCATAGCAGGCGTACGCCTTGGCGTACCCCAGCGGCACGTTGATGCCGAACTGGCTCATGCCGGAGGTGCCATTGAAGTCGGTCAAAATGCCGTCTGGCCCGACAGTCAATGTCACCGACAAGGTCACGGGAACGTCATAGCCGTCCAGGGTCATGCTGTTCTGGTAGGTGCCATGCGGCAGTGACTTGAAGCACTCCAGCGTGGCCCGGCGGCTGTGCTCCAGAATGAATCCGCCGATGTGCTCCAGATCGTCCAGGCGGAACTCTTCGAGCATGCTCAGCAAGCGCTTGTGACCGGTTTCGTTGCAGGCAGACAGCGCATAAAAATCGCCGACCACCCGATCATTCTCACGCACGTTGTTGCGCAAAATGTTGATCAGGTCGCGATTGACCTGACCCCGCTCAAACAGCTTCATGATTGGAATAAACAGGCCTTCTTCGTAGACCTCACGCGCATCCGGGCCAAAACCACGACCACCAATGTCCACCACGTGCGCGGTGCTGGCGAAATAGCCGATCAACTGGCCTTTGTAGAACGAGGGCGAAACGATGGTGATGTCGTGCAAGTGCCCGGTGCCCTTCCACGGGTCATTGGTCACGTACACATCGCCTTCGAAAATATTCTCGGGGCCGATGTCTTTGATGAAATGCACCACGGCCTCAGCCATGGTGTTGACGTGCCCCGGCGTGCCGGTGACGGCCTGCGCCAGCATGTTGCCAGCCCGGTCGAACACCCCGGCAGACAAGTCGCCCGCCTCACGCACACTGGTCGAAAACGCCGTGCGGATCAGGGTCAGGGCCTGCTCTTCAACCACCGAAATCAGGCGATTCCACATCACCTGCATTTGAATATCGATCAAGGTATCGCTCATTGGAAAAATCGCCTTCTATGCAAGTGAGGCTTAACGCCGGACGACCAGCAGGCAGCCATCTGGCTGAACCGTGGCCGTGAAGGAGGACGACACAAAGGTCGACGTTTCGCGCTCGGCAATGATTGCCGGGCCGTCGATACGCGCCCCCGATTGCAGGGTTTCGCGCTGGTAGATGCCCGCATCGACAAAGCCGCCAATCACCACGTCAAAAACCTCGCGCCGAGCGACTTCCTGGGCACGGTGTGAAGCCTTGACCTGCTCCACCTCATCCACCGGCAGCAAAGGCGAACTGGCCTTGACTGACCAACTGACAATCTCGATGTCCGGCCCTTCAATCGGACGGCCGAAGAACACGGTGTAGGCCGCTTCAAACAGGGTTTTGAATTGCGCAGTGTCAGCGTTGCTGAACGGTTTGAACGGCAAGGCCACCGGAATCTCCCAGCCCTGACCGACGTAACGCATAAACGCCGTGCATTCCAGTTCCGGCTCGCCTTCAGGCATGCCTTGACGCAAGAAGCTGATCGCCTCGGCCTGCATGTCGTCAATCAGTGCATTGACCTGCGGCGCAGCAAACTCGGACAACCTGACAAAGGCGCTGCGCACTGCTTCGTAACCAAACGGCGCACGCAGGAAGCCAATGGCTGAACCAACCCCGGCACCGGCGGGCACCAGAAAGCGCGAAACACCCATTTTTTCGCACAGCCGCGCCGCGTGCAGCGGACCGCCGCCACCGAAGGTGATCATGGTGTATTCGCTAATATCCTTGCCGCTTTCAACCGCATGCACGCGGCCCGCATTGGCCATGTTTTCGTCGACCACTTCACAGATGCCATAGGCAGCGGTGACCGCATCCATGTTCAGCGGCTGCGCAATGGCACGCGCTGTGGCCGAGGTGGCCGCGTCTGTCGACAGGCGCATGGCGCCACCGGCAAAGTTGTCCGGATCAAGACGCCCCAGCAGCAGGTTGGCATCGGTAATGGTCGGTTGCTGACCACCACGCCCGTAACACGCGGGGCCCGGCTCGGAGCCTGCGCTGTGTGGGCCAACGCGAATCTGGCGCATGCTGTCAATGCTCGCAATCGAACCACCGCCAGCACCAATTTCGACCATCTCCACCACTGGGATCGAGATCGGCATGCCGCTGCCTTTCTTGAAGCGCCAGGTGCGCGCTACTTCGAATGTTTTGGCGGTTTTAGGGACTTGGTTTTCGATCAGGCAAATTTTCGCTGTGGTGCCGCCCATGTCGAACGAGACCACCGAATCCAGGGCATATTTACGAGCTATATCGGCAGCAAAAATTGCTCCACCCGCAGGCCCCGACTCCACCAGCCGCACCGGAAACTCAGCCGCGCTCTGCACTGAAATAATCCCGCCGCCGGAGTGAATCATAAACACCGGGCAGTTGGCGCCGGACGCTTTGAGCGTAACCACCAATCGGTCCAGATAGGACTTGATCAGCGGTTTGACATAGGCGTTGGCGCACACCGTGTTGAAACGCTCGAACTCGCGCATTTGCGGCGATACTTCGCTGGAAATCGAGATCGACACCGTCGGCAGTCGGCTCTGCAACGCATCACGCAGCAGGCGCTCATGTGCGCCATTCACGTAGCTGTGAATAAAGCCCACCGCGATGCTTTCGTAGCCACCCTCGGCCACGTGCTCCACCAGCGCGTCGATGTCGGCTTGTTGCGGGGCGATCAGCACCTCGCCGCGGACATTCAAACGCTCGCGCAGGGTGTAACGATGTTCGCGCTCGATCAGCGGTGGCGGCAGGGTGATGTTGATGTCGTATTGTTCGAAGCGGTTTTCGGTGCGCATTTCCAGCGTGTCACGAAACCCTTCAGTGGTAATAAAAGCGGTCTTGGCCCCACGTCGCTCAATGAGCGCATTGGTGGCCAGCGTGGTGCCGTGGATCAACTGCTCAATGTCCGATAACTGTAGCCCTGCAGCCTCCAGAACGGTTTTCACACCCGTGAGAATGGCGCGCTCTGGCAGCTCATAGTCAGTAAGGATTTTGGTTGAGTGCAACACCCCGCCTGCGTCCAGCGCGATATCGGTAAAGGTCCCACCTATGTCCACGCCGACCCGGCATGAAGTAGCAGTCATCGTCGTATCCCCTGAAATTCCTGATCTCATGACAAGAGGCATTCAAGCCCGCTTGAAATGTAAGTTATAAGTTGTCTTACAGGCAGTCAAGCACTGTCACACGGCTTTTTGATTCTTTTCGGGGATTGCCGGGGCTTGTGAGATCCCGGCAATGTCATCACCCCAGTGTCTTGACCATGCGCGAGCCGCCCACGGCCTGGGCGGTCGGGAACACTTCGAGACGCGACACATCGACCTGCTGCGGCAAGCTCAAGGCCGCCAGCAATAAAGTGGCAATGTCCTGCGGCTGGATCGACTCATAGCCGTCGTACAGCTCGCTGCCTGCGGCCTGCATGCCCATGGCGGTCTTGTACAACTGGGTCTGCACCCGGCCCGGGGCAATTTCAGTGACACGCACCCCGCTGCCGAGCAAATCACAGCGCAGCGCATCACAAAACAGACTGATACCGGCCTTGGACGCGCCATACACCGCTGCGCCCGGATGCGGCGCTCGACCCGCACTGGAACCGATAAAGAACAGATGACCATGCCCGCGCTCGATCATCCCCGGCAGCACCTGCCGCGTCAGATGCAAAGGCGCCTTGAGGTTGATATCGAACATGTTGTCGATTTCAGTCGGGTCCATCTCTTGAAAAGAGGCGCGGGTAGACAGGACACCGGCGTTATTGACCAGCACATCCACCGGGTAACGCGCCAGCACATCGGCGTACTCATTGATCTGCCGCACATCGGCCTCGACCACGATCACGCCCTGCTCTTCACGCAATTGGGCCAGCGCCTCAGGGTTGCGACCGACCGCGATCACCTGCAACCCGGCATCGCGCAGTGCCAGCACCACCGCTTTGCCGATCCCGCTGGTGGCACCCGTGACCAGCGCACAACGATAACGGGCGGCAATCGACACTGAATCAGGCATAGATATAGCCCCCGCTGACAATCACGTTTTCGCCGGTGGCATAGCTATTGCGGCTACTGCCCATCATCACGATCCACTCGGCTATTTCGGCAGGTTCAGCAGCGCGACCCAGCGGGTTGGCAGCCGCCAGTTCACCGAGAAAACCCAGTTGCTTGGCGCGCTCGGTGGCAAAACCGGCCGGGGCCACCGAGTTGACCAGAATCTGGTCTTTGGCACAGGCCTGGGCGAAGGACTTGGTCAGGCTGACGACCGCCGCCTTGGTCGCGGCGTAGTGGGCGTTTTGTGGGTGGGCCTTGAAGGCATCCACCGAGGTCACATTGACGATGCGACCGGTCACTGCCGGCGCTGCCACGTAGGCCTGCATGTGCTTCACCGCCGCGACCATCATGTGATAGGTGCCTTTGATGTTGACGGCGTTTTCCAGGTCCCACTCTTCGTCGCTGATCTCGAAAATGTCTTGTCTGGGATAAATCGCGGCACTGTTCACCAGGCAATCGACACGACCCAAGGCATCGACAATCTGCTGGAAAGCAGCATGTGCCGAGGCTTGACGGGAAATATCGCCGACCGCCGTGGCCACTTCACACCCCTCGGCGCGAAGCAGTTCGGCTGCCGCCGCCATCAACGGCTCGTTTCTATCGATAATGCCAATCTTTGCGGCCCCGCGTTTACGCATCAGCTTGGCTGTTTCCAACCCCAAACCCGAAGCACCACCGACGATTACAACCGTTTGCCCGTCCATCAAACACCTCCACGATTAGTCTTTACGTAAGATGCCTGTTGTCTTACATTTGGTCAAATTCAATTTGCCCGACACGGGTACAGGACAGCACCATGCCAGCCGCCCTCCTCGCGACAAAATCTGTTCCCGGCACGGTGCGCGACCGCTTGCTGGATGTGGCCCTGGAATTGTTTGCGACGCGGGGTTATCAGGCGATTGGCCTGCGTGATCTGGCCGCGCGGGTGGGGTTGCATGCGGGCTCGCTGTACGCCCACTTCGAAAACAAACAGTGCGTGCTGTTCGAGTTGATCGAGGGCGCCCTGTGCGACCTGCTGGCCGACACCAAACGCCGCATGCGCGGTGCAAGCAGCCAGCGCGAACGTCTGCATCGATTCGTCCACGCGTTTGTCACCTTCAACCTTGCCGAAAAACATCGTCTGCTGCTGGTCACCCGGGAATTCATCAACCTGAATGACCAGCAACAGCAAGAAATCAACCAACTACAAAGCCATTACGCGGCCTTGCTCAACAGCATTATTTCGGCCGAATACGCCAACAATGCGCACACCACGCTGATTACCGAAGCGGTGATCGGCATGCTTTTCGGCCAGTCGCAATGGCGCAGCATCGACGTGACGGAGCGTTATCTGGCCGACACCCTGACTTCGTTCGTCATGGGCATGATCACCACCGAGCAGCCCAAACACTCATGAGTTGCGCTTGCCCTGCCAAAAGATCCAGCCACTCACCGCCATCAACACCCAAGCAGCAATCGCGCCATACACCATCACCCAGCCAAATCCGTGCGCCAATGCAGCGCCCTGCCCCGCTGCGCTCAGGTTTCCCGCCGAAATACTCTGCGCCAGCGATCTCAGTTGCTCTTCATCGACCACGCCGGGCATCTGGCTGCGCAGAGAGGACAGCGTGCCTTGCACCAGAATGAAGCCCATCAGCGCGATATTGATGGCCAGGCTGATCATGCGTGCGCTGATGTCGATACCCGACGCCATGCCCGAGCGTTCACTGGACACCGAGCCGGTGGTGGTATTCGTCACCGGCGTGTTGGTCAGCCCTAACCCGGCCCCTGCCAGCACACAACCGGCCAGCATGCTCAACCAACTGGCCTGCTCGACGCTACTCCCCCATTTCATCAACATAAAACCCAACCCAATGGTGAACAATCCGGCAGGAATCACCACGTCCGCCCGATAGCGCAACGCCAGACGCTCGCCTAACGGCGGGACCACCAGGGTCGGTAGCGTGTAGGCCAGTAACGCCAGACCGGTGCCAACACTGCCGTAACCCAGGCTGTTCTGAAAGTACAACGGCAGGTAAATCATGAAGGGCCAGAAACTGAAATTCATCGCAGCTGCGCCAATCAAGGCGCCCGAGAAACGACGAATACGCAGCACCGAAAAGTCGAACATTGGATCGACGCCACGCCGTTGCGAGACCACAAAAACGCTAAAACTGACGACCGCCACCAACAGGCTGAACAGCACTTTGCGGGTAGTAAAACCCGTTGCAGCGCCTTGGGTCAGAAACCACGAAAGCCCCAACACCGCCAATGACAGCGACGTAATCCCCAGCACATCAAGGCGTCGACGTTGCGGGTCTTTTGACTCATCGATCCCGACAATCACCAGTCCCAGCGCCAGTACGGAAATCGGCGCATGCACCAAAAACACCCATTCCCAACTCGACACCGTCACGATGGCCGCACCGATAATCGGCCCGAAACCCAGGCCAATGCCGAACACAATCCCCCAAGCACTAAATGCCTTTCCCCGGGCTGCCGCTGATTGGAACCTGTGTGACAACACGGCCACCTGGCAGATCAACATCGCCCCCGCTGCCATGCCTTGCAAAAATCGACTGACAATCAACACGTCATTGTTTTGTGCAAGGCCGCAACTCAACGAGGTCATGCCGAACAACACCAGACTGATCATGAACACCCGCTTGCGCCCATAGCGGTCCGCCAGCGTGCCGATGGCCATTAGCACCATGGTGCAGGCGATGGTGTAGGCATTCATGATCCATTGCAGATCGTTGAAATTACTGTGCAACACCGCCTCAAGGGTCGGCAGGATGGCGGGCACGCTGGACACTTCCAAGCCAAACATCAGCGCGGCTATGCACACGGCTGCGAGGGTAAACACATCTTTTTGTGACGACGAAAACGGCATCAAGATCTTCCAGATCAAAGGGATGGGCTAGCGCCTATAGCGCGACCGGGGGCATTCTGGGAGCAATCCGAAGATGACAAAAATGATTTAATTTCGTAGGTTTTATTAATTTTCATCATGAGTTAGCCAAATGGACTTCGACCCAGCCCTGTTACGAGCGCTTATCGCAATCAAAGAAACGGGCAGTTTCACGCGTGCTGCCGAGCGCATGCACGTGAGCCAATCGGCGATCAGTCATCAGATCCGCCGCCTCGAAGAACAAGCCGGCACCACACTTCTGACCCGCACCACCCGGCGCTTGACGCTGACCGAAGACGGCGAAGATTTTCTGCGCCATGCCGAATGCATCATCAAGGCCCACGACGCCTTGATCCGCCGCTTTGAAACGTCATCGGTGACTGGGGCCGTGCGATTTGGCCTGCCAGAGAACTTTATCGGCGATGGCTTGCCGCCGTTGCTGACCCGCTTTACCCGGCAGTTTCCTGCGGTGCGCCTCGACGTCACCGTTTGCCCTTATCTGGACCTGCGTGCTCAAGTCGATACTGACAAACTCGATCTGGCCGTAGTCCTGGCATTACCGGGCAGTCCGGCGGGCGGCACCGTGCTGCGCGAAACCCATTTTGTCTGGGTCGCCGCGCAACACTTTGAATTCCCGGACGCTGGCCTGTTACCACTGGCCTTTGCCCCTGCGCCTTGCGTGCATCGCCAAGTAGCCATCGACGCTCTGCAGGACTCCAGCGTGGAATGGCGAGTGGCCTTTACCTCAGCCAGCCAGCAAGGCCTACGCGCCGCAGTCCTGGCAGGGCTTGCCGTTACCGCTTTGCCGAAGGGCGATCTGGAGCCGGGCATGCGCGTGATTGACGGCCAATATGGCCTTCCGGCACTGCCCAAGGCTGACTTCAGGCTTATTTGGAGTATCGCCGTAAAAAACCCAGCGGCCTGTGCGTTTGGGAAACTACTGGTGAGCGTGTGCGAGCCGAATTGAAGCAAAACCGAGTACGACCTTGTTATTCAAGGTCGATCGGTACGGCAAAGGTTCTTTTGATGTTTTGCATGGCCACGCAGGTTCTGAACTGTTTGATATTGCCAAAGAAAAACAGCTCTCGGGTCAGCAGTTCGTACTCACTCATGTCTCGCACATTCATCACCAGCAAAAAGTCAAAATCACCGGTCACGTAATACACCTGTTGCACTTGTGGGCAACTGACAAAGCGTTTTTTGATTTCATCCAGCAGATCAAGACGTTCATTTTCAAGTTTGACTTCGACAATCACCGTAATAGGTCGTCCCACGGCGGCCGGGTCAACAATACTGACGTTCTGCTTTATCACGCCTGAAGCCTCTAATGCAGCAATTCTTCGGTTAACGGCCGAAGGCGACAAGTTGACGTCCTCCGCCAATTCTCGCTGCGAGATCCGGTTGTTGTCCTGCAAAAGATTGAGAATCTTGCGGTCATAAGCATCAAGTTGCATGGGGTGATTCCTTCACAAGGGGCCGGGGGATTACAGCAGATAATGCGTCTGTACGCTCATTCCTTGCGCACACTGGTCGCAAACAGGCCATTAAACAGCGCCTGACGCAACAAAAAACCGAAAACGCAACAATGACCCATTTCAACCCTCGATTTTCGAGCAATTGTGCGCAGCCCCGGCAGTAGCATCTTTTCATCCCGCCTGCTGGTCAGGAATGGGCTGCACTTCCCACAGATCAAAACAATAAGAAAGGAGGAAGCATGTTTAACGCTATCCCAACCGCACTTGCAGCTTTTAGTTTGGTACTGCCCCGCCACTTATCCGATGGGAGCCTTGCGATGAATCCAGTTCAAGTACAACGAATTCCCCACACTGCATTGATTAAAGCAGGTCGACTAATTGCACTCGGCGCGGTCAGTCTTATTATCAGTGCCACGTTAAGTTTTACTTCTGTGGCGACAGCCGCCAACCTGGACGAGATCAAAAGCCGCGGCACGCTTAATATCGCCACCGAAGACAGTTACTACCCTTTTGAATTTATCAAGGACGGCCAGTCCGATGGTTTTCACAAGGATGTCATTGCTGAACTTCGCAAGTACGCGCCCTTTAAAGTCAACCAGGACATCATGCCGTGGACCGGTTTGCTGGCCGGTATTACTTCCGGCAAGTACGACGCCGCAATCACCGGCGCCGGAGTGACCGAAGAACGCCTGGGCGCATTTGATTTCGTAGCCCCGGTCGCGCCTGAAGTGTCGCATTACATCAAACGGGCGAATGACGACCGTATCAAATCAATCGCCGACCTGTCGGGCTTGACCGTGGGTGTGCAGGCCGGTGGCGCGCAACTGGCGCGCTTGACGCAACTAGATGCCAAACTCAAAGCCGGTGGCGGTTCGCTTGGCAAAATTGTTCAGTACCAGTCTTACCCGGAAGCCTATGCCGACCTGGCCAATGGCCGACTCGACTATGTCGTGAACTCCATTGTTCCGGCCAACATGCTGGTCAAGGAACGGCCAAAAGTGTTTGCCGTCGGCGAAGCCACGTCGAGCATGGGTTACATCGCCTGGCCCGTGGCCAAGGGTAATAAGGAACTGCTGGATTACCTCAGCGGCTTTGTTAACCACTTGCGCGACACCGGCAAACTTGCCGAACTTCAAGTCAAATGGCTTGGACAGTCCTTCGACACTCTCCCGCGCGAACCGATTACGTCTTCAGCACAGTTCACTCAATTGACCGCGCAATAACCTGAACGCCCTCATTGTTGGTGCATGACGTACCAACAATGCTCAGGTCACTACAGATTTCTGTTGGCTCGGCAGGCAGCTGAATGCCTAAGAACGTGTTCGAAGGATGTCGTTAATGGAAAGCAGTGACTGGATCACGCTCCTGTATGCCGCATGGACAACTATTTGGGTGTGCGGCATTTCTATCGCGCTCGGCATTATGCTCGGGCTGGTGGTTGCACTGTTACGTGCTGCCAAAATCCCTGTCATCAGCCACGTTCTCTCGGTCTATGTCAGCTTGATAAGAGCGACGCCGATGGTCACGTTGGTCTTGTTCTTATTTGTGATTGCACCGTCAGCAGGCTGGGAAGTTGATGCTCGCGTGGTGGCTATCGCCGCCATGACGCTCAATACAACGGCGTTCAACGCCGAGATCTGGCGCGGCGCGCTGAACAGTTTTTCCAAGGAGCAACTTGAAGCCGCCAAAGCCGCCGGCATGACCACGGGTTTAACCCTGCGGCGCATCATGCTCCCGCAAATGTTGACGACCAGCCTGCCAGGGCTGGTGAACGAAATGTCATTGCTGGTCAAAAGCAGTCCGGCCATCGCCATGATCGGCATTGTCGAATTAACCCGCGTGACCAATCGCATTGCAGCCGTGACCTATGACCCGCTGCCGCCGATTCTGGCAGCCGGACTGCTCTATATCCTGATCATCGGCGGGCTTGTCCGCTTCCAGCGAATCGCAGATTCGCGCGCCAAGCGCCTGGCCATGTAGGAGAGCCCATGAACGGACTAACCATGCTGTGGGACAACCTGGACGTGTTTGCGCTGGGGTTACAAAACACGCTGATCCTTTTTTGCGTGTCATCGGTGTGCGCTTTTCTGTTGGCGTGCGTTATCGCCTTCCTGTTAGAGGGGCGCGACAACAACGTCACCGGAAAACTGATTCGCGGGGCGATGGACCTGATGCGAATGCTGCCTTTCCTGATCTTTTTGTACCTGCTGTATTACGGCTTGCCCAACGTTGGCATCCGCCTGGATGTGTGGTCTGCAGGGTTCCTGGCGCTGATCACCTATCACGCGGCCTACTTTGCCGAAATATTGCGCGCTGCCAGAACGTCACTTCCGGCTGGCCAGGCAGAAGCGGCCTATGCCCACGGGTTTGTGAACTCGAAGATGTACTGGCGGATTCTGCTGCCACAAATGGTGATGCGCTCAGGGCCGCTGTTTGGCAACCAATTGGTCTGCCTTTTAAAAGACACCGCCTTCTTGTCCATCATCACCTTGATGGACCTGACCGCTGCGGCCTCGGCCGTACAAGCCAAATACTTTGTGCCGCTGCCACCGTTTGTTTTCGTCATCGCCTTGTATTGGTCAATCACACTTCTGGTCGAGGCATTGCTGCGTCGTCTTGGCCGACGCGCGCAGAAAAGAGGACTGGTTCATGAATAAGTCGGCCCCGGTCGTTGAAATACGCGATCTGCACAAAAACTTCGGCGGCATTGAGGTGCTTCGCGGCATCAACCTGCAGGTCGAACGCGGACAAACCGTGAGTATTCTGGGCTCTTCGGGCTCAGGAAAATCCACCATGCTGCGCTGCATCAACTGGCTGGAAGTGCCCGACGCCGGGGAGATTTATATTGGCGGCGAGCGCATGGGCGTCAAAGGCTGCGGGGTTAAACCCATGTCAAACCGCGAGCTGGCGGCGATGCGTGCTCGCACGGCCATGGTGTTTCAGAGCTTCAATCTGTGGCCGCACCTTACGGTGCTGCAAAACATTACCGAAGCGCCGATCCATGTCATGGGGGTCAACCGCAAAGAGGCCACCGGGCAGGCCACCGCCTTGCTGGAAAAAGTCGGCCTGTCGCACAAGCACGATGCCTACCCGTGGTCGTTGTCTGGCGGGCAACGCCAACGGGTGGCAATCGCCAGAGCCCTGGCGATGAACCCCGAAGTGATTTTGTTCGATGAGCCTACTTCCGCCCTCGACCCGGAACTGGTCGGTGAAGTGCTGGCGGTTATCCGCTCGCTGGCCGAAGACGGTTTCACCATGGTCATCGTGACCCATGAAATGGAGTTCGCACGCGCTGTTTCCGATGAAGTGGTGTTCATCGAGAAAGGCCAGATTATTGAGCAGGCCGCCCCGGAAAAATTCTTCACTGACGCCGACAGTGAGCGGGTCCGCCAGTTTTTAGGGCGCTACAGAACAGCCAGTGCATGAACAGCATTCATCTCTTATTTCCAATGAACAACGATGGAGCCGGTATGTTATTCGCCAACCCTCGCGCCACACGCTGCACCTATCCCGCCAGCCTTCAGGATGTAATGAGCGTGCAGGCCGCCCATGAATCACGCGACTGGTTGTCGCGCTGGGAACACCTGAGCCCGCACGCCACACCGCTGTGGCAACTGCCGGGGATTGCGGCAGAACTTGGCATTGGCCAGTTCTGGGTCAAGGACGAATCGACCCGTTCGCCTCTGGCCAGCTTCAAGGCCTTGGGCGCACCGATTGCACTGGTCAGGCTGATCTTGCGCCTTATGCCGCACGAGTCCTTTGACCCCAAGGGACTGATTCAAGGTCAATACCAAGAGCGTCTGCGCGACTTCACCGTGATCAGCGCCACCGACGGCAACCACGGCCGAGCGCTGGCCGCAGCTGCCCAAAGCGTCGGCTGCCAATGCGTCATCGTGTTGCACGCCAACGTGAGCACCGAGCGTGAAGCGGCGATTGCCGAGTACGGCGCGCGGATCATCCGGATCAAGGGCAACTACGACGAGTCGGTACAGCACACTGCCGACATAGCCGAGCAGAACGGCTGGCCGGTGGTATCGGACACCTCCTATGAAGGTTACGAAACCGTTCCGCGTGATGTGATGCAAGGCTACGGCACTATCTGCGCCGAGTTGATCGAGCAAACCACGGGCGACGCCAACGCCGCTAGCCCGTTCACGCATGTCTTGCTGCAAGGTGGCGTGGGCGGCCTGGCAGCGGGTATCAGCAGTTACTTGTGGGAAATCTATCAAGAGCAACGCCCAATACTGATCATGGTCGAGCCACATCAGGCCGATTGTCTCTATCAAAGCGCAATTGAGGGCCATGCGAGCAAAGCCACCGGCTCCGTGGACTCGGTGATGGCAGGCCTGGCCTGTGGTGAAACATCGCCGCTGGCCTGGCGCTTTCTAGAGACGAGCATCGATTTTTTCATGACCATCAGCGACGAAGACGCCGTGACCGCCATGCAGCGCTTGGCACGCGGCAGCGAGCGCGACATTGCGCTAGTTGCCGGCGAGTCAGGGGTAGCCGGTCTGGCGGCCCTGCAATGGTTGGCAAACCAGCCGCAAGCCGCCCAAACGCTTGGCATCGACCACAACGCGCGCGTGCTGATCATCAACACCGAAGGCGCCACAGCGCCGACCGTGTACACGCAATTGGTGGGGGAATCTGCTGAAGTCGTGCTTGCCCGACAACACCAGTGGCAACTAAAACACAGCGTATAAGCAGAACCATAAAGGAGCACCTGCCGTGAACCACGAACACGATTTTCACGCTCAACTGGTCAGTTGGCGCCACCACCTCCATCAACACCCAGAGGTGGGTTTCGAAGAGGTCCAGACCTCTGACTATGTCGCGGATGCCCTCACAGCCATGGGCCTTGAGGTTCACCGGGGCATTGGCGGCACCGGCCTGGTGGCCAGCCTGAGCATTGGCGACAGCGCGGCAGTGGTCGGCCTGCGTGCCGATATGGACGCCCTGCACATTCACGAAAGCGCCCCCGGACGCGAGCATGCCTCGGTCACCCCCGGAAAAATGCATGCCTGCGGTCATGATGGACACATGGCCATGATCCTCGGCGCGGCTAAATTGCTGACCGAACGCCGCGACTTCAACGGCACCGTGCGCTTTATCTTTCAGCCCGCGGAAGAGCATGGCTGCGGTGCCAAGGCGATGATTGCCGATGGCCTGTTTGAGCGTTTCCCGGTGGATGCGATCTACGGCGCGCACAACATGCCGGGGCTGCCCGCTGGCTCAATCGCCACCCGCTCGGGCGGGGTCATGGCCAGCGAAGACAACTTCGTTATTCGCATCAAGGGCCAGGGCACCCACGCCGCAAGGCCGCATATGGGCATCGACCCGATCGTCATTGGCTCCGAGATCGTACTGGCCCTGCAAACCGTGATTTCTCGCAACCTCGATCCGAGTGTCCCGGCGGTTATCTCCTGCACCGAATTCATTACCGATGGCATACGCAACGCCATCCCGACGAATGTGGTGATCAAGGGCGATACCCGCAGCTACGCGCCTGAAGTCCAGGCCATGCTGGAAAAGCGCATGGGCGAAATAGCCCAAGGGATTTGCCAGATGCATGGCGCCACCTGCGAGTTTGAGTACACCCACGAATTTGCCCCGACGGTTAACTGGGAGCAATGCACGCCCATCGCAGTTGCAGCGGCGATCCACGTAGTGGGTGCGGGAAAGGTCAACGCAGACATCCAGCCGATGATGATCTCGGAGGATTTCGGGGCCTTTCTTCAAGTCGTGCCAGGCAATTTTGTATTCATCGGCAACGGTGAAAAAACCGGTGAAGGCGGCACGCCTTTGCACAACGCCCACTACGATTTCAACGACAACGTGCTGACCACCGGTGCCCATTACTTCGCAGAGGTTGCACGCATCGCGCTGGCAACCCAATAACCCACGACGGTAAGAGCGAGCTTGCCTCGCGATCTTTTAAAAGATCAAACGATCGCGAGGCAAGCTCGCTCCTACAGATAAATATCAGGCGCCTTCGAACTTGAAGGGCGGGCTCACTTGAAAGCGACTCGACACTTCACCCGAGAAAATGGTGCTTTGATCCGGCCCTAAATCAAGCTTTTTGACCTGACCGGTGGCTTGGGTGAAGTCCAGTTTTTTAAGGTCTACCCAGAAAGTATTGGGGGTGATGGCGGATTCGAAAAAGTACAGCCCTTGCTTGTGATCGATCACCGAGCGCCAGCGGGTCGACGAGATATTCGGCTCTCCGGGGGTGGTGATGCCGTAAGGCACCGACACGTTGCGGATCACGCTAAACACGCTGGCTAGCGACAGGCGTGCGTCCTGATTTTTGGGCACTGCGTTTACGTAAAACGAGGCGCGGGCAAATCGGTCGGCCGAGCGATTGGTACCGGGCAGCATGACGGTGCCGCCAATCGCCTGCCAGTAAGCATTCATGGCCAATTGAGCATCAAACGCCGGAGAGTTGGTGACCACCTGGTACGCCCGGCTGTGGTGAATCACTTGCTTGCCGTCGATGTATTCAATGACCGCGCTATCACCCGAGGCGTCAGACATTGCAAGGTGCAGCGTGGCCAAGCGGCTTTCACCCGGCACCTGCGCAGTCACCACATTGAAGGGCTCCGTTTTGAGCACTTCCACTGCTTCGGCCACGGTACTGAAGTTATCCAGTACGTACTGAGCCCAGGCGGCAATGCTCAAGCCCGGTTTGTCCTTGTTAAACGGCGGATACTCCGACTCGACCAGCCACAGCACGTTGGCCGCCAGCCCGGCTTCGTTAACCCCGTCTGTGGTCGAAATATCGTAGCCGCTGGCAATCACGCTGCCGTACTTGGAGGTCCATTTAATGGACGATGGCCCGACCTCGCCATTGCGCTGCATGCCCTGCGGGAACACCCACAGGTTAGTGGCGACATCGGTCTTCCAGTCCATGGAACGGGCCGTGATCACCCTCTGATCGTCTCCCAGGTAAACCAAACGGGTACAGGCCTGCGCCAGTGGCAGCGATAAAACGAAGCCTGACATAGCCAGAATCAGCGCTTTGATGACTGGTTTTTTCATTCCTTTGATCCTTGCAACACTCATTAGAAACGCATGGACAGGCCCAGCACAGGCCCACGCTGGGTCACATCGTATTTGAAGGTGTTGCCGGTGAAATCCCGGCTTCGATATTCTTGCGCCAACACGCGATAGCCCAGGCGCACTATTGTCGGGTGCTCGAACAGGTACAGGCGGTAACCGAGGTAGGCCTGAGCGTTATAGGTTTTCTTCGATGAGGTATCAAAACCACCGGTGTCCGCGGCGCCAGAGAGCAGCCAGCGATCAGTCAGGTCAGCTTGCAGGCGCACGCCCACAAACGGGTCAGTCCATTCGGTTTTTTTCTTGGTGCTGAAACCTGCGGGATCGATGTCGACTTTGGTCGAGAGCTTGGTCCAGCGCAGGCCCGCAGTCGGTTCAACCCGCCAGCTTCGCGGCTCGCCAAAGACCGTATTGCCACCTAACGCCTGCTCATAAACCCGGTAATAAATGCCGCCTGCCAAGGTGGTCTGGGTGATGTCCAGGCCGATTTTCTGGCCATAGACCCTTTCAGACTGGCCGGTCTTGGCGTAAACGCCGTCAACATAGAAACCCAGCGTGCGGTTGGTGATTTCCAGGTTGCCCATGAAGACCTCGTTGAGGTTATTGAACACCTCGCGAAACCCCACATCGGCCTTGGTCTCAACCCCGCCCAGCGCGACCTGGCCACTCATGGAAGGCGCCCAGACAAATGGGCTCACCAGTACCAGCCACTCATCTTTGTCAGCACCTGAATTGCCAAAAGGCGCTTCAGCTTGTGCCGTTGAACACATACCCAACACAGGCCAAGCCATGCACATCATCCTGAACATCTGCTTAGCCGTAACTAGCCTCAGTGCCATCGCTTTCGTCTTCCTGACTGACTGGTTCAAATGTCTGACCTAAGGGTATAGCACAACACATCTGAACCTGTTTTGAACCTCTCAACAGCCAGTGGGTTGAGCCTGCCAGACACGCATGGCACGCGGTCAGAAACCAACCGTGGCGGACAACAGGTACGTGCGTGGCGTTGAAAGCGTCAAGCCAGGCTCGCTGTCATCCGAGGCGCCCGCTGAACTCCAGTACCGTTTATCCATCACGTTTTCGACCGTAGCGCGCAAGGTAATGGCCTTGTCGTCAACCTTGAAGGCATAACGCGCGCCCACATCGAAACGCTCCCAGGGGTCGATTTCCTTACTGTTGGCCTGGTCCAGATACTGCGAACTGGAGTAAATACCGCGCCCGGTCAGGGTCAGCCCCGCTACGCCTGGCACATCCCATTCGGTGCCCAGGTTGACGTTGTACTCCGGCGTCGCTGGTGCCCGATTGCCGTCATAGGTGCCGTTGGTGGTGTCAGTCAATTTGCTGTCGATGTACATGACACCACCGAGCACCCTGAAGCCTTTGAGCGGCTCGCCAAACACACTCAATTCCACACCACTGTTCTGGCGTTTGCCATTGGGGCCAAAGACTTGTGTCGTGCTGTTGGTTTCATAAGCCGGCTGCTTGATGCGAAACACACTGGCGGTGAAGGCCATCGGCCCCATGTCGTACTTGGCACCGGCTTCGATTTGACGGCTGATAAACGGCGGGAAGATTTCGTCATCGTTGACTGATGTTGACGGCGCGATCTTGCCCTGGCTCAGGCCTTCCATGTAGTTGGCATACAGCGACAACTTATCGGTCAACTTGTACAAAATGCCGCCCGAGGGCGAGACTTTTTCTTCGTCGTAAGCCGTTTTTCCTTTAATGCCGTTATTCCAGTCATCAACCTTGACCCGCTGCCAGCGCGCGCCCAGGGTCAGCAACAGGCGCTCGTCGAAAAAGCCCAGCGTGTCGGACAGCGCCACGCCGCTGAAACGGTTTTCGGTGTAGACCTTGGAATCCATGCGCGTTGGTGTGCCAGGTGTCGGTGTCACCACGGGGTCATAGATATTGCTGGGCGCTGTCGCGTAACGAGCGCCGCCGTTGGTGAAGTCCATGTAGTAGTAGCTGGTCGCCAGATTGAGCTCATGGCTCACGTCGCCGGTGTGCAACCAACTGCGCACACCGGCGCTTGCCGTGCGCACGTTTTCGTCACGGGTGAAGTCACGCGGCTGCACGATGAAATCGCCTGCGTCGTTGGTCACAGGCACCGCATGCCGGAGGAAGTCGTGGTTGCTTTTGCGTGCGCCGACACCGCCATAGAGCATGACCGAATCATTGACATCGAATTCGCCGTTGAGCGTGCCGAACGTGTCTTTCGTGCGTGCCCGGCTCCAGGGCTCGGCGTAGTTGTGGCGCACATCGTTGGCATTCGGCACCTTGGCCTTGGGGCCAATTTGCACGCGTTCCTGCGGGGCATCGGTGTTGCGTTCGGTGTGCCCTATGTCGGTTGAAAGGCGCAAGCGCTCGCCACGAAAATCCAGCCCCAGCACCGCCATTTCACGGTCGACGCTCTGGTGATCCCATTCAGTGTCACCTGACTGTTTGACCCCGTTGAAACGGATACCAAACTGGTTTTCGTCCCCAAAACGACGGCCGACATCGACCGCTCCGCCCACCTGACTACCCGATGCGAAACTGCCCGTGAACTCAGTAATGGGTGAATCGGTGGCGCGCTTTGGCACGATATTGATCCCGCCCCCCACGCTGCCACGCGGCGAGATGCCATTAATGAGCTGACTTGGGCCTTTGAGAATATCGACCCGTTCGGCCATTTCCATGTCGATGGTGTAGGTCGGCAGCACGCCATACAGGCCGTTATAGGACACATCGCTGTTGAACAGGCTAAAGCCACGGATGGTGAACTGTTCATAGCGCCCACCGGCCGGGTTGGTGGCGCGCACCGATGGATCACTGGCAATCAGGTCACCCAAGGTTCGCGCCTGCAGGTTTTTGCTCGCCTCGCGGGTGTAGGTGGTCATGCTGAACGGCGTTTCCATAAAGTCCCGCGAGCCGAGCAGACCTTGCGAGCCCTGACGTGCGACCTGACCACCGGCGTACACCTCAGCACCCGTGGAGCCGCCCGCACCCAAGATCGAGGTGCTGGGCAATTGCAGGCTGTCATCGCCCTGCGGGATTGCAATCAGGGTGTAGTCCTGAGCACCGGCCTTCAGCAGTTGCAAACCGGAACCTTGCAGCAGGCGGTCAAAGCCCTCTTCTACCGCGTACTCACCGGACAGCCCGCTGCTGGAGTGACCACTGACCAGCGCCGGATCGATAGACAGGTTGACCCCGGCCAGTCCGGCAAAGCGGGTCAATGCCGCGCCCAGGCTGTCGGCGGGTACTTGATAGCTGCGGCGCTGGCCAGTTTCGGCCCAGCTGGAGGAGATAAACAAAGGGCTGGCGCTGAGGGTCAATACCAGACCAAAACGCAATAAAGAGGGAACTGCAGGCATGGGACAAAGCTCTCGTATTTTATTCACTTACCTCCAATGACAAGCGAGATGAAAAAAAGGGACAGGCTCTTGCAGCTCTGTGGGCGCGGGTTTACCCGCGATTTATCAGAAAAACCGCAGCCTGCATCGCTGGCAAGCCAGACGCCCACAGTCAGAGGTAAAGACCTGTCACGTGAGATTTTTCCGTGGCACCAGCGTTACCCAATATCGGGTACGCGTGTGCACATCGACCGGCAAGCTGGCAGCCAGTAACGACAGCACCCGATCAGTGTTGTCCAGGCCAAAGCTGCCGGTCACGCGCAACGCTTCTAGCTCTGGCTCCCAGCGCAGCAAGCCGGGTCGATAACGGCTCAATTCACGCAGAAAGCTCCCCAGTGGCTGGTTGTGTGCCATCAACACGCGTTGGCGCCAGCCGGGCAACAGCGCATCAAACACCGTAACAGCCCCTGCCCCCGCCGCGCGCAAGGTCATTTGCTGGCCTTCACGCAACACCCACGCAGGGCCGCGCAACGGTTGCAATTGCACCTCTCCGCTGACCACCGACACCTGGCAATCCTCGGCGTTGAGGCGCACGCACACTTCGCTGCGACTGACGCTGATACGCCCGTACGGCGCCTGTATCGTCAACGGCGCACTGCCCGGCACTTTAAGCGCCATTTCGCCACGCACCAGGGTCAGCAGTCTGGCCTTCATGTCGACATTCACGGCACTGGCGGTGTTGAGTTGCAGCGAACTGCCATCGGCCAGCGACATTCGCGAGTGCCCGCCTGTGGCGGTCTGTACATCCGCCCGCCACACGTCCAGCGGCAGTTGGCGGCTCACCAGCCAAGCTGTCGGCACCACCGCTGCCACGCACAGCGCCTGCTTCAACAGCGCACGACGCCCCGTATCCGGGCGATCCAGTGTGGCCATCGCCAACGCTGTTGGCAGCGCACTGAAACGTTGGCGCAAGCTCTGCGCCTTTTGCCAGGCACGTTCATGAGCACTGTCGCTGTCACGCCAATGCTGCAATCGCAGATGGTCATTGTCGGTGGCGCCACCGGACTCCAGCAGTGCCAGCCATTGCGCTGCCGCGCGCATGACCTCACGGGCGTCGGATGCGGCGCCAGCAGGTTTCAAGCGTCCACCAGCAGGCAATGTTCATAGGCTTGCGCCATATAACGCTTAACTGTGCGCTCAGACACCTTCAAGCGCTCGGCGATTTCCCGATAGCCCAACCCTTCAAGCTGGCTCCACAAAAACGCCCGACGCACCACGGCAGGCATGCCATCGAGCAATTCATCGAGTGCTTGCAGGGTTTCGAGCAGCAGCCAGCGCTGTTCGGGCGACGGCACGCACTCCTCGGGCAGTTTCGCCAAGGCCTCCAGATAGGCCTGTTCCAGACTGCGTCGGGTGTAAAAGTTGCTGAGTAGACGCTTGCCTATCGTCAGCAAATAGGCCCGAGGCTCACGGACATCCACCAACGGTTGAGCACTTGAAAGCACCCGCAGGAAGGTGTCCTGACTCAGGTCCGCCGCATCCCAGGCGTTGCCCATGCGCTGGCGCAGCCAGTTTTGCAGCCAGCCACTGTGGTCGCGATACAGGGCATGCAGGGTCGGCTCGGTGGGCGGCGCGGCTTCAATCATCTCAAGAGACCCTGTGCGAAGAATGCAGTAAATGAGACTGATTCTAATTTGGGTTACATCTCGAAACCAAGTTCTTTTTGCCGCGCCGCACCTGCCTATTTGACCAGCCGCTTTTCCTTGGACGGGCGGTAGCCGAAGTAGGCGCTGTAACATTTGCTGAAATGGCTGGGCGAGACGAAACCGCAAGCCACCAGCACGTCAACCTGAGACAGCTCGGTATGTTGCAACAGGCGCCGTGCTTCGGTGATGCGCAGTTCCAGGTAGTAGCGCTGCGGCGTGGTGCCCAACTGTTCTTTGAATAAGCGTTCAAGCTGGCGACGGGAACGGCCAACGTAGACCGCCAGTTGCTCGAGTTCCAGCGGCTCTTCAAGATTGGCGTCCATCAGCTTCACCACCTCGCGCAAGGGCGCGCTGACGCTGATTTTTTCGGCCGGTTTGATGCGCCGGTAGCGCGACTCTTCAAACGCCAGAATGTCTTCAATCCCTTCGACCAGCGCTTTGTCGTGCAGCGCCTTGATCCAGTTCAGCGCCATCTGGAATGCCCCCGAAGGGCTGGAAGCCGTCAAGCGGTCGCGATCAATGACATAAGGCTCGCTGGTGACGTGCGCACCTTTGGATACTTCCGCCAGCGCTGGCCGATGCTCGGGGTGAATCGCGCAACGGTAGCCTTCCAGCAGGCCCGCGTTGCCAAGAAACCAGGCGCCATTCCACAATCCGCCCAGGCTGATGCCCTGCTGGGCAGCGGTTTTGAGCACGTGGATGAACCCGTCATCGGCTTTGAGCTCAGTGCGGTAGCCGCCGCACACCACCAGCAGATCCAGCTCATTGAGTTGGGCGATGTCCAGCTGTTGATCGGGGCGAATGACCAGCCCCAGATCGCTGACAACCTCTGCTTGGCCTAAACCAAAGGTCTTGGATGAGAACAAGCCGGGGCGCAGCAAGTTTGCGGTGATCAGGGTATCCAGCGCCTGGGTGAACGCGGGCAAGGAGAAGTGTTCAAGCAATACGAAACCAGTGCGGACCAATGGCCGCGTGTCGCCGGGGTTTTCTTTTAAATAGCGCAGGTTCTTCCCCTTCATCCCGCCGCTGAATTGACGTCGTTCGATCAAGATTCGATCCATCTGGTTACGTTAACGAGCACGCAGTTGGCTGCGTTGATAATGCGTAATGCTAACCGCCAGCAGGGCAAAAAGCTCTTGCTGCTGGCGTTTCGCCTACTGACGACCGATCAGGCCAGTGTGCGCGGTGATTGACGCTGCAAGAGACCGCGTGACAGTCGATCCAATAGCAGAGCCACCGCCACAATCGCGAGCCCGGCACGCAAGCCCAACCCCATTTCCATGCGTGTCAGACCACGGGTCACTTCAGCCCCCAAACCGCCCGCCCCCACCAGCCCCGCCAGCACTACCATCGCCAGAGACATCAAAATGCACTGATTCAACCCCACCAGCAGTGTGGGCGCGGCGGTCGGCAACTCAATCTTGAACAGGATCGAGCGCGGCGAGGCCCCCATCGCCTGCCCCAGCTCCAGCAGGTCTTTGGGCAATTGCTTGAAGGCCAGCGTGGTCAGTCGCAACATCGGCGGAATCCCGTAAACGATGGTCGCAATAATGGCCGGCACTCGGCCCAGGCTGAACAGCATGACCGCCGGGATCAGGTACACCCACGGCGGCACGGTTTGCATTATGTTCAACAGCGGCACCAGCACTGCATCAACCCGCTTCACTCGGGCAGCCAGCACGCCGAGTGGAAAGGCGATTGCCACCGACAACAGCACCGAAACCGAGACCAGCGCGATGGTCTGCATCGAAGCCACCCACAGCCCGGAGAACAAACAGAACGCCAGCATCAGCGCTGCAAACACAGTCACTTTGCGATTGGTGAACACCAGCGCCAATACCACCACCACAGCCATCAGCACATACGGATGCGGGGCCAACAGGGCGTTCTCAACCACGCCCAATACCGTTTCAATGACCAGGCTGATCATTTTGAACAGCCCGTGGAAATTGCCATTGAGCCAGTCAACCAGCGGTGCCAGGTAGTCGCCCGGCGAAAAACTCAGAGGGGTTGCACTCATTGGGCGGCTCCTGTTCGACATTGAGCGGCGCTTTGCGCCAGACGATCCAAAATCATGGTCAGGATCACGATAGCGATGGCTGCGTTGATCGACCTGGCAATATCCAGCGTGCGGATCGCCCCGTAGATCGCCTCACCCAGACCACCAGAACCGACAATCCCGGCGATCACCACCATGCCGAACGCCATCATCAGGCTTTGATTGACCCCGGCCATGATGCTGGGCAGCGCAAATGGCAAGCGGATTTTGAAAAACATCTGCCAACCCGTGACCCCGCAGGCATCACCCAACTCGATAAATTCGCGGGGCGTTTGACGAATGCCCAGTGATGTCAGGCGCATGGCCGGTGGCAAGGCCACGATAAAGGTCGCCAACAATGCCGTGGCCGAACCATAGCCAAGCAAGGCAATGGCGGGCAGCAAGTAGATGTAGGGCGGCAAGGTTTGCACCAAGTCCAGGCAAGGCTCCACGACACGATCAAATGAAGGCGTCAGCCCCGCCAGCACCCCCAGCGGTATCGCCACCACCAGCGCCAGCAAGGTGGCGGTCAGCACCAGAGCCAGCGTACTGACCGTCTCTGGCCACAGCCCCATGAGGTGGCAAAACATAAACGCCAAGCCAGCCAAAACCGCGAACCGGGCGCTGACCACCCGCCAGCCAATTAGCGCCATCACCAGGGCCACACCATAAAACGGAGGGAAGGCCAGACAGGCCTGCACGCCTTCGAGCATGCCCTTGAGCCCCTTGTTCAAGGCACTGAACAGCCCATCGCCGTTGTCCATCAGCCATTCAAGGCCAGAATCGACTGCCGTGTCGAATGCGTTGGCAAAGTCCGGCGTGCTCATAGAGAAGCCTCCAGCACCGTGGCGGCGGGGGCCGCTGCGAACTCATTGGGAATACCCTGCACGCCGCGCAGCAAATCACGCGGGGTAATAATGCCGACCACTTTTTGCTGGTCTACGACCGCGAGGGCTTCGCGCTCAGACTTCATGGTCAACTCGATCAACGCGTCAATATCGGCCTCTGGCGTGGTTTTGCAAAGTCGGCTGATGTCACAACCGGGGTGCGCGGCTTTGTATGCCGCCACTGGCGTCATCACCGAATGCGCCTTGACCAGATGCAGCCGGGAAATACCGGCCACAAATTCCGCCACATAATCATCTGCCGGGTTGAGAACGATCTCCTCGGCGGTGCCCACTTGAATGATTACCCCGTCTTTCATGATGGCGATGCGATCACCGATTCGGATCGCTTCGTCCAGGTCGTGGGTGATAAACACCGCAGACTTGCCCAGTTCTTTGGTCAGTTGTCGGAATTCATCCTGCAACTGACGGCGAATCAGCGGGTCAAGCGCACTGAACGGCTCATCCATCAGAATCACTTGCGGATCAGCCGTCAGCGCCCGCGCCAGCCCTACCCGCTGCTGCATGCCGCCAGACAATTCGTTCGGGTAGCGCGAAGACCAATCGCTCAGTCCCACCTTGGCCAGCGATTTTTCAGCCACCTTATAGCGTTCAGCCTTGCCAACACCTTGCACCTCAAGGCCGAAGGCGGTGTTTTCGAGTACGGTGCGGTTAGGCAACAAGGCGACACTTTGAAACACCATGCTGATATGCCGCGCACGTACTTCGCGCAATTGAGCGGCCGTCATCGACATCAGGTCCTGGCCTTTTACCCGTATCGTTCCGGCACTGGGTTCAATCAGTTTGTTAAGCAATCGGATCAAGGTGGATTTGCCACTGCCGGACAACCCCATGATGCAAAAAATTTCTCCGCGCCGAACTTGAAGGCTGACGTCAGAGACGCCCACTACACAGCCGTAGTTTTGCAAGATCTGGGTCTTGGACAACCCCTGCTGAACCACTGCATTCATGGCCGCAGGCGCGTTTTTTCCGAAGATTTTCCAGACTGACTGGCAATCCACCAGTACTTCGTTTGTGTCAATTTTAGCCGTAGTCATGTGGTAACCCGTCGAACCAGTTTGGGCTGGTTTCTCTAATTGATCGTAGGGCGGCAGTGGCGCAGCAAAGGCGTTGTTATTGCTTTATGTTTTCCCAGCGTTTCAACAGGTCGGCATGGCTGTCTGTCCAGCTTTTCACCGCTTGATCAAGGGTTTGGCCATCTTTCACTTCACCGTTAATCGCGGTGATGTCGGCAAGCGGTACATACACACTGGCCATGATTTCACGGGCACGCGGGTAGTCCTGAGAGAAACCCTTGTGGCCGATCCAGTAATAACCCTGAGGCGGCGGGAAAGAGCCTTTCGGGTCTTTAAGGAATTTGAGGTCATACTTTTGTGCCATCCAGGACGGCTCCCAAATAGTGACGGCCACCCATTCCTTACGGTCGGTTGCCGACTTTAATGCAGCCGTCATGGCCGCAGTACTGCCGTCCAGCAGTTTAAGTTTGAGGCCGTAGTCAGTGACGGCCTTGGCCGCGTCATTCATCACGCCAGAGCCGGGTTCAATACCGATGATCTTGCCGCCAAACTTGTCAGCGTTGTCATTCAACTGTTCCATCGAATCAATATCGACATACTTGGGAACAGCAAACGCTTGATAGAGCCCATAAGAGACTGGCGACAGTTTTTCAATGCGGTTTTTATTCTTGTTCCAATAGTCTTGCGCCGCATAGTCTGTTTGCGAAGCAATGACCTGAATATCACCTTTACTTAACGCCGCGTAAGCAATACCCCACTCGGAGAACTCAACAACTTTTACGTTATAACCGGAGTCTTCAAGCACTTTTTTTGTGATTGCAGTAATCGGCGTTAAATCTTCCCATGACAATGTGCCCATGGTGATCGTTTTATCTTCTGCATGCACTGGCAAACTCATCATGCCGGCCACCGTTAGAGCGCAGAGTGCCTTCCAAATTTTTTTCATGGCGTGCCTCGATCTACGAATACAACGAGAAGTTAGCTTTTATTAAATAAAAGCGTTGTTGAAGCGTTCAGCCCTCGCGCCCGGTTCTTAAGGCCTGCCAGCGAATCACTGAATTAACACCTAATGTTGTTAACAACTTGGGCGGTAACTTGCTGGGCCCAGGCAAACGACTGAAGTTATCCAGACTGCTGGAGTGCATACCGCTCGCCAACTCCGCCGCCATCACCCCGGCCAACGTACTCTTGACCGTACCCAAACCATTTTCACAACAGGCTGAATACAGCCCTTCTTCCACCTCGCCAAAGGCCGGTGCACTGTTACGGCTTAAGCACAGCCGCCCTGCCCAACTGAACTCCAGCGGTATGGATTTCAACTCGGGAAAACGTGCATCCATCGAATGGCGCTGTTCTTCGGCAATCGCGGCCACCCGCGCAGGCGTGACTTGAATGCTGGGGTCATAGGTGAAGCGGGTACGGATCACAATGCGCGAATAACCCTCGATGGTGATCTTTCGCAGCGTCGCGCCCATCGGGTCAGCCGGCAGCAGTGCCCAGCGCTCCTGACTTGCCGCCTGTTTTGCAGACGCATCATGGCGGTAAGCGGCCGTCATGGAGGCGTAGGTAAATACGTGCAGCAACCGCCCCTGAAAATGCCCGAAGTCTTCGACGTGGCCGTTGACCGCAAGAATCACCTTGGGCGCATGAATCACCCCACGTGCAGACTTGGCGGTCCAGGTACCCGCTGCGCGTGAGAGCTCAATGATCGGCGAGCGTTCGTACAGGCTGATCTTGTCCCCCAACCCGGCGGCGAGGTCACGGATGTATTGCGCGGGCTGAATCATCACCGCACCCGGGGTATACAGCCCGCCGTGGTAATAGCTGGAGCCGGTGATGGCCTGCATCTGCGCCGCGTCCAGCAACTGGTACTGCTCGCCAATGCTGTTGAGCGAACGGGCGTAGTTGCTATTGAGCTTCATCCCGCGTTCGGTGGCTGCCGCGTTGATCTTGCCGGACGGGTCAAACGTCTGCGCCGACAGGCCATATTCGCGAGCGACATCCGCAGCAAAGGCAATCGCAAAACGGTTCTGCGCGATCTCCTGCGCGGTAGCGGACTCGCCCGCCACCGAATACTCGCCCGACGACAGACTGTGCGGCACGTCGATCATAAAACCCGAGTTTCGACCTGCCGGGCCCTTCGCCACTTCATGGGCATCCACCACCGCAATGCTGTCGCCAGGGTGCAACTGCGACAGCCTGCGGGCGGCAGACAAACCCGCAAAACCGGCGCCGATAATCAGCCAGTCCGCCGATACCCGTCCATCAAGCTGACGCACAGGTGCTGTGCGCGTCGAAATAGCCTCCCAACCTGAAACCCCGGTGTCTACCGGCAGACGCTTGATGGTGTGAGTGCTCATAGGTCAGTCTCATCCACCGCGTGATCCGTCACGTCGATCCAGATGGTTTTGATTTCGGTGTACTGATCGTGAGCAAAAATGGACTTGTCTCGCCCCCCGAATCCCGACTGTTTATAGCCACCGAAAGGCGTAGAGGCATCGCCTTCGCCAAAGCAGTTTACGGTCACGATGCCAGCGCGAATGTCACGCGACAATTTGATGGCCCGGCGCAAACTGCCGGTGTACACCGACGCTGCCAGGCCGTACACCGTGTCATTGGCCAGGGCAATGGCTTCAGCCATTGTGCTGAAAGTCGTGACCGACAAAATGGGGCCAAATATTTCTTCCTGGAACAGTCGGCTGTCGCGGTCGACCCCATCAATCACCGTTGGCTGCACAAAAGCGCCGTCGACGGTATCGCCGCCGTACACCACCTCAAGCTTGCCGGCCACCGCCTGTTGGAGGTACGACTTCACTTTCTCGAAATGCTCAGGGCTGACCAGCGCCCCGACACGGTTTTGCGGGTCGAGTGGATCACCCATTTTCCATTCGCGGATATAGGTGCCCATGCGCTTGAGCAACGCATCTTTGACAGATGCATGCACCAGCAGGCGCGAGGTCGCCGAGCAGTTTTCGCCCATGTTCCAGAACGCACCGTTGACCACCTGTTCAGCCACATAATCCAGGTTCTCGGCATCGTCCATGACCACTGCCGGGTTTTTGCCACCGCACTCCAGCACGATACGTTTGAGGTTCGAATCCGCTGCGTAGTGCAGAAAACGTCGGCCAGTGGCCGTGGATCCAGTGAAGCTCACCATGTCGACATGGTTGTGCAAGCCGATAGGTTCGCCAACATCCTTGCCGGTGCCGGTCACAATGTTCAGCACGCCAGCAGGCACACCGGCTTCAAAGGCCAGTTCGGCTACGCGCAACGTGGTCAGCGACGTCTGCTCTGCAGGTTTGACGATGACCGAACAACCGGCGGCAAGTGCCGGGCCTATTTTCCAGGCCAGCATCAACAGCGGGAAGTTCCACGGCAGTACGCACCCCACCACCCCGATCGGCTCACGCACAATCAGCGTCAATGCATTGCTGCTCACCGGCGCCGTGGTGTCGTACAGCTTGTCGATCAACTCGGCATGCCAGCGCAACGTGTGAATGGTATCGGGCACATCGACCAACTGGCACTCGCTGACCGGTTTGCCGCTGTCCAGGCTCTCAAGCACGGCCAGTTCGTGACGGTTACGCTCAATCAGGCGGGCAAACTTGAGCAACACGGCTTTGCGTTCGCCAGGTGCCAGCAACCGCCAGCGCCCATCGTCAAAGGCTTCTTTGGCTTTGGCTACCGCGTAATCAACGTCTTCACTGGCGCAGGCCGCCACATCGGTCAAAAACTCGCCGGTGGCCGGGTTATACGTGGCAAAGGTCTGCCCGGAAATGGCGGGCTTGAACGCGCCATTGATAAAGGCATTGGACGGAAACGAAATAGATTGCGCGAGGGCGGCATACTCCGGCGCGGTCAGTAAATCACCCATGGCTGACCCCCGAAGTAATGTGTGCCACCGTGCGTTTCACATTGGCAATAATGGTTTGCAGGCTGTTTTTTTCGTCAGAATCGAGCGGCAACAATGGCAAGCGCACATCACCGACTTTAAGGCCGCTCACTTCACAGCCGTACTTGATCGACTGCACAAACTTGCCCTCTTCCAGGGCATTCATCAGCGGCATCATCGCCGACATGATTTGACGGCCTTTATCGAAGTTCTTTTCGATTACACAGGCTTCATACAACGCAACATGCTCTTTAGGCAGGAAGTTGGAACCGGCACACACCCAACTTTTCGCGCCCCACGCAAAGAACTCCAGGGCCTGATCATCCCAACCGCATGACAGCGCGATATGCGGGAACTCACGAGCCAGCACATGGACACGGGCCATGCTTCCGGAACTTTCCTTGATGGCCACTACATTGGTCGACTTGCTGACACGTGCCAGGTAATCCTCATCCATCGACACGCCCATGCGCCCTGGATAGTTGTAAAGCATGATCGGCAAATTGGCCGCGCGATCAATGGTCAGTGCATGCACCGCGTTTTCTTGCGAGGTGGGCAATGCATAAGGCGGCGACGTCACCAAAATGGCATCGGCGTTAATCGCCTTGGCTTCTTTGGCATAGTGCACGGCGTCTTCAGTACGAATCGCCCCGGTACTGACAATTAGTTGTGAACGTGTGCCGATCACATCTTTGGCGTAGGCAGCCAGTTCAATCCGTTCTTCAGTGGTTTGCGCGTAATACTCGCCGGTAGAGCCGCCGACAATAATGCCGTGAACCTTGGCTTCGATCAGCGACTCCAGTACCTGCGAGTACACCGCCCAGTCAATGTCTCCATCAGCCTTATAAGGCGTTACCGCGGGCGTATAAATACCTTCAAATTTCAAGACTATTTCTCCGGTTAAGAATGACCTGCAAGATCGACCAGTGCGTCCGCCTTAATGCCTTGGGGCGCAATAAAGATTTCCATGTTTTGACGTGACAGTTCCCAGTGCTCAAACACCAAGTCCACCACCGCACCTTCATCACGGCGCTCAATGGCCTCGATAAACGAATCATGATGTTCAGCCGACTGTTCGAGGTGCTGTTGCATATCCTCGTTTTGAGGACGGAAAAAGGTATTACCGATGCGCGAGTGATCAATCAGTAAACGTTCAAGGCTGGGTTGCAAATAAGGGTTGCCGGCCATTTCACCCATGATGGCGTGAAAACGATTGTTCTCGACCACCATTGCCAGCGCATCGTGTGAACGTGTGGCCTGACGAAACCGCGACTGCGTGTCTTTTAAATCAACCAACTGCCGAG
This sequence comes from Pseudomonas sp. CCC3.1, assembly GCF_034347405.1. Lineage (NCBI taxonomy): Bacteria > Pseudomonadati > Pseudomonadota > Gammaproteobacteria > Pseudomonadales > Pseudomonadaceae > Pseudomonas > Pseudomonas sp. CCC3.1. The sequence goes on from NZ_CP133778.1 coordinate 3,164,797, forward strand.
GTTTAAAGTTCTGCACCGCCAGACGGCCAATAGCGGCGTACATCATTGGCGCAACCAGAAAGAAGTTGCGCAAGGTGGAATGGTTCATCGGGATAACCCGCGCGCCCCGATTTTCTCGAATATCGACATACCCTTCACCGGCCAGTCGGCGAAACACTTCTCGAACGGGCGTGCGTGAAAGACCGTATCGCTCGCTCAGAAGCACTTCATCCAGCGCTTCGTCAGGGTCCAGTTCCATGGTCAGAATTTGCCGCTTCAAGTCTTCGTAGAGACAGGTTTTGCCGTTTTTCACAAACAACCTCCAGAGGGAGTTGCGCCGCCAGTTAGGCCTGACCGTTGAGGCCAGACTCGCATGGGGCATTAGGGTCGTCAACATATTGTATTTTCTGTGTATACATAGAAAACACATCTAGAAACGCAGGTTTAATTCTTCTTTTACCTTACAAATCATAGATTTATTAAATAGTCGGAAAAGCAACTCCGTCGATAAAACAAAAGAACAAGGTCGTTTTTGGAACGTTTATGACGGGAACAAGCATGAGCACGCCTGACACCCGACTCAGTGTCGAGCAGGCCGGTTGGTCAGTTGCGACATTAAGAAGATCCATTGCGACATGCCAGGTCTCTCACCTTAATGGCCTGTACGAAACTTTCCCAAGCGCACGTTAATGAGAAGCGCTATCATTGCGATCTTTTGTCAATCTCCGCTCTGGAATGGCCAACGATGCTTCCATCCTCTTCCACGCGCAGTGTCGTAGGCGAGTTGTACGTCCAGCACCATGGCTGGGTAGTGCAGCTCTTACGGCGCAAGCTGGGTAATCAAGAACAGGCTCTGGACCTCGCACAGGATACGTTTGTGCGAATGCTGCGCACGGATTCGCAGCCTTCGTTGCGAGAACCACGCGCGTATCTCACCACGATTGCCAGCCGTTTATGTGGCCAGTATTTGCGCCGCCAAGCCTTGGAGCGGGCCTATATGGAATCGCTGGCCATCCTGGAACCCGAGCACATGCCCTCCCCCGAATCGCGTCTGTTGGTACTGGAAGCCTTGGACGCCGTGGGCCAGGTGCTGGATGGACTCGGCAGCAAGGTGCGGGAGATTTTCCTGTTGTCGCAACTGGACGGCCTGACCTATCCGCAAATCGCCGAGCGCATGGACTTGACAGTCAACGTGGTGCAAAAAGCCATGCTCAAGGCATACCGTCATTGCTATTGCGCAGTCTACGCAGCGTGAGTCTGTTCGAACCGGCCAACGCGCAACGGCTGGATCAGGATGTGGTCGAGCAAGCCATGTTATGGATGGTCACGTTGCAGTCGGGCGTGTGTAGCGAGGCCGAACATCAAGCTTGCTACAACTGGCGCAAACAATCGCCCGCCCACGAAATGGCCTGGCAGCGCCTGACCGGGCTAAACCGCGATGTGCGTGAAAGTACGCATTTACTGGCCCCCGAAGGCGCCCGCAGTTTGCTCCGGGCACGTAATACCACGTCGCGGCGCACGCTGCTCAAGGGCTTTGCCGGGCTCGGGCTGGTCATGGCCGCAGGCGTCGGCGTGCGGGAACGGGTGCTGCTGCCCGAGCTATTCAGTGACTACCGCACTGCCACCGGCGAACGGCGACGCATTTATCTGGCCGATGGCGTGGGCCTGACACTGGACACCCACACGGCGCTCGATACCCAGGCGACCGCGACGGGTATCGACCTGACGCTGAATCTGGGTCGGGTTCTGCTCACCTGCGCCGTGCCCGCCCACATCACCCTGAACACCATTCACGGCCGCGTCCAACCGACCACGCCTGCACGGCTGATCGTCAGCCAGGGGCTGCCCGATCTGCCCGGCACTCAGGTGCAAATGCTGGCAGGCAGCGCGTCACTTGAACTCACCCGCGGTGGACGCATCAGTCTGGAGGCCGGTCAGCAACTGACTGTCGACAGCCATGGCGCCGGGCAGTCCAGTCAAGTCACGGCGGCCTCACAGGCCTGGCTCAACGGCCTGCTAATCGCCGACCGCATGCCGTTGGCGCACGTGATTGGCCAGCTCAATCGTTATCGACGCGGCGTATTGCGCTGCGATCCGGCGGTCGCGGCCTTGCAGGTCTCGGGCTCGTTTTCGATTGACCAGCCAGATGCCAGCCTCGACCTGCTCGCCCGGGTGTTGCCGATTCGTGTGCAACGAGTATTCGGTTACTGGGCCAACGTGGTGCCCGCCTGATTCAATTATTTTTCAGCATAAGCGGCAGTTTTTTAAATCTCGTGCATCAGGTTAAGGGAAGACGCTGAAAAACAGCGCAGCGCCGCCTAATGCCAGTCAGTTAACGCACACTCCCCTGTGGGAGCGGGCTTGCCCGCGATGGTATCGACGCGGTTTAACAGAAAAATCGCATCGCCTGCATCGCTGGCAAGCCAGGCTCCCATGGGTTTCTCGCTGTAATTTAAACAGCGTTCGCTTAACGGACTGGCATTAGCACCACCGCCCCTTTTCACACATGGACAGTCTCTATGCACATCCGACTTACGCCCCTTGCCTGCGCCTTGCGCACCGTTTTATTGGGTCTGACGCTTGCCTCGGCCAGTCACACAGCCCTCGCCGCTTCAGCCAGCGAGCAGTCGCAAGGCCAGTCCTTCAACATTGCTCCCGCCAGCCTGGACCAAGTACTGGGCAGCTTTGGGCAACAAGCTGGGGTGATGATTGCCGTTGACTCGGCACTGACCACCGGCATTCAGAGTAACGGCCTCAAAGGTAACTTCGCGGTCGCCGATGGCCTGGAACAGTTGCTCGCGCCACTGGGGCTGCAAGCAGTCAGTGAAGGCCCCGGTTACCGCATCATCGCCAAGCCGCACGAGGGCTACGGGCAACTGCAATTGCAGTCCACTCAAGTGATGGCCAACCAGTTGGGCACGATCACCGAGGGCAGCGGCTCGTATACCCCCGGCACCATCGCCACGGCTACCCGACTGGTGCTGTCGCCACGCGAGACGCCGCAGTCGATCACCGTGATCACCCGCCAGCACATGGACGACTTTGGCCTCAGCTCCATCGACGATGTGATGCGTCATACGCCGGGTATCACCGTCTCGACCTTCGACAGCGAGCGCACCAACTACTACGCGCGTGGCTTTTCGGTCGAAAACTTCCAGTACGACGGCATCCCCACCTTGCGCAACTCGGCCTATTCGTCGGGGCAAACCCTAAGCGACATGGCCATCTATGACCGCGTTGAAATCCTCAAGGGTGCAACCGGCTTGCTGACCGGTGCCGGTGCTCCCGGCGCAACAATCAACCTGATTCGCAAAAAACCGACCCGCGACTTCAAGGCCAGTGTCGAGCTTGGCGCTGGCAGTTGGGACAACTACCGCACGCAGGTCGACGTCAGCGGCCCGTTGACCGACAGCGGCAACGTGCGCGGGCGTGCAGTGGCGGCGTATCAAGACAAGCGCTCGTTCATGGACCGCTATGAGCGCAAGACCGGAGTCTACTTCGGCACACTCGAAGCCGACCTCAGCGACGACACCTTGCTGACTGTGGGCTTCGACTATCAAAACAACGACCCGCATGCCTCGGGCTGGTCTGGCAGCCGCCCATTGTTCGACCGCAATGGCGACCGTATCGACGTCAAGCGTTCCTACAACAACGGCGCCAACTGGAGCCGCTGGGAACAGACCACCCAGAGCGTGTTCTCAACCCTGGAACACAGTTTCGCCAACGGCTGGGTCGGCAAGGCCCAATTGACGCATCAGGTCAACAGCTACGACGCCCCGCTGGGTTCGGTCATGGATGGGCCCTTCCCCGCTACCGGCTTGTCGTCGGTGTATGCCAACAAATTCACCGGCACGACCCGCACCGACGCTGCCGATGCCTACTTCAGCGGCCCATTCAGCCTGGCGGGTCGTGAACACGAACTGGTGATTGGCGCCTCGGCCTCCAGCGCCCACTGGAAAGGCAAAGACTATGGAAACCCGACCTTTGTGAATGGCAACAAAGTGATCGATTTCTGGAACTACAACGGCGTCATCCCCGAGCCGGACTGGGGTGCACCGACCCAGATCAACGACACCACGACCCGGCAAACCGCCAGTTACTTCACTGCGCGCTTTAACCTCACCGATGAGCTGAACCTACTGTTGGGTAGTCGGATCGCCAACTACAAATTGACTGGCGATTATCACTCCAGTGAGACAGGCAAAGTCGTGCCGTATGTAGGGGTAACGTATGACCTCAACGACACCTTCACCGCGTATGCCAGCTACACCGATATTTTCATGCCGCAGACCTACAACCGCGACCGTGAGAACAAAGTGTTGCAACCGGATGAAGGCAAAAACTACGAGGTGGGGATCAAGGGCGAGTTCTACGGCGGTCGGCTGAACACCAGCCTCGCTTACTTCGAAGTGCATGAAGACAACCGTGCCGAACCCGACGCCGAGTACAACGCCGACCCGACCAACCCTTCGATTCTTTACGCCTCGATCGGCACCAAAGCCAAGACCAAAGGCTTTGAAGCTGAGGTATCCGGCGAACTGGCACCGGGTTGGCAGGCCCAGGCGGGTTACACGCATAAAATCATCCGCGATCACCAAGGCGAAAAAATCTCGACCTGGGAGCCACAAGATCAGTTGAGCGCCTACACCACCTATAAATTTCAGGGCCCGCTAGACCGCCTGACCATTGGCGGTGGAGCCCGCTGGCAGAACCGCAGCTGGCAGAACATCTACAACCGCACCAAAGCTCAGTACCAAGACTTTTCGCAGGAAGCTTACTGGCTGGTCGACGTGATGGCGCGTTACCAAGTCACCGATAACCTGTCAGCGACCCTGAACGTCAATAACCTGTTCGACAAGTACTACTACACCAACATTGGCTTCTACAACACCGCCTACTACGGCGACCCGCGCAATGTAATGCTCAATACCCGCTGGGATTTCTAAAATCTGTGTAGGAGCGAGCGTGCCTCGCGATCTTTTGATCTTTTAAAAGATCGCGAGGCAAGCTCGCTCCTACGGGTTCGCTTAACCTGCGCGCTAAGTCCTAAATCGAATTAACAAATGAAAATTCAGTATTTATAGAAATAAAAACAACGGATTAAGGTGGAGCCATTGAGTTGCCACTGCACAAGAGATCTGCCCATGTCCGTATCTGCCAATGTCATTGATTTCACCCTGTACCGAAAACGCCGTCAGGCACGTGCTGCGGCTGAGCTGATGTGGACCACCTACGCCGCTCGCGCCGGGATCGCCGTGTTCTTTGCCCCGTCGGTGAGTACTCCCAGCGATACTCGCCGGGCGTGAGCCGTATGAATTTCCTGCATACAGTTCCTGATCTGCCTGAAACACCCACCCCAACCAAAGACTGCAACACTGGCGACGACGCGATTGGCCAATGCGTCGCCCACAACCTGCAACGCCTGCGCAGTAAGCGCTATCTGTCACTCGATGCGCTGGCCCGTGCGTGCGGCGTAAGCCGAGCGATGCTGGCTCAGATTGAGTCCGGGCGCAGCGTGCCGTCGATCAAGGTACTGTGCAAAATCGCCAAGGGGCTAAAAGTCTCGGTGGCCGCGTTTCTGGAAAACCGGGCCTTTGAAGGGGTCGAACTGCTGCCGGCGCAACACAGCAAACGACTGGTGAGTGCCAGTGGCGCGTTTATCAGCCGGGCGTTGTTCCCTTACGACATGGCACGTCAGTCGGAATTTTACGAAATACGCCTCAGAGCCTTGGGCGAAGAAGTATCCGAGGGGCATGGGCCGGGGATCCAGGAAAACCTGGTGGTGGCCCAAGGGGTGATGGAAGTCAGCGTCAACGAGGAGCGCTATTTACTGTCCACCGGGGATTCGATTCTGTTTTATGCCGACCAGCCCCACCGCTATCGAAACCCGGCAGACAGCGAGGCGGTGGCTTTTTTGGTGATCACTTATCCGGAGAGACTGGATTAAAGCTCTCGTAGCAGCTGCCGAGCTTTGCGAGGCTGCGTCCGATTGCGAAGCGATCGCAACCCCTGAAAACCGGGTTTATCTGAAAGGATCGGGATAACCCATTTGCGACGACTACGTCCTCGGACGTAGCCTCGCAAAGCTCGGCAACTGCTACGAACTCAGAACTTAGCAGGTGCAGCACATCATCGGCATGCCATTGCAGCTCATCATCATGGGCATGGCGCAGTCGTTCATCATTTTCATCATGAGCATGCAGCAGTTGTTCATCATGTCCATGCTCATGCCAGGCATCGGCATCATCATGCAGGTCATGCAATCGGCCTCCATTTTGCATTCCATGACGCACTTCATCATCGGCATCGGCATGCCCATTGGCATCATCATCGGCATGTTCATGTTGGACATGCTGTTCATCATCGCCATGCCGTCTTCAGACATGCACATCATCGACATGTTGGCGCATTGCATCATCATCGGCATGCCGCAGTTCATCATCATCGCCATCATTTCGGCGTTGTTTTTGAACATGGCCATGTCCATGCCAGCAGCAGGTTTCATGGTGCACTTCATGCCCTTGTCGGTCATGGCGCAGGTCATGGTTGCCATCATCATCGGCATGCCCATCATCGGCATCATTGGCATGGCGTTGTTCATTGGCATTTGCATGGCGTTCATCATGTTCGAAACTCCGTAATCGACAGTAATGTAGAAATTCTGCGTTCGATTCTAGAGCCATCCGCCACCCGCGCAAGGCGCCGGCCGAGCAGCAGAAATGGACGCTGCACCCTGGTTTTACCTGAGCAATACAGCCTTTAAATCTGCTATTACAGGTAAATACCTGTCACAACACTAAAAATTATCTGCTGCTACAGCCAAACCGATGCAATGGATATTCAATCGAGGAATATCTAAAGACCTGAAAGAAATAAACGGTCTAACCGGCAGGTCAGAACGCCGGGCCATTACTGATGGGAGTACAGCTTCAGCGCATTGGCAAAGCCTTTGACCCGAAAAATAGCGCTGCCCTCACCCAGGTCACCGTCGCTGGCCACCAGGTACACCTCGTGGGTGCCGGGCTTGAGCGCCAGGCTGGTGGAACGCAAAAAATGCCCGTTTTCGCGGCCCGGTATCAGGATTTGACCGATGGGTTGCGCGTTGGCATTGAGCACCAGTACCCGCCCCTGGCTGTACAGGGCGACATACAGGTTGCCGTCCTGATCAACCCGCATCGAGTCGGGCGCCGGGCCGTTGAAGCGGTAAACCACCGCTTCGCCAAACGGCGCAATAGTCGTCGCATCCTTGAGTTCGATGCGGTGCAGCAAACCGGTGGCGAACTCGGTCACCCACAGGGTTTTCCCATCAGGCGACAAGGCGATGCCATTGGCAATCGCCAGCTTGGGCAAGATCGTCACCACCGGTTTACCACCGGCGGGCTGGTAGTAAACGCCCCCGGTCGGTTCGGTGGAGGAGCCTTTAAAGTCGGTGAAGTAGAAACCACCGCTGTTGTCGAATACCAGGTCGTCGACCAGGTACTTCTGTTTCTCGTCGATGACCACGTGCTGGCCCGAGCCGTCAGCGTTGTAAGCCATGACATTGCCGGTGTCCTTGAAGTTGCCCAAGCCCGCGACAAACAAACGCCCGTCTTTGTGAATCGCCAGCCCGGCAGAGCCCAAGGTGTTTTCAGGCACCAGTACGCTGAGTTTGCCCTGCGGATCAGCCTTGAGAACCTCACCGCCAAAGACGTCGACAAACAGCAGATTGCCCTCGCGATCAAACGAGGGGCCTTCCAGCTGCCTCGGGGTATCCGATACTTTTAACCAAAGCTGCGCGGTGACGGTCGGCAAATCTCGTTCCGCCGCAGGAATGGCGTACAGCTGTGGACCGCCCGGCGCATAGCTCAGGGTCGGAATGGGCGCTTGCGCGTGGGCGATACCCGGCGCAGCGCTCAGTGCCAACCATAGGGAAAAGCAAAGTGGCTTGTGCATGCTCAATACCCGATGAATGTTGTGATGGTTGGCAATCGGTCAGGCGCCCAACAGCGCGACCAACGCGGGCACGGTCAATACCGCTGTGTAGTACCCCATGAATTGCACGCCGATGTTGAACCCCAGAAAACGTGAGAGAAAACCGCCCAACAGCCCGACAGTGACAATCACCAACAACCCCAGCAAGCCACCCTCCCAGATACCGATGACCAGGATAAGCCCGACAAACGTCGCGATCACCGCTTCGTGGCTGATTTTGCGCGACACGTAAGACGCTGCCCGGTACGCGTAATTCATGGTGAAGGGGTACGCGATCAAGATGGCAATTACCACCGCCAGCATGCCGTAGCCCAAGAACTCCCAGGTGTTGAGCAACGAGTGCAGGTTATGCACCTCGCCCGATGCGGCATCGACACTAAAGCGCGGCGGCGCGTTGAACAAGGGCGCAGCCGGGCCCGCAGCCACCGGGCTCAGTGGCAAGCCAAAGGCAATCAGCGGGATCAGCGCTTCAGCAATGTAGGTGGACTCAGTCACGCCGTTACGCGCGGTAATCACCGTCGTCAGGCGGTGGTACACATGCTTGACCCGCGAGCCGACCAGTTCGCCCATGATCACGGTCATGGCCACCGGGCTGAACACAAAGGTGGCGCTCGATATGACCGCGGTGATGGCGGTCCACAGGCTTTGCTTACGGTCCAGCACCTTAAGCGGATTAGGGAAGAAACCACCGCCGTTTTTCACGTCGGGCGACAACGAAAACGTCCGGACTTCACGGCGGCGCATTTTTTCGCGTTCGGCCGGTGCCAGCATGGCAAACAACGCCGCAATCAACGGCCCGATGGCGATGCCCAAAAAGTAACTGACGCTGAGTTTGACCCCGTATTGCCCGGTCAGGGTTTGCAGGCCCAGGATGATCAGCACAAAGGGGATCAATGCCAGCACAGCAGCCAGACGCCCTTTGGAGAACCAGGCAATAGCAATGGCCGCTGCCAGAAAAATCCAGGGGGCCGTGCGTTTAATGGTGTCGCCGAACGGCGCCAGCATGACGGCAAACAATACCGCCATGGGCACTGCAATCAGCGCGGCAATCACGGCCCCGGAGATCATCTTGCGCAAGGCAATGTGAGGCACCCCCAGGTTGCGCAAAAAGTTGGCTTCGCGCATCAGCGGCGTGGCCATCGTGTCGCCGGGAATACCCAGTAAGGCCGTGGGCACCGCGTGAGTCATGTGTTTGGCCACGGCGCCCGCCAGGAAAAACGTCAGCACGCCGGGCGCAGGCACACCCAGCAAAACCACCAGCAAGGTCAGCGGGGCCAGGGTCGTGGTTTCGTCACTGCCGGAGATCAGCCCAATGGCCGCGAAGATCACCGCCCCCAGAATGCCCATGCCCAGCGCAATCAGCACCTGATCCAGCAAGGAAGCAATCATGACCGACCTCCATTGGCCATGAGGCCGGGTGTCGAATGCGGACTGGCAGTGGCCAGGTCTTGTTTGGCATCGACTAAACCTTGCTCGTATTCGACGAACAGGTCGTAGAGGTCCATGTCCCGAAGCTCTTTGATGGTTTCTGGAGGCAAGTCAGCGAGCCGCCCGAGATCACCGAATTCATTTTGCAAATCACTCAGCACCTGACTACGCCACGCCGGATCGGCCTCGTGCTCGACCACATGGCGCTTGGGTTTGAACAGGGTTGCGCTGATGGTGCCGCCCACCAGGCAGCCGACAATGCCGATCAACATGGCATAGGCGCGTGCCATCTGCGCCGAGGCCACCCACTCCAGCAAGAAGTGCTGCGCCGTAAAAAAGGCACTGAGGCTGACGATGGCTCCAATCACAATGGCGTAAAGCAGATGACGCGCATCCACGGTGTCGCCCCAGACTTCATAGAGTTCAGGTTTCAAAGAATTCTCCCACTGCTTTTTATTGTTATGAACGTGAAGAGATGCAGCTTTCTCTGTGGGCGCGCGTTTGCTCGCTCCGACAGGGCCGTGCTACTGACCACGCTTTTGTTTGAGCAACGCCGCGGCGTGATCCGCGCGCACATCGTGGGCTTCGACCATCTGCTTGACCAGCCAATTGAGTTCTTCACCCCGAGCGCCTGCCGACAACGCGATATTGCGCGCATGCAAGGCCATGTGCCCACGCTGGATACCTTCGGTGGACAGCGCCCGCAGCGCGCCGAGGTTTTGCGCCAGGCCGACCGCCACGGCAATTTCGGCCAGTTCCTGAGCCGTCTTGACCCCCAGAATGCGCAGCGACAGTTGAGCCAACGGGTGGGTCTTGGTGGCGCCGCCGACCAACCCAACCGGCATCGGCATTTCCAACGTCCCCACCAGATTGCCCTTGCCATCCTTCTCCCAAGTGGTCAGCGAGCCGTAATGGCCATTGCGGCACGCATAGGCATGGGCGCCCGCCTCGACGGCGCGCCAGTCGTTGCCGGTGGCGACGATCAGCGGGTCGATGCCATTCATGATGCCTTTGTTGTGGGTGGCGGCGCGGTACGGGTCGACCACGGCAAAGTTGTAGGCATCGAGAATGCCTTCAATCACCTCCTCGCCCTGAAACGTGGGGGTGGTCAGCAATTCGGGCGCAATGCGGATTTGCGCGCGGGCCAGGCGCAGGTCCGCGAGGTTGGAGAGAATGCGCAGACGGACTTTACCCCCCGTAATTTCTTCCATCAGTGGCGCAACCGCTTCGGCCATGGTGTTCACGGTGTTGGCGCCCATGGCATCACGCACGTCGACGATCAGGTGCGCCACCAGCATGGGTCCGCGCGGGCTTTGGGCAAAGGTGTGAACTTCAATATCCCGGCAACCACCGCCCAGTGAATTGAGGAGTTGGTCCTTGCGGTTGGCCAACTCGATGATTTCGTCTTTGCGGCGCAGCAGGCTCAAACGGGCGTTGAAAGGGTCTTCGACGTCTACGATCTGCACCTGGGCGCGCATCAGAGGCAGCGAGCTTGAGGTCTGGAAACCACCCGCCTCGCGCGCCAGTTTGGCCATAAAAGACGCAGCCGCGACCACCGAAGGTTCTTCAACCACCATCGGCACGATCACATCGCGGCCATTGATCTGGAAGTTGCTGGCCACTGCGTATGGCAATTCGAAGGTGCCAATCACGTTCTCGATCATGCCGTCAGCAATTTCCAGCGCCAGTGCGCCCGGATTGGCCAGCAGGCTGATGTCATCGGCAGACAGTTCGAGCAGGTCCTGCAAATGCCCCAGACGCTCGGCAGGCGCCATGCTGCGAAACATGGGAAGGCGCGAATCAATACTCATGGCGAAATCCTGTGGTCATTATTGTTGTCTGTGGCGCCACCCTAAATCGCTCTGTGCCCGCATAAAAGGTACAGTTCGCACAAACAGTACCCAATCTGTACCCTCATTCAATTTCTTCAGGATTCCAGACCATGGCGCGCCTGACCCTCGCTCAGCAACTGACTGCGTCTCTGGTCGAACAGATCGGTAACGGCACCTATCGGGTTGGTGATCGTTTGCCGTCGCTGCGCGAGTGCATGCGCCTGTTTGGCCATTCCAAAAATACGGTCATCAACGCGTACGAAGCACTGGCGTCCCAAGGGCTGGTTGAAGCACGCCACGGGCAGGGCTTTTTCGTGCGCCAGGGCGCTCCCAGCCACAGCGAGCCGGATGAACCCCTGCCCTATGCGCGGGCCATGGACACCATTTGGCTGATGCGCCAGCAGTTCGTTCGCGAACCGGGGCATTCGCCGCTCGGCGAAGGTTTCCCGCCAGTGGAATGGCTGATGGACTTGCGCCTCGACAAGTTCACCCGACAGATCATGCGCACCGGAGTCAACACGCTGTTTCGCTACGGCAACCGACTGGGCAATGCCAGTCTGCGCCAGCACCTGGTGCAAAAACTGGCGAGCTATTCGATCACCGCCAGCCCTCGGCAAATCGTCACCACCCACGGCGCTAACCACGCACTGGACCTGATCATTCGACGCTTTATTGCCCATGGCGATGCGGTGCTGGTTGAAGACCCCGGTTACTACCCGCTGTTCGGCAAACTGCAATTGCAAGGCGCACAGATGCTGTGTGTGCCGCGCCTGGCGGATGGGCCCGACATGGACGTGCTGGAACAGCACCTGCAGGTCCACAAACCAAAATTGTTCTTTATCCAGTCTGTGGGCCATAACCCGACCGGCTCCGACATTTCTCCCGGCAAGGCCCATCGGCTGGTGCAGTTGGCGCAGAGGCATAACTTTATTCTGGTCGATGACGACGCCCTGGCCGACTTTAAACCCGCCTCGGCGATCAAGGTCTCGGCGCTCGATCAACTGCAACGTTCACTGTATGTGGGCAGTTTTTCGAAATCAGTGTCTGCGGCATTGCGGGTCGGTTTTATTGCGGGCAGCAAGGATGTCATCGATGAATTGGGGGATTTGAAGATGCTGCTGCACACCAGCTCATCCGAGTTCTGTGAGCGAACGGTGGATGTGATTCTGATGGAGGGGCATTTCCTGCGCCATTTGATCCGCCTGCAAGAGCGCCTCAAAGTCGCCACCGCGACCGGTTTGCAGGTGCTCGACGAGATCGGCGCCGAGGTCTTTTGTCGCCCGGAACAGAGCCTGTATCTGTGGGCACGTTTTGCGCATATCGACGATGCCAAAGCGTTGACCCGTCAGTTATTGCCCAAAGGCTTCATGATCGCGCCGGGGCATATTTTTTCGCCCGAGCAATCGCGCATCAACCCTTGGACCCGGCTCAACGTGGCGTATTTAAACGACCCACTGCTTAAAGCCGTGCTCAAGGGTTAACACCGTGTTGCCGCTACCTAGCCCTGCAGCGCCCGTGGACGATGGCTGCGCTGTTCGGCGGCAGGGTCTGTCGCCTGCTGCAACTGGAAGTTGAAGCTCATTTCGGCATATCGACCCGGCACACCACGGGCGCCGTCCTCACGGAACACCACCTCGCCCACCAGCCCGTCACGGGTGGCATAGGCGAAGTCGTCCCACAGGTATTTCTCACCTGAAAGGTTGATCTGGGTAGTCAGGTGCCGCTGGCCGGGGGCCGAGATAAAGAAGTGCACGTGCGCCGGGCGTTGACCATGGCGACCGAGCTGGTCTAGGCATTCCTGAGTCGGGCCCTGCGGGTCGCAGCCGTAGCCGGATGGCACGATACTGCGAGCCCGGTAGCGACCGTCGGCGTCGGTGATGATCCGGCGACGCAGGTTGTACTGCGACTGGCTCTGATCAAAAAACGAGTACGTGCCTTTGGTGTTGGCCTGCCACAAGTCGACCGTGGCGCCAGGCACCGGATTGCCGTGGGCATCGAATACCTGGCCTTCCAGAAACAGCACGGTGCCGACGCCGTCTTCGCTGCCGTCATCCATGCGCGCCTCCCCTTCAGAAATCGGCGCGCCGGCCACATACAGCGGGCCTTCAATGGTCCGTGGCGTGCCGCCGGTCAACCCGACCTGCTCGTCTTTGACGTCTTGCAGCAGGTCCAGGAAGTGCTCGATGCCCAGCCCCGCCACCAGCAAACCAGCTTCCGAGCGCCCGCCCAGCCGATTGAGGTAGTCCACCGCCTTCCAGAACTCGTCTTCGCTGATGTCGAGGTCTTCTATCAGTCTGGCGCTGTCTTGCAACACTCGCAGGAGGATGCTTTTCAGGCGCGGGTTGCCATTATCGTTACCGAAGCCCGCGGCTTCTTTGAAGAAGGTCTGAATCGCGTCGGTGTGAGAGATCTTCACGGTCATGTTGCTCACCTCATATTGTTTTTATGCAACGGATTTATCAGGGTCAAACAGACTTCAACGGTCGTCGGCATGGATCGAAGACGGGTGGCGGCACAGACCGTCAATTTCGATGTGCATGTACGAGAACAGCGGCAGTTGCAGCAGCAGGTCATGCAGGGCTTCGACGCTGGCCACGTCGAACACGCTGTAATTGGCGTAGTACCCGGCAATGCGCCACAGGTGGCGCCACTGGCCTTCGCGTTGCAGTCGCTGGGCCAGTTCTTTCTCGTCAGCCTTGAGCTGGGCGGCCTTGGCTGGGTCCATGTCGTGTGGCAGGTTCACGGTCATTTTTACGTGGAAGAGCATGGGGTTCTCCTTAAAGAGCCATTCACAATTTTATAAACGCGCCCTACTGTGGGAACTGGCTCACACAGGGCGGCGAAAATGCGCCAGGCGCTCTTCGTCCAGCGCCAGGCCAAGGCCCGGCGTGCGCGGGATGTGCAGTTCAAAATCGCGGTACACCGGGGCGTCGATGACGATGTCGTCGGTCAACAGCAATGGCCCGAACAGCTCGGTGCCCCAGGTCAGTTGCTTGAGCGTGAGAAACGCGTGGGCCGACGCCAGGGTGCCGACCGAGCCTTCGAGCATGGTCCCGCCATACAGCGCGATACCCGCCGCTTCGGCGATGTGCGCCGTTCGCAGCACGGCGCGCGGGCCGCCGTTTTTGGCGATCTTGAGTGCAAACACACTGGCCGCACCCTCGGCCGCCAGGCTGAAGGCATCCTCGACACTCTCAATCGATTCATCCGCCATGATCGGCGCCGGGCTGCGCAGGTTGAGGCGCACCTGCCCCGAACGATTGACCCGCGAAATCGGCTGTTCGATCAGGTCAATGCCGTTGTCACCCAACACCTGGCAACCACGAATCGCCTGGGACTCGTCCCAATACTGATTAACGTCGACGCGCACACTCGCGCGTTCACCAAGGGCTTTTTTGATCGCGATCACATGCTTGAGATCGTGCTCCAGCGGGTTGGCACCAATCTTCAACTTAAAGATCCGGTGGCGCCGCGCATCAAGCATCTGCTCGGCTTCGGCAATGTCGCGGGCGGTGTCGCCACTGGCCAGCGTCCAGGCCACTTCCAGGCTGTCGCGCACCCGCCCACCCAGCAATTCGCTGACCGGCAAGCCCAGGCGTTTACCGTGTGCATCGAGCAGCGCGCTTTCGATTCCGGACTTGGCGAAGGTGTTGCCCTTAGCTGTTTTGTCCAGGGTCTGCATGGCCGCGTTGAGGTTGCCAGCGGCCAGACCCACCAGCACCGGGGCCAGGTGCGCGTCGATATTGGCCTTGATGCTTTCAGGGCTCTCATATCCATAGGCCAGGCCGCCAATGGTGGTGGCTTCGCCGATGCCTTCAATGCCATCACTGCAGCGCAGGCGCACGATAACCAGGGTTTGTTTTTGCATCGTGTGCATCGCCAGCTTGTGCGGGCGAATGGTCGGCAGGTCGACGATGATCGTCGTCAGGCTTTCAATCAGGGCTTGGCTCATTCAGGTTCTCCAGTCAGATGAATAGGTATCAGCCGAGGTCGCCGCCACCCACCGGCAATGTCACGCCGGTGATATAGGACGCCTCGTCACTGGCCAGAAACAGGATCGCGCCGACCTGTTCGTCAACGCTCGCGTAGCGTTTCAGCAGGCTGCTGTCGAGGGTCTGATCGACGATTTGCTGATACCAGGTTTTTTCTTCCGAACTCTGTTCGCCAGCGTTACGCGGGATGCGCCGTGGCGGCGCTTCGGTGCCTCCCGGTGCGGTGGCGTTAACCCGAATACCGCGCTCGGCATTTTCGAAGGCGAGGCAGGCGGTCAAGGCATTCACCCCACCTTTGGCAGCCCCGTAAGGTACGCGGTTGACACTTCGGGTAGCGATTGAAGAAATATTCACAATCGCTCCGCTGCCCTGTTTGAGCATGTACGGCAATGCTGCGTGGCAACACCACAGCGTCGGAAACAGCGAGCGCCGGACTTCTGCTTCGATCTCGTCCACTTGATAGTGCTCAAATGGTTTGGCCCAGATCGTGCCGCCGACGTTGTTGACCAACACGTCCAGACGGCCAAAGGCCTGTACGCCCTGTGCCATCACCCGTGCGCAGTCCGGGTACTGTTCAAGATCGGCGGTCAACGTCAGCACACCAGGGCCTTGCAGTTCGTGAACCAGCTCGGAGCGATCGACCGCGATCACCTGCGCACCCTCGGCCAGCAGACGTTCGCACACACGGCGGCCTATTCCTTGCGCAGCGCCTGTCACCAGCGCGACTTTGTTGTCGAATCGGTTGTTCATGGCTACCTCGATTTAAAAAGATCACGCCGCAGCGGCTGCGAACTTCTCGTAATAGAAATTGACCGGGGTAATGCCCTGCTCGCGGATGTACTGACTGACCGCCTCGACCATCGGCGGCGGGCCGCACAGGTACACGTCGACATCGCCCTGGTTCAAATGGCGCGGCTCGATGTGCTGGGTCACGTACCCCTTGAGTGGGTGCAGGCTTTGCGGGTTGGCCACGCAAGCGCTGAAGCTGAACGTGGGGATCAGTTCGCTCAGGGCTTGCAGGCGGTCCAGCTCGACCAGATCAAAATCGTTGGTCACGCCGTAGATCAGGTGCACCGGGTGCGGGCTGCCCTGCTCGGCGATTTTTTCGAGCATTGCGGTAAACGGTGCCAACCCTGTTCCGCCTGCCAGCAACAGCAACGGGCGCTGGATCTGGCGCAGGTAAAAACTGCCCAGCGGCCCGGCCAAGGTCATGCTGTCACCGGCCTTGGCCAGGCCGGTTAAAAAGCTGCTCATCAGCCCGCCCGGCACGTTGCGAATCAAAAAGCTGACCTCGCCGTCCTTTTGCAGGGTGCTGAAGGAATACGCGCGTGTTTGCGCGCTGCCGGGCACCTGCAGGTTGACGTACTGGCCCGGCAGAAACGCCAGGCGGCTGAGCGAGTCGCCCTTGATCGATAACGCGATGGTGCTCTCGGACAGTTGGCGCAGGTTGCTGATCACGGCCTCGAAACTGGACTGCTGGGTCTTGCAGACCGTCGAAGAGGCTGGCACCCGCAGCACGCAGTCACTTTCGGCGCGCATCTGGCATGTCAGCACGTAGCCCTGCTGGACTTCCTCAGTGCTCAAGGCGTCTTCGATAAACTCATCGCCCAGGTCGTAACGACCCGCTTCAGCGAAGCATTTGCAGGTGCCGCAGGCGCCATCGCGGCAGTCCAGCGGAATATTGATGCCCTGGCGATACGCCGCGTCGGCGACGGTTTCCTGGCCGTTGGCCTCGATAAAACGGGTGACCCCGTCTTCAAAGTTGAGCGCAATCTGAAAGCTCATGGTATGTCTCCCGCACAGTGCCGGGCCGAAGGCGCCCACAGGCACCCGCTGCCACTCGGCACCCGGTTAATCAGATGTGGTAGATGTCGATGACCTGACGCACGTAGTCGTTCTTGAGCACCACTTTCTTGGCCGTGATCAACGGCTGTGAGCCGCGCAGGTCAAGGGTGTAGAAGCTGGTACCGAAGTAGCTGTCGGTGGTCTTGTAGCGAAAGCTCAGGGTGTGCCAGTTGAAACGCACCCGGCATTGCCCGTCGCGCTCTTCGACGATCTCGATGTTGCTCAGATTGTGCGAGGTGCGGGTGTCCGGCAGAGTCGCGCTGGAACGCTCGGTTTTAATCCGGAACACACGGTCTTCGAGGCCGCCACGGTTGCCGTACCAGATCAGCGAAATTTCGCTGTGCGGGTCCTCGGTCAGCGCGTCACTGTCATCCCAGGAGGGCATCCAGAAACTGGCGTCGGCGGCGTACAGCTCCAGCCACAGGTCCCATTGCGAGTCATCCAGGTAGCGCGCTTCGCGGTACAGAAAATCACGCACGGTGTCGTAGGTAGTGCTCATCACACGGCCTCCACTGGAATCAGCGTCGGCTCGCTGGCGACAGCCTTGAGCAGGGTCTCCTGCCAGTATTTGTGTTGCAGCACGAACAACCCTTCGTCTTCGGTACGCACCCCGGACAGCAGCGGTGTGAGGTCGATTTCTTTGGCCGCCGCATCGGCGCCCTCAACCCAGTGCGTTGCCCCGCGCGACATGTCATTCCAGCCGCGCCCGGCGCCATAGCCGGTCTGGCAGGAGCGAAACTCTTCAAGATCATCCGGGGTGGCCATGCCGCTGACATTGAAGAAGTCTTCGTACTGACGAATCCGCTGGGTGCGCGCCTCGCGGCTCTCACCTTTTGGGGCGATGCAGTAAATGGTGATTTCGGTTTTATTGACCGAGATCGGTCGGGCGATGCGGATTTGCGAACTGAACTGGTCCATCAGGTACACGTTCGGGTACAGGCACAGGTTGCGCGAATTCTCGATCATCCAGTCGGCCCGGGCCTGGCCGAAATCGCGGGCCAGTTCATCGCGGCGCTCATAGGCCGGACGGTCTTGCGGGTTGGCCCAGCGGGTCCAGAGCAGCAAGTGACCATTGTCGAACGAGTAGAAACCGCCGCCACTTTTGGCCCAGCTACCGGCGCTCATGGTTTTGATTTCACCACCGGCCTCGCGCAGGGTGCGCTGGTTCTGGGTGGCGGCGTAGTTCCAGTGCACGGAGCTCACGTGATAACCGTCGGCGCCGTTTTCGGCGGTGAGTTTCCAGTTGCCTTCGTAGATGTACGAGCTGGAGCCGCGTAATACTTCCAGGCCATCGGCGGACTGGTCGACGATCATGTCGATGATTTTGGCTGACTCCCCCAAGTGCTCGGCCAGCGTGCTGACGTCGGGGTTGAGGCTGCCAAACAGAAAGCCGCGATAGGACTCGAAACGCGCGACCTTGGTCAGATCGTGGGACCCTTCGCAGTTAAAGCCCGCGGGATAACCGGCTTCGCTCGGGTCCTTGACCTTTAGCAATTTGCCGCTGTTATTGAAAGTCCAGCCGTGGAACGGGCAGGTGTAGCTGGCACGGTTGCCGGTTTTGTGACGGCACAGCATGGCGCCACGATGGCTGCAAGCATTCAGGAATGCATTCAACTCACCGGCCTTGTTACGCGCGATAAAAATCGGCTGGCGGCCCATGGTGGTGGTCAGAAAATCATTCACATTGGGAAGTTGGCTTTCGTGAGCGAGATAAATCCAGTTGCCCTCGAAAATATGCGTCATTTCCAGTTCAAAAAGCCGTGGATCAGTGAACATCTCCCGCTTGCAGCGGTGGACGCCCTGCTCCTTGTCTTCCTCAAGCATGGCATTCAAGTAGTCGATTCCCAGGGACATGGCCAGGGCCTCCGTTGTTATTATTCAGGCCAGGTCAAGGTAGGGAATCGAGGGGCGGGGCACTATCCGTTTGCTGCAGATCGCTATCCGATTACTGCAATCACCCATTGCTGCGGCAACGGCTGCTGCGAAACCTGTGGGAGCCTGGCTTGCCAGCGATACAAGCGATGCGGTTTTTCTGTCAAATCGCGTCGATACCTTCGCGGGCAAGCCCGCTCCCACAGGTTTCTGAAGTGCGCCCCATGTCTAAAGGCTGTGCGGGTTTAGTGTCGGCGCTTGAGGGTGCTGGAAGGGAGTTCGCCATATTGCTGGCGATAGCTGTCAGAGAACCGGCCCAAATGCAAAAAGCCGTAATCCAGTGCCAGCTCGGTCAGGCTGCGCACGGTGCAACTCGGGTCGCTCAGACAAGCGTGGATGCGCGCCAATTTGCGCTGGCGAATGTGCTGCAATGGCGTCACACCCAATTCGCGCTCGAACAGCACGTACAACGAACGCTGGCTCATGCAGGCCTGCGTCGACAAGTGCTCGGCACTCAATTCCTGTTTCAGGTTGCGCTCGATGTAATCGAGGATGCGTTCAAGGTTGGCACCCCCCGCGGCCAGGTTTTCGCGGCTGATATTGGTGTGCATCAGCGTCAGCAATTTGCTGCCGACGATCTGCGTGTAGTGCTCCTGCACCCGCAGCAACGGCTCACTGGCTTCTGACTCCTGGCAGACCATCCCGAGCAAGCCGAGAAACCCTTCCAGCTCGTCCAGTTGATAGTGATTGCGCAAAAAACGCACGCCACTGGCCGGGCGTTTCCAGCGTTGCTCATCGCACACCGACTCAAGCACGCTGATCGGCAGTTTGAGGATGAATTTTTCGCAATCTTCGGAATACGTCAGGTCGACCGGGTCATCCGGGTTGATCAGCAGCAGCTCGCCCGGCACCAGATGGTGTTCGCGCGTAGGTCCGCGCCACAGGCAATTGCCACGCAGCAGCACTTGCAGGTGAAAGATGTTTTCCAGCGCTGGCGAGGTCACGCGCACGCTGCCTCCGTAGCTGATGCGACACAGATCAAGCTCGGCGAACTTGCGGTGATTGAGGCTGGCCTGCGGTCGAGTGGTCCGCGACAGGCCGATACAGTGTTGCCCGACATGCAGGTTCACATAATCGGAGACGGCATGTGGATCGGCGTGCCGAAACACGCTACTGCGCTCACTCAACAGGCGGCTATCCATCGGCAGGGTCTCAAGCTTTTTTAATTATTGTGGGTGTCACGTCAGCCAGAGTACCCACCTGCCTTGCGGCATATCAATTGGGCAGATGGACGGTGCCCGATAATCGAACACTATTTGCGGACGCCGCTAAATCTTCAAATCTGTGCGATTACCGATCAACTGCCTTTGTTGTCCTGCTCGTCGCGTCCTACTCTGTATCAGCTAAAAAATCATCAGAGTGCCTGCATGTTCATGGGGTTTGCCCCTCTGCATAGACAGGCTTGCACACTCCAGCCGGACATTTCCCCAGGAAGTTCCACCATGCCTGCAACAATATCTACTGCCGATTTTCTGCCTCTCGAACGCTGGAACACCCACCTGTTCACCGGCGCTTGGGTGTCTGGCCCGCTGCCGGCCACCGATGTGATCGAGCCCGCGACCGGCGAACGCCTTGGCGCCGTGGGCAACGCCGACGCGGCCACTGTGACGGCTTCAGCCAAGGCCGCCAGCGCCGCACAACGCGACTGGTTTGCCAAACCCTACGATGAGCGCGCCGAGGTGTTGCGCAAAGCCGCACAGATTGCCGAGCAACATGTTGAGAGCATCGTTGAATGGCTGGTGCGCGAAAGTGGCTCGACACGTGCCAAGGCCACAGCGGAAGCCAGGGTCAGTATCAAGGCGCTGCATGAAAGCGCAGGCCTGCCCTCGCGCAGTCAGGGCGAAGTGCTGCCCTCCACCCACGGCCGCCTGAGCCTGGCACGTCGTCGCCCGCTGGGGGTCATCGGGGTGATCTCGCCCTTCAACTTCCCGCTGTACCTGGCGATTCGCGCCGTGGCGCCAGCGTTGGCGACAGGCAATGGCGTGGTCCTCAAGCCTGACCCGCGGACAGCGGTGTGTGGCGGTTTTGTGATTGCCCGGATCTTTGAATTGGCGGGTCTGCCCGCGGGTTTGCTGCATGTACTGCCAGGCGGCGCACAAGCGGGCGCGGCCCTGACCAGCGACCCGAATGTGGCGATGATCCAGTTCACCGGTTCTACCGGCGCCGGGCGCAAAGTCGGTGAAGCTGCCGGCAAACACTTGAAGAAAGTCTCGCTGGAACTGGGCGGTAAAAACTCGCTGATTGTGCTGGATGACGCGGACATCGATCTGGCCCTGGCCAACGCCACCTGGGGCGTTTACTTGCATCAGGGGCAAATTTGCATGGCCACTGGCCGCTTGCTGGTGCAGCGCGGTATTTATGAGCAGTTTGTGCAGCGCCTGGTCGCCAAAGCCAAAACCCTGACGGTGGGTAACCCCGCGACCGAACACGTACACCTTGGGCCGCTGATCAACGCGCATCAACGTGACCATGTCTATCAGTCGGTGCAAGCCGCCCAACAGGCTGGGGCCAAACTGGAAGTCGGCGGCAATTATCAAGACCTGTTCTTTGAAGCGACTGTGCTCAGCGGCGTGACCCGCGACAACCCGGTGTTCCACGAAGAAATCTTCGGCCCGGTGGCGGTGGTCATTCCGTTCGACACCGACGAGCAGGCCATCGAATTGGCCAATGACACCGATTACGGCCTGTCAGCCGCCGTGCTGTCCAAAGACGTGGGCCGCGCACTCAAACTTGGCGAGCAACTGCGCGTCGGCTTGCTGCACATCAACGACCAGACCGTGAACGATGAAGTCATCAATCCGTTCGGCGGCGTCGGCGCCTCGGGCAATGGCACCAGCATTGGCGGGCCAGCCAACATTGAAGAATTCACTCAGTGGCAATGGCTCACCTTGAAGGGCGACGCGCCCGCCTACCCGCTTTAACGTTGGGAGAACAATAACAATGACTACCGCTCTCTATCGTCCCATCACAGCTGCTGTCACCCGAGGCAAAGGCGCACCGTTTACCCTGGAGTCGGCCCGTCTTCGCGAGCCCATAGGCGACGAAGTGCTGGTCCGAATCGTCGCGACAGGCATGTGCCATACCGACATGGTCGTGCGGGACCAGCTGTACCCGGTGCCGCTGCCTGCGGTGCTGGGCCATGAAGGTGCGGGCATCGTCGAAGCGGTTGGCCCGTTGGTCAAGCGCCTCGCGGTGGGCGACCATGTGGTGATGAGTTACGGCTCCTGCGGCCAGTGCGCCTCGTGTGCCGGTGGCCACAGCGCTTATTGCACTGAGTTCTTCGGGCGTAACTTCAGCGGCGCCGACCCGCAAGGCAACAGCGCCCTTGAAGACGACCACGGCAGCCGCCTGAGCGCGCACTTCTTTGCGCAATCCTCGTTTGCCACCCTGGCCCTGGGCCGCGAAAACAATGTGGTCAAGGTCAGCAAGGACGCGCCACTGGAACTGCTCGGGCCGTTGGGGTGCGGCATCCAGACCGGCGCCGGGGCGGTCATCAACTCATTGCGCGTTAAACCGGGCAGCAGTTTCTGTGCCTTTGGCGGCGGCGCGGTGGGTTTGAGTGCGGTACTGGCGGCACGGGTAGCAGGCGCAACCACCATCATCGCGGTGGATGTGGTGCCGTCGCGGCTGGCATTGGCCTTGGAGCTGGGGGCCACGCATGTGGTCAACAGCCTGGAAGTGGACCCGGTAGACACCATACGCGCGATAACCGGCGGGGGCGTCAACTTTGCCCTGGAATCCACCGGGCGCCCGCAAGTGCTGCGCCAGGCCGTGGATGCGCTGGGCAGCCGCGGCGTGCTGGGCGTGGTCGGCGCTCCAGCGTTAGGCACCACGGCGCAGTTTGACGTGAACGACTTGTTGCTGGGCGGCAAAACCATCCTGGGCATCGTCGAGGGCGACAGCAACCCGCATCAGTTCATTCCTGAGCTGATCACCCTGTACCTGCAAGGGCGTTTCCCGTTCGACAAACTGGTCAAGTTCTACAGCTTTGAAGACATTAACCAGGCCGCTGAAGACAGCGAAAAAGGCCTGACCCTCAAGCCGATCATCCGTATCGGCTAACCGCCGCCCCTTGCGAGCCCCCTCTCCCTCCTGATGCCAGTTGGGATGAGGGCGCTTTACCCCGATCAATTATTCTTGAACTGCGCCTCACGCTTGCCCACAAAGGCCGCCATGCCTTCTTTCTGATCATGGGTCGCAAACAGCGAGTGAAACACTCGACGCTCAAAGCGCACGCCTTCTGACAAGCTGACTTCAAACGCGCGGTTCACGCTTTCTTTGGTCAGCATCAGCACCGGCAAGGATTTTTTGGCAATGGTTGCTGCCACTTTCAGCGCTTCTTCCAGCAACTCATCCACTGGAATCACACGCGCAACCAGTCCCGAACGCTCAGCCTCGACGGCATCCATCAAGCGCCCGCTCAAGCACATTTCCATGGCCTTGGCCTTGCCCACGGCACGGGTCAGGCGCTGGGTGCCGCCCATACCCGGCAGCACGCCCAGATTGATTTCAGGCTGGCCGAATTTAGCGTTGTCACCGGCCAGAATAAAGTCACACATCATCGCCAACTCACAGCCGCCGCCCAAGGCAAAACCGGCAACCGCAGCAATAATCGGTTTGCGTCGGGTCGATACCCGATCGCTGTCCGAAAACAGGTCTTCCAGGTAAATCTGCGGGTAGGTCAGCTCCGCCATTTCCTTGATATCAGCCCCGGCAGCAAAGGCCTTTTTCGAGCCCGTGATGACGATACAGCCAATCGAGTTATCGGACTCCAGGGCGTCCAGCGCGTGATTCACTTCGCTCACCAACTGCGCATTCAAGGCATTCAGCGCCTGCGGCCGGTTCAGTGTAATCAGGCCCACTTGCCCATGAATGTCCAACAAAATGGTTTCGTAGCTCATCGATAACGTCCTCAATTCAAAGATTGCGCGAAATGACCATGCGCTGAATATCGCTGGTGCCTTCATAGATCTGACACACCCGCACATCGCGATAGATTCGCTCCAGCGGGAAGTCGCTCAAATAGCCATAACCGCCCAGGGTTTGCAACGCTTTGGAACAAACCCGCTCGGCCATTTCCGAGGCAAACAGCTTGGCCTGTGAGGCCTCGACCAACGCCGACTGCCCGCTGTCACGCAACGCCGCGGCGTATTGGACCATTTGCCGGGCCACGGCGATTTCAGTCGACATGTCCGCCAAACGAAACGCCACCGCCTGATGTTCAACCAGCGGCTGACCGAAGGTCACGCGCTCACGCGCGTAATCACGAGCCGCCTCAAACGCAGCGCGGGCCATGCCCACCGCTTGTGAAGCAATACCAATGCGCCCGCCTTCCAGGTTGCTCAGGGCGATTTTGTAGCCTTGCCCTTCTTCACCCAAGCGATTGGCCACGGGCACTTTAAGATCGTGGAACAGAATCTGGCAGGTGTCCGAGGCGTGTTGCCCCAGCTTGTCCTCCACTCGAGCCACGCTGTAGCCCGGCGAATCGGTGGGCACAATAAACGCCGTAATCCCTCGCTTTCCTGCTGCCGGATCGGTCACCGCAAACACAATCACCACCCCGGCGTTTTGCCCAGAGGTGATGAACTGTTTGCACCCATTGAGCACGTAATAGTCGCCTTCGCGTCGAGCACGGGTTTTCAGGTCGCTGGCGTCAGAACCGGCTTGCGGCTCAGTCAAGGCAAACGCGCCCAACATCGCGCCGCTGGCCAACGGCGTCAAAAACGCGCGCTTTTGCTCATCGCTGCCGTACTTGAGAATCGGCACGCAGCCCACCGAGTTGTGCACGCTCATGATCGTGGAGCAGGCACCGTCACCAGCGGCGATTTCTTCCAGGGCCATCGCGTACGCTTGATAACCCGTGTCGCAACCGCCCCACTCTTCCGGCACCAACATGCCAAAAAAGCCCAGTTCGGCCATCTCGCTGATGGCCTCGCGCGGAAAGCGATGCTGCTTGTCCCACTCAGCCGCAAAGGGCTTTAAACGCTCTTGCGCAAACTGACGGGCCGCTTCACGGATTTGTAGTTGTTCGGATGTGGGAAGCATAAAAATCCTTAATACAGACATTCCACGGCAATCGCCGTGGCTTCACCGCCGCCAATGCAGATGGCTGCAACACCGTGTTTGAGGTTGTGCTGGCGCAGGGCTGACAACAGGGTGACCAGAATCCGCGCGCCCGAAGCACCAATCGGGTGACCTAACGCACAAGCCCCGCCGTAGACATTGACCTTGTCATGCGCAATATCCAGCTCGCTCATGGTCACCAGTGTCACCACGGAGAACGCTTCGTTGATCTCAAACAAATCAACCTCAGCCAGGTCCCAGCCGGTCTTGCTCATCAACCGTTTGATCGCCCCGATTGGCGCAGTCGGGAACAACCCCGGCTCATCGGCAAACGCCGCATGCCCGTGGATCACCGCCAACGGTTTAAGCCCGCGTTTGTACGCCTCGGAACGACGCATCAACACCAGTGCCGCCGCGCCATCCGAAATCGAACTGGAGTTGGCTGCGGTCAC
The DNA here is from genome assembly GCF_034347405.1 of Pseudomonas sp. CCC3.1. Classification (NCBI taxonomy): domain Bacteria; kingdom Pseudomonadati; phylum Pseudomonadota; class Gammaproteobacteria; order Pseudomonadales; family Pseudomonadaceae; genus Pseudomonas; species Pseudomonas sp. CCC3.1. The sequence goes on from NZ_CP133778.1 coordinate 3,190,291, forward strand.
GGTCCCGCCGTCACGGAAGGCCGGTTTCAGGGTCGGTATTTTTGCCAGATTGGCTTTGGGTGGCTGCTCGTCATCACTGATCAAACGCTGTTCTTTGCCGACGGTGATCTGCACCGGTACGATCTCGGCGCTGAAACTGCCGGCCTTGATCGCCTGTTGTGCACGGGTCAGCGAGGCCACAGCAAATCCATCCTGCGCTTCGCGGGTAAAGCCGTGAGCCTGCGCGCAATCTTCGGCGAAGGTGCCCATCAAGCGCCCACTGTCGTAAGCGTCCTCCAGGCCATCAAGGAACATGTGATCCAGCACCCGGCCATGGCCCATCCGGTAGCCGCTTCGCGCCCGGTCGAGTAAGTACGGCGCGTTGGACATGCTCTCCATGCCGCCCGCCACCATCACATCAACGCTGCCAGCGAGCAGTTGATCGTGGGCCAGAATCGTTGCTTGCATCCCCGAGCCGCACATTTTGTTCAGCGTGGTGCAACGCGTGCCCTTGTCCAGCCCGGCACCTAAAGCCGCTTGACGCGCCGGGGCCTGGCCAAGCCCGGCAGACAACACGCAACCAAACAGCACTTCATCCACACCGTTCGCCGCAATACCGGCTCGCTCAACGGCAGCGCTAATGGCTGCAGCCCCCAACTGCGGGGCCGTCAGGCCTTTGAAATCGCCCTGAAAACCGCCCATGGGCGTGCGTGCAGCGCTGACGATAACAACCGGATCATTAGCAATGGTCATGTCACACCTCTTATTTCGCGGCCATGCGCAAGGCGCCGTCGAGACGGATCACCTCACCATTGAGCATGCTGTTTTCGATGATGTGCCGCACCAGCGAAGCGTACTCGGCAGGTTTGCCCAAGCGCGCTGGAAACGGCACCCCGGCAGCCAGTGAATCGCGCACTTCAGGGGTCATGCCAGCCATCATCGGTGTTTCAAAAATGCCGGGGGCGATGGTCATCACCCGAATCCCGAAGCGCGCCAGTTCACGTGCAGCGGGCAAGGTCAGGCTAGCAATCGCGCCTTTGGAGGCTGCATACGCGGCTTGCCCTATCTGACCATCGAAGGCGGCTACCGACGCCGTGTTGATGATCACCCCGCGTTCGCCGTCAGCATCGGCAGCGCTTTCGGCAATCGCCGCTGAGGCCAGGCGCAGCATGTTGAAGCTGCCAATCAGGTTGACGTTGATCACCTGGCTGAAGCTCTCCAGCGCATGTGGCCCGTTTTTGCCGAGGATCTTTTCACCGCGTACGATCCCCGCGCAATTGACCAAACCATTGACGGTGCCGAACGCCGCGACGGTGGCATCCACTGCGGCCTGCGCGGCATCCGCCTGACTGATGTCAGCCACCGCACTCTTGGCCCCCAATTTGGCCGCTTGTGCCGCGACGGCATCTGCGTTCAGGTCAACCAGCATCACTTTGGCGCCCGCCTTTACCAGCATCTCAGCCGTGGCGGCGCCCAAACCTGATGCACCACCGGTGACGATAAAAACCTTGTTTTCGATTTGCATGAGCATTCCTGGCTAATAAAAGATCAGGCTGTAACCTTGGCGTTTTGAGCCAGTTCAGCCTTGGCGATTTCTTGGTTGCGCAAAATAAAGCGCTGCAACTTGCCGCTTGGGGTCTTCGGCAACTCGCTGACAAATTCGATTTCACGAGGGTAGGCATGCGCGGCGAGTCGCTGGCGCACATGCAAGCGCAAGGTTTCGGCCAATTGCGCATCGCCCAGGTACTGCGGGCTCAGCACCACAAACGCTTTAACCACCTCTGTACGCTCTGGGCAAGGCTTGCCCACCACTGCCGCTTCAACCACTGCTGGGTGTTCAATCAGTGCGCTTTCGACATCGAAAGGGCCGACCCGGTAGCCCGACGTCGTGATCACGTCATCGCTGCGGCCGACAAAACTGATGCTGCCGTCCGGGTTCAACTCCACGGTGTCGCCGCTCAAGTAGTAATTACCAACAAATGCCTTGGTCTTAAAGCCCTCATAACCGCCAAACCAGCACATGGGTGATTGACTGCGGTCGACCGCTAAAATCCCCGGCTGCCCCACCGGCAGTTCTTGATGGTGATCATCCAGCACGACAATGCGATGCCCTGGCGAAGCAAAGCCTGCGGCCCCCATATGCACGGGGTGGTCTAAACCGTGGTGGTTGCATAGCACCATGCCGACTTCGGTTTGCCCGTAGTGATCGTGAATGGTGACGTCGAGTTCATCAGCGAACCAGCGAATCACTTCGGGATTGAGCGGTTCACCCGCACTGCTGACGGCCCGCAACTGACCTTTGATTTTGCTGGAAAAGGCCTCCCCGGCCGCAATCAACATGCGATAGGCCGTCGGAGAGCCCGTGAGATTGGTAATGCCGTACTTTTTGATCACCCGGCAGGTGCTTTCAACTGTGAACGGGCCATCGTATAGCGTGATCGGATGGCCCATCGACAACGGTCCGGTAATCCCGAAATAAATCCCGTAAGCCCAGCCCGGATCGGCCAAGTTCCAGAAGGAATCCTCAGGGCGCAAATCCACTGCATCGCGGGTGTAACTCTGGAACGCGACAATCGCCTTGAGCGGCACCAGCAGCGGTTTGGCCGGCCCCGTGGTGCCCGACGTAAACATCATCAGAAACGGGTCTTCACCGCTCAACATCACGGGTTCACAGACCGCCGGGTAATTGTCCAGTTCTGCCCAAAAACTGAAATCGCCGCGCACCAGGCCCTGGCCTTTAGCGCCCGCCACTGTGACGATGGCCGGGCAGTCATTGACCTCATTGAGTTTGGGGCGATTCACTGCATCGGTGACCACTAACGCAGCACCCGAAGCATTGAGGCGATGCTCGATGGCTTTAGGGCCGAATGCAGTGAATAAAGGTTGGTAGATAGCACCAATACGCCAAGTGGCAAACACGACGACCAGCAACTCGACAGTACGCGGTAGCAAACCCGCTACCTTGTCGCCTGGCTTTACCCCTTGAGCCAGCAAGAAATTGGCAAAGCGTGCGGCATGGTCCTGCAACTGAGTGAAGGTGTACGCCGCACTGCTGGCGTCGCGCCCCTCCCAAAACAACGCAATATGCCCCGGCAAAGCATGCCGGTCGCAACACTCAACACAGGCATTGAGTGCTGCCAAATGGCCGTTCAGTGCACTGCCTACCGTCCGTTGGTAGTCAAAGTCATTCATTGCTGCCTGATAGTCGCGCATCAGCAGAATCCCTCGGTCTTTATTGTTAGGAGTGGGAACCGTGAACAGTCCTGCTGATAATCGCCTTGCGAGGGCTCTGCAACAATGGTCAAACCGCTCAAGCTGGTTGACTGTTTTAGCCAATGACCGAGGCCTGATCTGGCGCGCCCGTAGAACCTGCGGGAGCCTGGCTTGCCAGCGATGCAGGCGACGCGTTTTTTACTGTTAGACCGCGCAGATGCAATCGCTGGCAAGCCAGGCTCCCACGGCCTGCGGCAGCCGTTGCAGCGTCTTGCCGAGGATGACCGGCATGCTGAAAACCGACCCATCAGTCACATATGTAGTGCTTAAAAATAAACACTACATATTTGTTGACGACACGATTTTCCCAACGCATTATGCAGACGTCTTCCCCACCGGAAGCGCTGGAAAGGGTTGTTGCAAGCATGCTCGACGAGCTGTCGAGCTGTTCCGGGATAGGTACTGCCCACAAGGCAGAATTGATGAAGCGGACCTGGCTTGATCGTCCACGCAAAGGGCGCAAGGAGCTGGCGAAACGTCTTCAAGAGGCTTGTGGTTGATGTGTCATGTCACCCAAGCATCCTGGTTCACGTTGCCTCCCTCGCTTTACGCAGTATGTTGTAGTGTTTTATTTCACTACTACATATGAAGGACTCAAGACCGGATCTTCTTTAGATGGACACTACGTAGCGCTGCATAAGCAGTTGCGCGAATCAATTAGACAGATCAACGAGTGGTCAAGGAGTTAGCTATGAACCTGAATAATCAACCGACTGTTAACGAGCTGGCTCGACTGTTCGCTGCCCAGAAAGACTCGCTGAACGACCACATCCTGTGGATCAGTGAGGCCGGTGATGTACGCATTGAACCGGTGGTTGCTTGCAAGGAAGAGACCCAATTCGAGAAAGAGCGCCCACAAATGCGAGCTCATCTCAAGATGTACCGTCGTGGCCAAGGCTACGTGGGCAAGAAGGCCGCCGCCGATAAAGACTTCATGGCGCGAGTGCTACAAACACTGACCCTGACATGGGAAAAGGCGCAAACCGAGCCGTCCCTGGTCAAAGTTAACAGCTACAGCTGATAACCCCCCGCCCGATATGAAAGCCCTGGATGACCTCCGGGGCTTTTTTATCACGTCTGTCCCGTCCTCATCAGACCGCCCTTTCCAGCTCAGGCACCGCCTCAAACAGATCCGCCACCAAGCCATAATCAGCCACTTGAAAGATGGGCGCTTCTTCATCCTTGTTGATTGCGACGATCACTTTCGAATCTTTCATGCCAGCCAGGTGCTGGATCGCGCCTGAGATACCGACTGCGATGTACAGCTGTGGCGCAACGATTTTGCCAGTCTGGCCAACTTGCATGTCGTTCGGCACAAAGCCCGCGTCGACCGCTGCGCGCGATGCACCCACCCCGGCGCCCAGCTTGTCAGCCAGTGCGTACAGATATTTGAAGTTCTCACCGTTCTGCATCCCGCGACCGCCAGACACGACGATTTTGGCCGCAGTCAGTTCAGGGCGATCCAGCTTGGCCAGCGCTTCGCTGACGAACGACGAAGTGCCTGCATCGTGAACCGCTGCGACCGCTTCAATCGAAGCCGCCCCGCCAACAGCTGAAACCGGGTCGAAACCGGTGGCACGCACGGTTATCACTTTGACCGGCGCACTCGACTGCACGGTCGCAATGGCGTTGCCAGCGTAGATCGGGCGGGTGAAGGTGTCAGCGCTGACGACCGAGATGATTTCGGAAATCTGATCAACGTCCAGTTGGGCAGCAACGCGCGGCAGGATGTTTTTGCCGTTGGAGGTCGCGGCAGCCAGGACATGGCTGTAGCCTTTACCCCCCGCTTCTTGACCAAGAGCAGCGACCAGCGGAGCAACGTTTTCTGGCAGTTGATGCGCGTAAGCGGCGTTGTCGGCCACTAGGACTTTAGCCACACCAGCGATTTTTGCGGCAGCGTCTGCGACACCATCAAGGCCCTGACCCGCAACCAGCAGGTGCACATCGCCACCGATTTTGGCAGCAGCGGCCAGCGTGTTCAGGGTTGCCGACGCAATGGCGGCACCGTCATGTTCTGCAATTACGAGGACTGTCATGCTCAGATCACCTTCGCTTCATTTTTCAGTTTCTCGACCAATTCAGCCACCGACTTGACCTTGATCCCCGCGCTGCGAGCAGCCGGTGCTTCAACTTTCAAGGTTTTATTAGTCGAAGCCGTCGATACGCCCAGCGCGTCTGGCGTCAGTACTTCAAGCGGTTTCTTCTTGGCTTTCATGATGTTTGGCAAAGACGCATAACGCGGCTCGTTCAAACGCAGGTCGGTGGTGATGATCGCCGGTAGGTTCAGCGAAACAGTTTGCGCACCACTGTCGATTTCACGGGTCACCACCACTTTCTCACCGCTGACTTCAATGTTCGAAGCAAAAGTACCCTGCGCATAACCGCTCAATGCCGCCAGCATTTGCCCGGTCTGGTTGTTGTCGCTGTCGATGGCCTGTTTGCCCAGGATCATCAACTGAGGCTGCTCCCTGTCAACCACAGCCTTGAGCAGCTTGGCCACGGCCAGCGCAGTCAGATCTTCAGCGGATTCGACGAGAATGGCGCGATCGGCCCCCAACGCCAGCGCGGTGCGCAGTTGCTCTTGAGCGGTGCTCGGGCCGACGCAGACCACGACAATTTCAGTCGCAATTCCCTTCTCTTTCAGGCGCACAGCCTCTTCCACGGCGATTTCGCAGAAGGGGTTCATCGACATTTTGACGTTGGCCAGATCAACGCCGGAGTGGTCGGCTTTGACCCGCACTTTGACGTTGTAATCGACCACACGTTTGATACAAGCCAGCACCTTCATTGCGTCTCCCTCGATGGGTATGGATGCGCCAGCTTAACGCGCGGGTCAGCGCGCACGTATCGACCATATGGGTTAGATCGGGCAACAAATGAGGGTTATCGCGGCATGTAATCACGTTGCCAGCGGCGCGGGATTTTCAGCGAAATCAGCCCCAACACTGCCGCAAGCCCGGCGCTAAAAAGCATCGCCTTGACCCCGAACCGGGCCTCCAGCATCGCCCCCAATACCGCGCCGATCAGCATGCCCGCCCAAGGTACCAACTGCACGCGCCAGCCAGTACGCCGCTCGCCCAGCAGCCAGCGCCCCACGCCACGACCAAAGCGCGACAGAGCTCCGGTGACATAGGTCAGCCCAACCGGCAGGCCGTTCACCTGCTCCACAGCCGCATTTAACATGCCCATCGCCAGCACTGCCGCCAACAGCGCGGGCACCTGCGACTCAAACGGCAGCAGCGCCGAGGTACACAACAATGCCGCGATGATCAGCATCAGCGGCAAGGCCCGCCGACCACCCAAGCGTGCAAGCAAAATACCCAGCGCGTTACCGGCAATAAATGCCATTACCGCTCCCCCTAGGCGCGCAATCACCCGTAGATCGCCCTCGCCGATGGCCACTGCCAGACGCGTGGTATTACCACTCATGAATGAAACGAAATCACCCGTGGCTAAAAAACCAATGGCGTCGGTCATGCCAGCCAATACCGACAAACTCGCTACCAGCCCCAATCCCACACGACCGCGCCAGGCGCGCACGCGCACGTACAACAGATTATTCGACTTTGAAAATGGCACTGGGAGCATCGGGTTAAGTCCTTGTAAAGAGGTGCAGGCTTAAATATAGGCAGGAAAGAGCGATAAACACCCGTTACTACGTGTGAAAATTCCGCATTAATCATAGGTATAAGCGAACCAACTTCAAAAAAGGCGTCTAATAAACACCTTCTCAAGGAAGAGACGCACAAAACTGCGCTGACAAGGACAAACACTCACGAGTGATCAGGCAAATCAGCCTTAATGGCTTTATACAGAAGAACCCCATGACCTTGCCCGGCTGGATAAAACCTCAATTCAAACCCTACGCGCTGGCAGTTATCCCGCTGTTATTGATCACGGCTGCCGCAACGCTGACCACCCATGTGGAGTCCGCGTTTGCCCAGCCGGTGGACGGCGTGCAAACGCTGGTCTTTATGCGCCACGCCGAAAAACCGGCCAACGGCCTTGGGCAACTCAACTGCCAGGGGCTTAACCGCGCAATCGATTTGGCAACTTTGCTGCCACAACGCTATGGCAATGCTGACTATATATTTGCCGCCGACCCGTCACGCCAAGTAGAAGAAGGCGCGAACGATGACGCCTACAACTATGTACGACCGCTGATGACTATTAACCCGAGTGCGATCAAGCTGGGGTTGCCGATCAACCTGGAATTCTCGGCCAATGACACTCGCGAACTGGCCAATGAATTGACCCGTGACAAGTATCACAACGCGACTGTTTATACCGCGTGGTCACACGGTTATTTGCCTGAGTTGATCAACAGGGTCGCAGGCAAGGCCCTTGGCAAAAAAACCACGCTGACTGAAGACTGGTCAGGCAATGATTTTGATTCCCTGTATGTCTTGACCTTGACCTGGAAGGACGGCGAAGCCACGTTGAACAGCCGCGTCGACCAGCAAGGTCTGAACAATGGCACCCACATCTGTCCAACGTGACACATCCCCTTCAACACCAAACGTATAGTTGGTATAAAGCGCGGCAGTAAGCAGCCCATTGGCACACTCAGCGCAATCACCCCTTAATTTGCACCGTTCAAGGTACGTGTATGAAGATCAACATTATCGGTTTGCCTCTGGTCATGGTGGCGGTTTTGGCACTGGCTGGCTGTGCAACCCCCACCGTCGTGACATTGCAAAACGGCACGCAGTACCTCACCAAGGACCTGCCAACCACTAAAAATGCTAGCGGCTTTTACGAGTTCGTGGACATTGCCGGCAAGCACATCAAGGTCAAGGCTGACGATGTAGCGACTATCAAGTCTGATAATTAATACAGCCCCGGCTTCAACCCGAATCGACTGCAGGCTCGCACCTACAAGAAATCTGCCTGCCTCTGTAGTTCCCAGCCTACGAAAACACGAGAAACGCCTAAAAACACTGTGCGAGAGCGGTTTGTTAAGTTTTATTTAAGTTTCGCTCGATAGGGTAAGCACTGCTTCACCCTGTCGCGCGGGCTAAAACAGCCTGCTCTCTTGCTCCACACAGAGGTTCAAAAAAATGAGAAACCAGAATAATCAGCCGTTGGCTGCAGCCACTGCCCAATGCGAGACGGAGCACTCCCATGCAGCGCTGCAGCAAATAGTCGAAGGATTTCTACATTTTCATCATGAGATTTTTCCCCAGCAGAAAGATCTGTTCAAAAAGCTGGCCACGGCTCAGCGCCCAAAGGCCATGTTCATTACGTGCGCCGACTCACGCATCGTTCCCGAATTAATCACCCAAAGCGCTCCCGGCGATCTATTTGTAACCCGCAACGTTGGCAACGTCGTGCCGCCTTACGGCGAGATGAACGGCGGGGTTTCCACGGCCATTGAATACGCCAACATGGCGCTTGGCGTGCAGCACATCATCGTGTGCGGGCACTCCGATTGCGGCGCAATGCGCGCGGTGCTCAACCCCGCCAGCCTGGATAGAATGCCCACGGTCAAAGCCTGGCTACGCCACGCCGAGGTCGCCAAAACCATGGTTCAAGAGAACTGTGACTGTGCCAACGAAGCAGAAGGCATGCACATTTTGACCGAGGAAAATGTGATCGCGCAGTTGCAGCACCTGCGCACTCATCCCTCGGTAGCTTCGCGTATCGCTAACGGCCAACTGTTTATCCACGGCTGGATCTACAACATCGAAACCAGCCAAATCAAAGCCTACGATGCAGAGCAAGGGCAATTTTTGCCCTTGGACAATCTGCTGACTATCCCTTGCGCGACGCCTAAAGCGCGCTTCTAAACCTATCTACGCGGCTAACGCTGTGGCTGCCCAATGGGTAGCCAGAGTTTGCTACGCCTAAAAAATCTCTCGGGAGATAGTCATGCGTGCGGAACAATTAAAAGCGCTGCTGCCACGGGAGCTACTGGCCTCGGTGGTGGTTTTTCTGGTCGCCCTGCCCTTGTGCATGGGCATCGCCATTGCGTCCGGGATGCCACCGGCCAAGGGCTTGATTACTGGCATCATCGGCGGCTTGGTGGTGGGCTGGATGGCCGGTTCCCCCCTGCAAGTCAGCGGCCCGGCCGCCGGTCTGGCGGTCTTGGTTTTCGAACTAGTTCGCCAACATGGCATTGCCATGCTGGGGCCGATACTGCTGCTGGCGGGTTTTTTACAACTGGTGGCGGGACGTTTACGCCTGGGCTGCTGGTTTCGGGTAACGGCACCCGCCGTGGTGTACGGCATGCTCGCCGGAATCGGCGTGTTGATCGTGCTATCACAAGTGCATGTGATGCTCGATGCCACGCCGCAACCCTCAGGCCTGGACAACCTGCTGGGCTTCCCAGCAGCCTTGACCCAAGCCGCCCAAGGCCTGGATAGCGGATTTGGCTGGCAAGCCGGATTGTTGGGGCTGAGCACCATAGGGGTGATGTGGCTATGGGATAAATGGCGGCCGCACGCTCTGCGGTTTGTGCCTGGAGCACTGCTCGGGGTTGGCTTGACCACCGGCGCCAGCCTGTTGCTGGCCTTGCAGGTCAAGCGGGTGCAAGTCCCGGACAACCTGGCCGACGCCATCGACTGGCTACGCCCTGCCGACCTGCTGAACCTCGCAGACCCTGCTTTATTGATCGCCGCCTTCACTGTTGCGTTTATCGCCAGCGCAGAAACGCTGTTGTCGGCAGCGGCCGTAGACCGTATGCACAACGGCCAGCGCTCGGATTTTGACAAAGAACTGACGGCACAAGGCGTCGGCAACATGCTCTGCGGCCTGCTCGGTGCCTTGCCCATGACCGGAGTGATCGTGCGCAGCTCGGCCAATGTCCAGGCGGGTGCCACCACCCGGCTGTCCGCCATGTTTCACGGCGTCTGGCTGCTGGTTTTTGTAGTGCTGCTGTCCAGTGCGCTGCAAAGCATTCCGGTGGCGAGTCTGGCCGGGGTGTTGGTTTATACCGGGTTCAAGCTGGTGGACCTCAAGGCGTTTCGCGCTCTGGGCCGTTATGGACGCATGCCGATGATGACCTACGCGGCGACCGCCTTGGCTATCGTCTTCACCGATCTGCTGACCGGTGTGCTCGTGGGGTTCGGCCTCACGTTGGCCAAATTGGCCTGGAAAGCCTCGCGACTCAAAATCAGCCTGATTGAGCAGCCTGAAGCTGACCATATGGAATTACGCCTGGCTGGCGCCGCTACTTTTCTCAAAGTTCCGGCCCTGACTCAGGTGTTGTCACGTATACCCGCTGGCAGCACTCTGCATGTACCGCTCAACCACCTCAGTTATATCGACCACGCCTGCCTGGAGCTGCTTGAAGAATGGGGCCGGGCCAATGCAGGCAATGGCTCAATCCTGATGATTGAGGCGCGGGGTTTGAAGCGCCGACTGGAGGGCAGAATACGCACCACGACTGGCTTGGGTTCGGCGTTGTAGATCGCCATTGAAAACCGGGGTTAACCACCGCCCAAGATCAAGCTGCGGTAGTGCCCCGGGTTGGTGCCGGACCATTTGCGAAAGGCTTTGTAAAACGAGCTGGTGTCGGCAAAGCCCAAACGCAGGGCGATATCGGCAAAACTATGGTCCGGCTCGGCCAGCCAACCAATGGCCAACTCTTTGCGCACACCGTCTTTGAGCCCCTGAAAAGTCTGACCTTCGTCGGCCAAACGCCGACGCAAGGTCGAGGCCGACATGCACAGACTTTGCGCCATGCTCTGGGTTTCTGGCCATTGTTCTGCTGGCAGTTGCCGCAGGTCTTGCTTGATTTGGCTGGCCAGGCTTTGCGGGTCGCGGTATTTGACCAGGATATTGGCCGGCGCCTGGGCCAAAAATCGCTGCAATTCTTCGGTGCTGCGTTTGATCGGTGCATCCAGGCAGTCAGCTGCAAATATCATCCGCGTCCGCGGGCGATCAAAGCGCAGGTTTTCGGAAAACATCACTTCGTAATCACCGCAGTAATCAGGCTGCGCACACCGCAACTCAATGGCCAAAATCGGAATCCGCCGCCCGGCCAGCCAACAGGCCACGCCATGCACGATCATCCAATAGGCAAAGTAGGTGAAAGCGCGGCTCGACTGCGTCTGTGGCTCGTGCAAGACGATCTCTGCCACGCTCTGCTGACGTACCAAACGTGCAGGCAAGCGTTCCAGCGTTAACGACAAATACCCCAGCACCAGCTCCAGGCCCTGCGTCAACGAGGGCTGAGCCATAGCCGAGCGGCACATGAACGCCAGGCTCCCGGCCCGCAACTTGCGCGGGTCCATGCCGAAAAACTCGTCATCGAGGCGCCGCGCCACAAGCCGCCACATTCGCGCGTACGCCAGGGCGGGTACGCGGGCATCCGCCTGGTCCAGCAACGCTGGGTTAATCCCGATCTTTTGCAGCACTTCGTGCATGCCGCTGGTCGAGGCGCAACTTTGCAACAGCGCTTCACGCACCAACTGAATGGAGATGGTGTCTTTATTCAACATTGGCCATGATCCAAGCCCGATGACGGTTAGGTGTCGGTCATCTTAAGCAGAGCAGATCAAAAAGCCAGTAGTACCTTTAGCTAGATGGGTATCACGACCGGGCTTGACCTGAGGCGGCTCGCCAACACCCCGCAAAACGCCACGACCGGCACGACGGCCGTAGCCAGTGCCAGCCATAGCAACCCGGTAAAGCCGTCTGCCACCCATTGCCCGGCCACCGCTGGGCCGACCATGGAGCTTAGAGCAAAGGCTGCCGGAATCAGCATGATCGCGCGGCCACTTGGGTCCAGACGGGCAACGGCTGCGGTCTGGTAGATACAGCCCCAGCAAAAACCGACTTCCCAGATCCAGGCACCCAGCGCGTACATCGCAAAGCCTTGGGCATAAGCCAATAACAACAAGCCGCAACCGATCACGGCCAACACCAGCACATGCGGCCAACGCGACCCCAAACGATCACCGACCAGCGCCAGAACCAGCGCCGCCCCGCCACCCAGCAGTTTGAGCACGGCAAACACCACACCCATTTGCGCAGGCTCGACGTTCAGCCCATGACCCAGCCGCTCAAGGAACGCCCACAGACCAATCTGCCCGGCGCCAAACACAAAGAAAAACCCCAGTGCCCAATACGCTGGCACCGGGAAGCGAAAACGGCCTTGAAGGGAACGGTCTTTCGCCACATCAACCTTTACCGCGAAGTCGCTGCGCCGAGGCAATGCAAAGGCGCTCAGGCTCAGCAACACAATCATGGCTGCCAGCACCAATGCAGCACCGGCATAGTGAAAATGCGCAATCACCACCGACGGCAACACAAACAGCACCAACGCCACCAAGCCCAATTCAATGCCTTGACGCAGGCCAAAGGCACGCTCCTTGTTCGGCATTTCGGCCATGATGCGCATGCCGAGGCAGGTCATCAGCGCGGCAAAAAAACCGATCAAGGCCCACAACGGCAACTGCACCGTGGCCGGTAATTGCGACGATGCGAGCAGCGCCAGCGCAGCTCCCGACGCACAACCGAACGTCAAAAACCGCCAGTTGCAACGGTCGATAAAGCCCACTGCCACCAGCGTCCCCAGCAAATAGCCCGTGAAACACACAGAGCCCAACAGACCGATTTGCGACGGCGCGAAGCCGAAGCTGTCCGCCAGCGCGCCAAGCAAGATCGGCAATGTATTGAAGGGCAACCCGCCAATCGTCGACGCCAGACTCGCGGCCAGCATAAAAGTCAGCGTTCTACGTTGATTCAGCGTCATCAGCAGTGCCCTTCGCTCAGGTCATCGATCAGCGTTGATCAACCGTGGTGATTTCACGGCGCTCGGCCATGCTCGCCGGTACGCTCGCCTCGTCAGTGAAGAACTGCTGATACCACTCGCGCAGTTGATACACAGGGCCATCGCCCTCAGCCAGTACCGGGTTGTTGACCCGTATTTTATGGGTCCAGATGTCGACGTCCTGATAGAACGAATCACGGTTGCGCTGCACGTAATCCAGGGCCAGTGCTTCGTTCTGCTCATCGCTCCAGCCCGGTACTTTTTTCACCATGCAGCCAAAGCGCAGTTCAAAACTGTTAGGGCCAATCGGCACGTGACAGTTGAGCAGAATCGACTTGATCTCCTGACCGTCAAACATCGCACTCATGCGGGTAAAGTGAGTCGCAGGACCGAAATAAGCCGACTCTGCCACCAGATCACCGCCCAGCCGTTCAGAGTCACCGTGGAAGATTTGCTGTGCAATGTGGCCTTCAAATATGTTGTGGAAATACTTGGTGGGCGTGCCGTGTACCGGCCCGAAATGCTGGGCATCGACCAGGTTGTCGACCAGCTCGCGCGGGTTGGTATTGATGATCAGCTTGTCCATGTGCCAACTGTGCAGCCACTCGTTGCTGTCAATTTCCGGCAGATGCGGAATGACCACGCCTTCAGCGGGTGGCTTGCCTTCAGGGTTGTTCCACACAAACAGCAGATTATTCACTTCACACGTCTGCCAGGCGCGGGTTTTGGCCTTTGGCGGAATGCGTTTGCAATACGGGATTTCGACGCACTTGCCGCTGGCGTCGTACTGCCAGTGGTGGAACGCGCAGACCACACGGTCGTTTTCGATAGTGCCTTGCGACAGGTCCGCGCCCATGTGCGGGCAATGCGCATCGAGTACGCTGATTTCGCCCTTCGATGTAGCGAACGCCAGTAGCCGGGTGCCAAATATATTTAAGGTATGCAGCTTGCCATCACGGTACTCATCCGCTTCGCCCAGACAATGCCAACCACGACCAAAGCGCGGTGATAAGGCGTTCTCGACGTGGATTTCTGCGAGCTTAGTCATTCTTATTATTCCTCAGGTTAAGGGCCAGGGCGCCTGCTTGAGTGATCTTCACCGAGGTGGGGGGTGGGTTCATCGTTCAGATGGACTAGGTCTGATGTCATAGCCTTGTAGCCGCTGCCGAAGGCTGCGATCTGCTGCGTAGCGGCAGCGCTCTGTATGTATATCCGTTTGATGCGCAACGGCTTTTTACGGGTTTCGCCCTTGCGGCGAGGCACTTTTGGCAAACAGCCCCAAAAGTACCCAAAAGGTCCTTGCCCCAACGTACGGCCCTCGCTTCGCGAGGGTTCCCTCACTCCGGTCCCGCTCCGTGGGCACGCCGCGACGGGCCATCCATGGCCCAGCGCGGCTCTCCCGGCATCCATGCCGGTCGACCCACTGCGCAGAACCTCCATTCGGCCTGCCGAAAGGGGCCGATCGATCAAGATCACAAGCCAGATCACAAACCAGATCAAGAACCTGGATCGGGGGCTTTGCAGTCGCGCCGGCCCGGATTGGCTGTCAGCGCCAGTCGGCAACGATTGCGTGTTCACGCGCAAACGGTTGGCATTGGATGGTTTTGCGTTGGTGTTGCACGGCCGCTTCGTTGGTCGCTAACCACAGCATGACGGACGCCGGGACTTGCGGCGGTGCGGAGCCAGCACGCAGGGCTATCACGCCTTTGTCGCCGAGGGTGGCGCGCAAGGCGTCGGTGGTGACAACACCTGGGTTGAGGGTGTAGGCACAGATGCCTTGTTCGCCAAATTCGACCGACAAGATCCCCGATAAACGCGATACGGCCGCCTTGCCTGCGCCATAGGCATATCCCCAGCCACCCTTGCCCGCTGCCACCGGCGGGTCGGTTTCGCCCGCACCGGAGGTGACGTTGATGACCACCCCGCCACCTTGCTCCAGCATGTGTTTGACGATGGCCTGGGTCAGTAACACCGGGGTCATGATGTAGCCTTGGAACACCCGTTCCAGGGTCTCGGGTTGCAGTTCCATAAAGGGTGCATTGAGGTCGCGGCCCTGATAGATCGCATTGTTGATCAACACGTCAACCCGGCCATACTCGGCAAAAACTGCCTGACTGGCCGCCAGCACGGATTGGCTGTCGAGCAAGTCCATGCGTACCACAAAAGCCTTGCGTCCCAATTCGCGAATCGCTGCTGCTGTGCTGTTCAAGCTACCCGGCAACGCCGTGCCGTCAGGGTTGTGCAAACCATGGGTGTGGGTTTCACCCTCGTCCAGGCTGCGCGCACTGATGGCCAGATCAAAGCCTGCACGCGCAAACGCCAAGGCAGTTTCACGCCCGATACCTCGACTGGCACCCGTGATGAAGGCCACTTTATTCATGCCAACTCCTTAAAGTCAGAAGCGCTGAGGCCTGACCATCGCGTCCATGCCGCCATCGACAAACACCACACTGCCGGTCACAAAGCTGGCGTGTTCGGACTGTAGAAATGCCACCACCCGGGCGATTTCTTCGGTATGACCGGCACGTCCCAAGGGCGCGACAAATTCGCTGACTGCTTTGCCGTAGCGCGCATCGTCTTTGGCCGCCTGATGCAGCGGTGTCTCAACTGCGCCCGGCGCAACCACGTTCAAGCGAATGCCCTGGGCTGCCCATTTCACTGACTTGCGCCGGGCTTCACAGGTCACCGCGTATTTTGAGCAGGCGTAAGCCACGTGTGACAGGCCCAGCGCATTGGCCATGTCCAGCGCTTGCACTTCATCACCCGCGAGCATGGCTTCAACCATCGGCTGCTGATCAGCCCCCGGATGAGTCGCCGCCACGGAACCAATGACCAGCGCCGCCGGGTTTTGACCTTTGGCCAAGGCGTCGGCCAGGCCATCCAGCAAATCGCTGACGCCAAAATAGTTCACCGCCAGCAGCACGCTACTCGAAGGCGCTGTTACCCCCAGCCCGGCGCAGCACACCAGACCGTCGAGCACACCGCCCGACTGTTCCAGCACTTGCGCCACTGCCGCCTGACGCCCATCACGGGTCGATAAATCGGCCACGACTTCGGCGTTGGCCCGGTCAATCCCAATGATGCGGTGCCCTGCGGCGCGTAAAACCGCGCACACCGCGGCGCCGATTCCCGATGCGGAACCGCTGACAGCTGTAACTGGCATAAGAGTTTCCCTGATGATGCAGGCTCACACTGGCCTGACTGACGATGAAGGGACGGTGGCACTCAACGGCCCCGTCCCGGCGCAAACGTTAAGCGCTTTTGCGGAACGGGCGCGCCAAGTGCGGCGCTGGCACAACCACCGCGTCAGTTGCTCGCAAGGCGCACTTGGGCTTTCCCAACGCGACCACGCTGTTCAGCAGAATCCTTACCAGTTCGGTTTGCCGACGCACACCGGTCTTGGAAAAGATCGAACGCAGGTGAGCCCGAGCGGTATTGCGCCGAATGTTCAGGTTTTCGGCCGCTTCTTCCAGCGACAAGCCGTTGGCCAACTCCATTGCCAACGCCGTTTCGGCCTTGGTCAGGTTGAACAATTGCTTGGTGACCACCTCACTGGCCATCGACTTGCCCACCGAATCGCGGATGTAAATCACCGCCGCAGGCTTGCTCTTGCCCTCGGCCCATTCCAGCGAAGGAATCGCCTCGACCACCAGTCCCAGGCTGACTTGCCCCGATGGTCGGGTCACGGACATGGCGTCAGCGGTCACCCCGCCCTCGCGCACTTCTTGGCTAAAAGCGTGTTTGACCAGACGCTGCAATTCACGGTTGTCGCTCGGGTAGGTGGCTTCCAACCTGCCGCCCACCAGCTTCAAGCCATCAGCGCTTTTGAGGATTTCTTCAGCCACCGGGTTGAGGCGCAGTACTTTGCCGGTTTCATCCAGCACGATGGTCGCCACCGACAGGCGGCTGATGGCCTGCGCGTAAAGCTCACTCATGGACTCGCTGCGATCAAGCAGGTTGTGCAGGTGCAAGGCGCGACGCAGATGCGGCAGAAACATCGTGCACAGCGCACGTTCGGCAGCGGAGAATTTAGGTGACGCTTTGGGCCGGGTGATGCGAAAACGCAACTTGCCGCCGTCTGGCGTTGAGATGTCCGCGCCCATTACGTGGTACACGTCCTGCGGGCTGCAGAAGGCTTTGAAGTAAGCCGAATGCACCCAATCATTTTCACTCATCAGGTCTTCGACGGTGAACACCTGATCCAGCGCCTGCCCCACAAACGGTGTGTTGGTTTGCGGGTAAGTCTGGTAGCAAAGCTCACCCTCGCCTTCAATGTCGCCCGCGACAATCATCAACCCCAGGTCCGGTTGGTCCGGCACGCGTAAAATCAGGGTCGCGTAGTTGGCCTGGAACAGGTTGCGCACGGCACACAGGGTTTTACCCATGACTTTGGGATCGAGCGCGCCATCGTAGAAGCTGCCGATCACTCGATCATAATCGGACAATTCGAGCCCCAGGCTGGCCAGGGTTTGGTGATTCAGGGTCACTGTATCCACGGACATTTCCTCGCATTGGGTCAGGTTCAATGACCGACCCTTTTTATTGTTCTTATAACCAGCGGTTGTCTTTACGCAGTCCCGGCCAACGCTTGGGTATCTGCGTAAAAACGCCTCAGTGTGTCTTTATGTTTACCGCCATTCAAGCCCGGTAAATGCTCTGTTTCAACGGTTTGAAGGATCCTTGGCAGCCACGCTTTGTTTGAGTGGGTAATGCCCGGCAGACGCTGCGCCAGACGGTGCTTTGACCTTGACCAGCGGGCGCCCCAGATTGAACCAGGCAGCCAATGCCGGCAGCAGGAAGATCGCCCCGAGTACATTGACCAGGAACATAAAGGACAACAGCACGCCCATGTCGGCCTGAAATTTAAGCGGCGCAAACGCCCAGGTGCACACCCCGATGGACATGGTCAACGCGGTGAAGACAGCTGCCGTGCCGCGTTGACACATGGCCAGGTAAAAGGCGTTGCGCAGGTCTTTGCCCTCGGCCATCTCATGTTGAATTCGCTCATACAGGTAAATCCCGTAGTCGACCCCCACTCCAACGCCCAACGCCATCACTGGCAGAGTCGCGACCTTGAGGCCGATGCCCAGGGTTGCCATCAGGGCATTGCACAGGATAGCCACAATCGCCAACGGCACCAGGATGCACAGCACGGCGCGGAACGAGCCAAAGGTCAGCCAGCAAAACAGCGCCACCGAACTGAACAGGGCCGCGAGCATCACCACCTCGGCCTGCTTGACCGCCTCGTTGGAGGCCGCCATCACCCCGACGTTGCCACCGGCCATCAAGAACTGCACCTCGGGGCTTTGCAGACCCGCGATGATGCGCTGGGTTTGCTTGACCACGTGGCTCACCGTCGGCCCTTCATGATCGGTGAGGAACACCAGCATCTGCATGCGCTGGCACCCTTCGGTCACCAGCCCGTCATCCGGCAGATAAGCCCGCGAACCCTGGCTCAAACCCTGCGCCGAACCCGGAATGGCCGACCAGCGCGGATTACCCTCGTTGTTGCCGGCAATCACGTTTTTGCCCATGCCTGCCACGCTCTGCACCGACTGCACACCCGGCACGCTGCGAATCTGGAAGTCGAACGACTCAATGGCGCGCATTACCTGAGGCGCCAAGCAACCTTCTTCAATGCCTTTGACTTGCACGAACACCGACATCACATCCAGGCCGATGGAGTAGCTGTTGATGATCTTTTGGTTGTCCTGGTTGTAACGCGAATCGGCGCGCAGTTCAGGCGCCCCTACACCAATATCGCCCACGGCCAGTTGACGGGCCTTGTAGGCACCCACTCCCAGCAGCAACAGACTGATGACAAACACCGCCAAGGCTGGCTTAGGTTCGGCCAGAGCCGACAGACGCCACCACAGTTGATGTTTACCCTGAGCCTTGAGCCCCTGAGCCAAAGCTCGCGATTCGAGGGTGAGATACGACAGGACAATCGGCAGCATCAGCTTGTTGGTGATGATCATCAGCATCACGCCAATGCACGCGGTCACGCCCAGCTCATGCACGATAGGAATGTCGATCAACATGATCACGCCGAAGCCCAGCGCATTCATCAGCAACGCCAGCGAACCGGGAATGAAGATTTTGCAAAAGGCACTGTGTGCCGCCTGTATCGACGAACTGCCGGACAACACGTCCTGCTTCCAGGCGTTGGTCATTTGCACCGCGTGCGACACGCCAATCGAAAAGATCAAAAACGGCACCAGAATCGACATCGGATCGATCCCCAGCCCAAACAGCGGCAACAGGCCCAGCAACCACACCACCGGCAGCAGCGCCACCAGCAGCGCGACCACGGTCAAGCGCCAAGAGCGCGAATACAGCCACAGCAATACACCGGTAATCACGAAGGCAACCACAAAGAAGCCGATCACCGTGGTCAAGCCGTCGATCACATCGCCCACCAGCTTGGCGAAACCGACGATATTGATTTCGATGTCGTCATTGCTGTACTTGGCGCGAATGTCCTCAAGGTGCCTGGCGACCTCGGCATACGACACTGACTTGCCGGTCTGAGGGTCCAGATCCTGCAAGTCGGCGCGCACCATGGAGGACTTCAAGTCGTTGGCCACCAGCCGTCCGATCTGCCCCGAACGGGCAATATTGCTGCGCACTTGCGCCAGATCTTCAGTAGAGCCGGTGAAGCGCGGCGGCACTACAACATCGCCAAAAAAGCCGTCTTCGGTGATTTCGATATAGCGCACGTTCGCAGTAAACAGCGAGGTCACGCTGGCGCGGCTGACACCGTTGATAAAGAACACGTCGTCCGTGACCTTTCTCAGGGTGTCGAGAAACTCAGGGTTATAAATGTCGCCCTCGCCTTTCCACTTCACGCTGACTAAAAAGCGGTTGGCGCCAGTGAAGTACTGGCTGAAGTTAAGGAAGTTGACCATGAACTCGTTGCGCACCGGGATCTGCTTGTTAAAGCCCGGATCCAGTTGTGTGTGCGTCGCGCTGTAGCCCAGCGCCAGAGTCAACAACACAAAGAGCGCCAGCAACCCCTTGCGCCAGGCGATCAACAGGTCAGCGACGCGCTCGACCATTCGGTTTACTGCGGTTTTTTCAGCGTTCATATAGCGCCTCTTATTGTCCAAGCGCAGCAACGCTGCCGTCTGTGCCTTGGAACACACCGCGCTCACCTCCGACCAGCAGGCGTCGCGCGTTCACCAGCACAGCCGAGGTCAAGGTCCCCAGGCCTGACAAGCGTGTGGCATTGAGCAAGTGGCCGTTGCCGTCGAGGCGCACCATGGAACTGCCCGCCCCGACAATCAGCAGGCCGCCGCCGTTGGGCAGCAGTACGTGGCCGTAGAGCGGTAACTGGTTGCCCACATTGACCGGGGCCCAGGTCTGACCAAAGTTCTGACTGACAAACACATGACCGCGCATGCCGTACGTCACCCAACGATCAGGGCTCAGGCGCACCACACCAAACAGAGAGCCGTTATAAAACGCGGGCAGCTTGTGCCAGGTACGTCCGGCATCATCACTGCGCATCACCAGCCCTTGCTCGCCAACCAGCATCCGCCGCCCATCGGCGCCGCCGTCCATGCCGTTGAGGTGAGCGCTGTCGACCTCCAGCGCCGACGCTTGCCAGGTACGGCCGTCATCATTGGACTGGTAAAACTTGCCGAAGCTGCCAAACGCCAGTACTTGCTTGCCCCCGGCATTCCAGATGCCCAGCAAAGGCTCGGCGACATCGGCGTCGTAGCGCACCTCAGCCCAGTTCGCGCCCGCATCGACCGAACGCAGAATCCAGCCGTCATGGCCGACCGCCAACAGGCTTTTATCGTCCAGCGCCACCAGCGCCGTCAGGGTCAAATCCCGTTGTGGCGTGACCGCCGCTGATTGCCAAGTCCCCCCCTGATCATCACTGAGCAGAATATTGCCGCGCTCGCCCACCGCTACCACGCGCTGGTCGAGGTACAGCATGCCGTTGATTTGCAGGCGGTCGGGACGCAGTTGGGCCGTCTCGTCGCTAACCGGTTTATGGGCAGAGAACGTAAACGCGATGGTTGCCGCCACAATCAGGCAAACCAGATAGCCGATCAATGCACGCATGGGCGATGCCTCGCTGCACGATTCAGTTGCTGGGCAGAGTTCATGCAGCCAGTCCTCTTTTTATTGTCGTGGATGCTCTGGCGACCTCGGCGGCGAGGTGCCTAGAACCTGACTTTGATCATCGGACTGGTCAGTCACAGGCACATCGTCCAAATGGCCTAGCTGACACGGACGGGGGTGTTACAGCATTTGTCCAACTCGGCCCAAAACAAAAAGCTCAAGTCACGTACAATCCGCTTTTTGCCATCGCAGCCCACAGGATTCACCCATGTCTTTGAACAAACGCAATCAGGCGCAAATTGAACGTCGCCTGATTAAAAACCTGACCGATGCCTGTGAAGCGGCTAAAGGGCAGATCCCGGGATTTGTCTGGCTGACTCACGCGGTCGACTTTGCAGCCTTCCCGGCAAGCCTGAAGGTGGTCTGGGTCTTCGATACCCAAGTCAGCAAGGACTTTGCGCTGGCTGATGGCGAGGCCAAGTTTATGGTCGATCTGACCACTAAGGCCCTAGAGGATGCCAATGTGAACGTGCGCAAGGTGGCGAATCACGTGTTTTATGATTCTGAAGAAGAATGTCAGCGCGCCTGTGGCGGTGACTGGCCCAAGCGCCTGGCACAAAAGAATCCGGGCCGCGCGTGATTAAAAAGTTGCGCCTGTAGGAGCAGCTTGCTCGCGATCTTTGGATTTTTTAAAAGATCGCGGGCAAGCAGTTGACGTGCGTCAGGCGAGGTATTTGCGAAACCACGCCAGGGTTCTGTTCCATGCCAAATCAGCGGCAGCTTTGTCGTAACGCGGCGTGGAATCGTTATGAAAGCCGTGGTTCACGCCTGAGTAGACGTAAGCCTGATAGGTCTTGTGATTGGCCTTCAAGGCCTGTTCATAGGCGGGCTTGCCTTCATTGATACGGGTATCCAGGCCAGCGTAGTGCAACAGGATCGGCGCCTGAATACGCTGTACATCATCGGCACTCGGCTGACGCCCGTAAAACGACACGGCGGCCCCTAACTCCGGGTAAGCCACCGCCGCCGCATTCGCCACGCCCCCGCCATAACAGAAACCGGTGATGCCGACTTTGCCGGTGCCCGCGTCATGCTGCATCAACCACTCAATGGCGGCGAAAAAATCATTCATCAGCGTTTCCGGGTCGACTGTTTGTTGCAGCGCCAGGCCTTTTTCATCATTACCGGGATAACCGCCCACTGAGCTCAGGCCATCGGGAGCAAGCGCAATAAAGCCCGCTTTGGCCAAACGCCGGGCAACGTCCTCAATGTAAGGATTGAGCCCGCGATTTTCATGCACCACGACCACCGCTGGCAGCTTGCCTTGAGCCTGTGCCGGGCGCACCAGATACCCCCGAACCTCACCGTTACCTTTGGGCGACGGGTAGGTGATGTACTCAGCTTTAATATCAGGATCGGTAAAGGACACCTGCTCGGCGAGAGCGTAATTGGGACTTAGCGCGCCAAGTACCGACACCGCCGATATACCTGCGGTGAACACGGCGGCACGCTCCAAAAACTCGCGCCGGTTGATTTTGCCATGGGCGTAGTTGTCGTAAAGTTCCAGCAACTGGGGCGCAAAGTCTTTCGCAGTCAGACGGCTCATCAAGCATTTCCTCCAGGGCGGTTTTGGGTGCCTGCATAACCATAGAGCAAGTTGTCACTAAATGAGTATCCGGATTTTTAAGCGCGGCCATGAGCTACCATGCGCGGCTTGTCTGACGGTAAACAACACCAAAACGGAGAAATTAAACAGTGAGAATTGCACTTTTACTGCTGTTGAGCGCGCTGTCCATGCAAGCGGTAGCGGCCACCATAGGTGAACACCTGACGCCCTGGACCCTGCAAGATCAGCACGACCAGCCTTATACCCTGGACAACGACACCCACGTTTTATTGGTCGCCCGCAGCATGGACGGTTCTAAACTGGTAAAAGCCGCGCTGGAGAACCAGCCAAAAGGGTATCTGGAAGCACGTCATGTGGCCTTCCTCGCCGACGTGAAAGGCATGCCTTCGATAATCGGCAAGTTCATCGCCATCCCGAAAATGCGCGATTACACCTACCGCGTCGTGCTTGACCGAGACGGCAAAATTGCCGCCCAGTATCCCGGCGCTGAAGACAAGGTGCTGTGGCTGCAACTGGACAACGGCACCCTGGTTTCACAGCAAGACTTTGCCAATGCCGATGAACTGCGTGCTGCGCTGGAAAAATTGCCGGTTCAGTAAAAGCCAACGGCTAATTGTCCGGAAAAGACAAACTCAACAGCCACTCGCTAAACGCCATCAACGCGGGCAGGTTCTGGTACCGATTGGCATGCGCCAGGTAGTAGTTCCTGCCACTTTCCATCGGTTCGAACAGCGCCACCAAGGTGCCGGCCTTGATCTCGTCCTGCACCAGAATACGCGGCACCAACCCGATGCCGATGCCAGCAGCCACAGCCTGAATCAGGTGCGCCGTGAGCTCAAAGCTCGGGCCTGGGCGCATCACGCGATGGTCCAGGCCATTACGCTCAAACCAGTCCGACCAGGCATTGGCTCTGGAAACAACGCTGAGCAATGCATGGCTCGCCCCCACGTCTGACGCAGTCATGCTGCGGTACTCCGGTAATGCTAGCGGGCTAGCCACGACCACCAGTTTTTCAGTCAGCAGTTTGTGCGCCTTGTAGCCCGGCCATGGCCCGGCTCCGGCGACGATAACGGCGTGCATGTCCCCCGCCACACTGGCCAGGTCTGCGTGCATGATTCGCGAATGGATGTGCACCACGATGTCCGGGTGTTGGGTGTAAAAGTCATTCATGCGTGGCAGCAGCCACTTGGAGCCAAACGTAGGCAGCACCGCCAGGTTCAAGGTCCCGCCCTGGGAGCGAAAGGCGATGGTTTGCAGGGTGGCACTGCGGATCCGGCCCAGGGCGGCCGACAGCTCATGCTGATACAACGCCCCGGCCGCTGTGAGCTCAATACGCCGCCCGTCACGATTGAACAGATCCACCCCGAGCAACGCCTCCAAAGCCTGTACCTGACGGCTCACAGCGCTTTGGGTCAGCGACAGTTCATCAGCCGCTTTGGTAAAGCTGCCATGCCTGGCAGCCGCCTCAAAAGCGACCAACACCGACATCTAGGGAGTAAGACGTCTCGGATTCATTCATAAACCTCATGCAAAAGCTGCACGTTATACGTTTGTCTTGGTGCCGCCAGACCTTGAAAATCAGGCCAAATCAATTTCACCGCGTAGGTCAGCTCGCGAGCAAGCATACGTTGAGTGAATGTAGAAATGAATTTAGCCCGCAGGAAATACCGTCAATGATCGCCCGCCTCGACTCGCCCCATCGCCTTGATGACGCTTACCAACGCTTTCTGAGCGCACTGGAAACAGCAGGTTTCAAAGGCGAAATCGCCAGTGATCACGGCCTCAGAACAGTGCTGGCGACGGACAATTCCATCTACCAGCGCTTGCCCCAGGCGGCGGTTTTTCCCAGGGATTACACCGACGTCGAGTGCATTGCCAAACTCGCGGCGCGGCCTGAATACCGCTCCATTGTGCTCACCGCGCGTGGCGGCGGGACCGGTACCAACGGCCAGTCACTGACTGATGGTCTGGTGGTCGACCTTTCGCGGCACCTCAATACTATTCTTGAAATCAACGTTGAAGAGCGCTGGGTGCGGGTACAGAGCGGCGTGGTCAAAGACCAATTGAACGCGGTGCTAAAACCCCACGGACTGTTCTTTGCCCCCGAGCTGTCGACCTCAAATCGGGCGACCATCGGCGGCATGATCAACACCGATGCCAGTGGTCAGGGCAGTTGTACCTACGGCAAAACCCGCGATCACGTACTGGCCCTTTCGACGGTACTGCTAGGAGGGCAACGGCTGGACAGTCGGGTGATGGCAAGCGAGGCGGCCCATCAGCAGGCGGCCCGGCAGGACGTCATTGGCGAGGTTTACCGCTGCACCCAAGGCATCGCCGATAACCAGCAACAGTTGATCAAAGACATCTTCCCCCCGCTCAATCGCTGCCTCACCGGGTATGACCTCGCCCACCTGCGCGAGCCCGACGGGCGCTTCAACCTGAACAGCATTCTGTGCGGCTCCGAGGGCTCGCTCGGCTTTATCGTCGAGGCCACGCTCAACGTGTTGCCCATCCCGCAGCATTCTATTTTGGTCAACGTGCGCTACGCCGGATTCATGGATGCGCTGCGCGACGCCAAGGCACTGATGGCCCTCAAGCCGCTGTCGATTGAAACCGTCGACTCAAAAGTGCTGATGCTGGCGATGAAAGACATCGTATGGCACGGCGTTGCCGAGTATTTCCCACAGGATCTGGACCACCCGACCCTGGGTATCAACCTGATCGAATTCAGTGACGATGACCTTGAACGGCTGGAGCAACGGGTTCACGACTTTACCGAGCACTTACAAACCGATAACAGCGTGCGCCGTCTGGGCCATACGCTGGCTATCGGCAGCGAAGCGGTGAAACGGGTGTACACCATGCGCAAACGTTCAGTGGGCCTGCTGGGCAATGTTCAAGGCGAAGCCCGACCACAGCCGTTTGTGGAAGACACCGCCGTACCGCCGCAGAATCTGGCGGATTACATTGCCGAGTTCCGTGCGCTGCTGGACAGTCACGCGCTGGAATATGGCATGTTCGGCCATGTCGACGCCGGGGTGCTGCACGTGAGGCCAATTCTGGACATGAAGGACCCTCGGCAGGCTGCTCTGATTCGGCCTATTTCCGATGCCGTGGCTGCGCTCACGCGCAAATACGGCGGTTTGCTATGGGGTGAGCATGGCAAGGGGTTGCGCTCCGAATACGTGCCTGAATACTTTGGCGCGCTGTATCCGTCATTGCAGGCGATCAAGGGCGCGTTCGACCCGTTCAACCAATTAAACCCGGGCAAAATCGCCACCCCGGCACAGGTGAGCAACGCCCGCCTGACCCCGGTGGATGAAGTCCCGTTACGCGGTGATCTTGATCGTCAAGTCGATGAGCGCGTGTGGCAAAGCTATCAAACAGCACTGCATTGCAACGGCAATGGCGCTTGCTACAACTTCGACCCCGATGACGCGATGTGCCCTTCCTGGAAAGCCACCCGCAACCGTATTCACTCCCCCAAAGGTCGCGCGTCGCTGATGCGCGAATGGCTGCGTCTGCAAGGCGCCCAAGGGATCGACCTGCTGGGCAGTTACTCATCGAGCGTATGGCGCAGAGCCCGCAACAGCCTGGCCAAACGAATGGGCGAAAAGGATTTCTCGCACGAGGTCTATGACGCGATGGCCGGCTGCCTGGCCTGCAAGTCATGCGCTGGCCAGTGCCCGATCAAGGTCAACGTGCCGGATTTCCGAGCACGCTTTCTTGAGCTGTATCACAGCCGCTATCTGCGCCCGCTCAAGGATTACGCGGTCGGCTCGCTTGAATTCAGCATTCCTCACATCGCGCGTTTCCCAAGGGTGTACAACGCGATGATGAGTGCCAAACCCGTTAAGTATATGCTTGAGCACGTTGTGGGAATGGTCGACAGCCCGTTACTGAGCCTGATGGATTTTCATCAGGTGTGCGCCACCTGGAATGTACACATTGCCACGCCTCAGAGCCTTTCACGCCTGACTGACGAACAGCGCAAACGCAGCGTGATCTTGGTCCAGGACGCGTTCACGCGCTATTTCGAAACCCCGTTGGCCGCACAGTGGATCGAGTTGATCGCACGACTGGGTTACCAGGTCTACCTCGCGCCCTTCTCACCCAATGGCAAACCACTGCAAGTGCAAGGTTTCCTCGGCGCTTTTAAAAAAACGGCGGCGCACACCGCCAAAGGGCTGATGGCGCTGCAACAAAGCGGCCTGCCGCTGGTGGGCCTCGACCCGGCCATGACCTTGGTGTATCGCCAGGAATACGCCAAAACCCTCGACCAAGGCACCGCGCCACACGTTGCCCTGCCTCAAGAATGGTTGGCGAATGCCCTGCCAGCCTCTGGGTTGCCACGCGCTAAAGAGGTCTATCATTTTCTGCCACATTGCACTGAACGCACCCACGAGCCCGCGAGTGTAGAACTGTGGAAGAGCGTCTTCGAGGGCTTTGGTCTCACGCTCAACGTTTTGGCCAGCGGCTGTTGTGGCATGTCCGGTACCTACGGCCATGAAGCGCGCAATACCAGCACCTCTGCGATCATCTACTCGCAGTCCTGGCAGCCGTTGGTTGAACGCCACCAATCGAACGGCAGGCTGATTGCCGATGGCTATTCATGCCGAAGCCAAGTGAAACGTCACGCAGGGCACGCGTTGCAACATCCATTGCAGGCACTGCTCGGCCACCTGCGCGCGGGCTAGCGTGTTGTTTGGGTCCTTGAATGATGGCAGGCTACCACTATGGCTCTGTAGTCGCTGTCGAGGCACGAGGCTGCGACTACAGGTGCCCCCACAGGAATTGAGGAATCAAAATGGATAATTTTTCCCAAATGCAGGCCTTTCTGTGGGCCAACGAACATGGCAACTTTTCTGCGGCAGCCAGGGCGAACGGGTTAACACCGTCCACCATCAGCAAGTTGATTACCCGCCTTGAAAACAGACTTCAAGTGCGCCTGTTTCAGCGCGGTGCGCGTAATTTGACGCTCACTGAAGAAGGCTCGGCCTACTTGGTCAGCGCGCGCGAAGTGATGAATGCCATGGCCGAGGCGGACTCTCTGGCAGAAGCGTTTCCGAACCGGGTCAGTGGCGCGTTACGCATTCACACCATGACCACGTTCGCCAAACACCAAATCGTGCCGTGGCTGCCTGAGTTCCTTTCGGCTTACCCCGGCTTGACTGTCGACCTTCAGGTTGGCGCTCAATATGTCGATCACTTCGACCAAGGGCTCGACATTGCCATCCACAGCGGCGTACTGCCCGACTCGTCGAGAGTGGCGAAAAAAATCGGCGAAAGCGCATGGATAACCTGTGCATCTCCCGAGTATCTGGCACGCAGAGGCACACCGAGCCACCCTGAAGAATTGCTGGCTCACGACTGCTACAACTTCGGGTTTAACAGTGCGTGGAATAACTGGCAGTTTAGGGTGAATGGCGAAAAGGTCACGGTTGCGATCAAGCCCAAGGCGGTTTTCGCCCAAGGGGATTTACAGCGAGACATTGCCTTGGGCGGCGGCGGAATCGTCAAACTCGCTCAGTTCCACATCGGTGCAGACCTCAAGGAAGGCAGGCTGGTGCCGCTGCTGCAAAGCTTTGACATACCGTCCAAGGAACCTATCTACCTGATCTACACCAATCGAAAACACCTGAGCCCGCGCATTCGGGTATTTCGGGACTTTCTGGAAAAAAAGTTGCAGGAAAAACCCTGGGATTAACCTGTGAGAGCTGCCGAAGTCGGCGATCTTTTGATCCTCAACGATCACCACGTTCGGCACGCAAAAACTCAAAACGTAGGCGGTGAAACCGCGCTCACCACAATGCACACTTCGTCAAAGGGGTTGCGCATTCGATGTGGGAGTCGGCTGTCAAAGTAGTAAGCATCGCCCGGTGACAGCACTCGAATCTCATCACCTACGGTCATTTCCAGTCGACCCTCGATGATGATTCCACCCTCTTCGGCATCATGCGAATACAGCTCCTCGCCTTCTTCGCCGGTATCCGCGCCTGGCTCGTAACGCTCATGAAGAATCATCATCGAACTGTTTTCCAGGTTTGCACCGACCTGTCGATATGATAGCTTTTTGCCATCGGCCAATTCGACCAGATCACTGGCTTTGTAAAAGACTGCGCGGTCGACAACAGCAGAGTCTGAAAAAAACACGCTGAGGGTGACGTTCAAGGGCCGAAGCAAGCGTTTCAAGACACTGACCGACGGACTGGATTTGTCCCGTTCGATGATTGAAAGCGTGGCATGCGGCACTCCGGCCTGCTCAGCCAACCCTCGAATCGAGAGCCCACGGCTTTGTCGCAAAGCCTTGAGCCTCGCACCTACTGAAGCCGTCTCCAAAGCCTCTGCCAAGCTTTCGGGTGGCTCTTCTTGAACATGTGGGCTTCGGCCTGTCGCCGATGTTTCTATCACGGTTGATTCCTTAGATAAACGGCACCCGAGTGGGCCAAAAGTAAATTCGAACCTTGAACTGCCGAGTTCTTTTCTGCGGTAAAAGACAACTCAAACGCACCAGGTCAGGTGATTGCGCACCCTGCAACACATTCCAAGTGCAGCAAAATAACACGGTTTCAAAAAGGCTCATCCATGGAGAAAACGTTTAACACTCTAGCTAAAAAAACACCGATCAGATTAATTTGTACCTGCCTCATCAAATTTAAGGCGTAAAAAAACAATCGCTTGCCGTTAACTGGGCGATTGTGAGTTTTGTCGGCCAGGCCAGAAATAAAGCTTGCCTAGCTTATTCCCGAATGGTAAAAATTTTTACCACCTAAACACAACATCTGCGTAGAGGCTAAAATGCACAAATCATGCCACGCTGTTGCAGCATATGGACTTGCCCTCATTGGACTTGCAGTTTCCCAAGCTGCGAGCGCCCGTGATCTTACGATAGTTTCCTGGGGAGGAAACTTTCAGGACGCTCAGCGCGAGCTGTTTTTCGCACCCTACGGTAAGCAAACGGGCCAAAAAATTCTTGATCAGACCTGGGATGGCGGTATTGGTGTTCTCGATGCCAAGGTGAAAGCCGGCAACCCTAACTGGGACGTCGTCGAAGTTGAAGCTGAAGACCTCGCGCTCGGCTGCGAACAAGGCCTGCTTGAAAAGATAGATTGGGCCAAGGTTGGCAACAAGGCGGATTTCATTCCGGAGGCCGTGAACGAGTGCGGTGTCGGCAACATTGTCTGGAATACCGGCCTGTCCTGGGACGGCGACAAGCTCAAGACCGAACCGACCTCTTGGGCCGACTTCTTTGACCTGGAAAAAATCCCTGGCAAGCGCGGTCTGCGCAAAGGTCCTAAATACGCACTTGAGTTCGCTCTGATTGCCGATGGCGTAAAACCTTCCGAGGTTTACAACGTATTGCGCACACCTGAAGGCGTTGACCGTGCTTTCAACAAACTGGGCACCATCAAGTCGAGCATCGTGTGGTGGGAAGCTGGCGCACAACCGCTGCAAATGCTGTCATCCGGTGACATCGTGCTGAGCTCCTCCTACAACGGCCGTATCACTGGCTTCAACAACAACGAAGGCAAAAACTTCAAGTTCCTGTGGAACGGCAGCGTGTCGGCCATCGACTCGTGGGCTGTGCTCAAAGGCAGCGAGAACAAAGCCGCCGCCATGGACTTCATCGCCTTCTCCAGCAAACCTGAAGAACAAGCCAAGCTGCCCAAGTACATCGCATACGGTCTGACCAACAAAAAGGCCAACGACTTTGTACCGCAAGAGCTCAAACACACGCTGCCAACCACGCCGGAAAACCTGGCGCAATCGATCCCTATCGATGTCGAGTTCTGGGTTGAAAACATTGAGCCGCTGACCGAACGCTTCAACGCCTGGGTTGCTCAGAAGTAAATCCCCGCCTCTTCTTTAGGTCACCCTGCCACCTGGTTCCAGGTGGCAGGTCACGCGACTTGAGCGATTAACCATTGCTTCTTCATTTTGCATGCCGCTGCAGATGAGTAGCGAAGATGATGTGTGCCTGCTCTCGAGTGAGGATTGCCACGTGAAACACTTGGTCAGTTTTAAAAATATCCAGAAAACCTACGACGGTTTACGTCCCGTGGTTAAAGATTTGAACCTAGATATCAAAGAGGGGGAGTTTGTAACCTTGCTCGGCCCATCGGGCTCGGGCAAAACCACCAGCCTGATGATGCTGGCCGGATTTGAAACGCCGACTCACGGCGAGATTTTTCTGAAAGACAAGCCGCTGCACAACCTCCCTCCGCATAAGCGCGACATCGGGATGGTGTTTCAAAACTATGCGCTGTTTCCGCACATGACCATTGAGCAAAACCTGGCCTTCCCTCTCTCTGTCCGCAAAATGAACAGCGTCGATAGAAAAGAGAAAGTACGCCGCGCCCTGGACATGGTGAAACTTACCGATTTCGCAAAACGCTACCCGGCGCAACTCTCGGGTGGTCAGCAGCAACGTGTCGCACTGGCACGTGCGCTCGTGTTTGAACCCAAGCTGGTACTGATGGATGAACCCCTCGGCGCGCTCGATAAACAACTGCGCGAGCACATGCAACTGGAAATCAAACACCTGCACCAGCAACTCGGCCTGACCGTGGTGTATGTCACGCACGACCAAAGCGAAGCGCTGACCATGTCTGATCGCGTGGCCGTCTTCAATGACGGCGTCATTCAGCAGATCGACACCCCGACCGCTATCTACGAAGCGCCGAACAAAAGCTTCGTGGCGCAATTTATCGGTGAAAACAACACCCTGATCGGTACGTTCGTATACCGCGACGAGCATTACGCAGTGGCACGTCTGGCTGACGGCAGCCTGATCCGCGCAATCTCGGTGGTCGAGGCTCAGCCGGGTGATCAAGTGGCGCTGTGTATCCGACCAGAGCGCGTGATTGTCGGCCCCGCTGGTAGCACCCCGTTAACTGCGCGGATCCAGGAATACATTTACCTGGGTGACCACGTGCGCATGATCACTGAAATAGCCGGGCAAGCGGACTTTATGATCAAGCTGCCTGCCTCCCAGATGAACACTAGCTGGACTGTCGGCAGTTCGATTTCCCTTTCCTGGGCACCAGAGCACATTCGTGCGCTGGATGTAACCACACACTGAGTCGTCGATTATGAGTCAGTCCGCAGTCATCACCCCGGGCAAAGCCCAAGCGCAAACGCTCGATCTGAGGGCCAAGCTCCGAAAATCCGAGCGCGCCCGCACGCTCAAATCCTTGATGCTGATCGCTCCGCTGTTTCTGTTTGTCCTAGTGTGCTTTGCCTTCCCCATTGGCACCCTGCTGACGCGCAGCGTCGACAACCCCGATGTCAACACCGCACTGCCTGCCACCACAGAAGCGCTGGCAACCTGGAAAGGCAAGACGCTACCGGGCGAGCTGGCTTATGCGGCGTTGGTCACCGACTTGGCCAATGCCAAAGAGAAGGGGCAGATCGGGGCGCTTTCCAAGCGTTTGAGCTATGAAATTCCGGCATTTCGGACAGTCATCAGCAAGACCCTGCGCAACCTTCCGGACAGCAGCGTGGTATCCAAACGTGACGCGTTGATTGCAATCGACAGCGCCTGGGGCGAGCTTAATTACTGGAAAGCGCTGAATCAGGCATCATCAACCTTCACCCCGTACTTCCTGCTGGCTGCACTCGACCATCGCATCGATTCTGCCTCTGGCAGCATCGTCAAGGCCGACCCCAATCAGTCGATCTACGTCGATATTTTCGCCCGCACCTTCTACATCGGGGGCGTAGTCACGATTCTCTGCCTGCTGCTGGGGTTCCCGGTCGCTTATTGGCTGGCCACATTGCCAGAAGGCAAAAGCAACCTGCTGATGATCTGCGTGCTGCTGCCTTTCTGGACGTCGCTGATTGTGCGCACCGCCGCCTGGGTCGTGCTGTTGCAGTCTGATGGCCTGATCAACCGCTCACTCCTGTTTCTGGGCGTTATTGATGCGCCGGTGCAACTGGTCTTCAATCGCACGGGCGTGATCATCGCGATGACCCATGTGTTATTGCCGTTCATGATCCTGCCGCTTTACAGCGTGATGAAAAACATCCCGACAAACTACGTGCGGGCGGCCATATCACTCGGCGCCCACCCCTTCGTCGCGTTCTGGCGGGTGTACGTTCCGCAGACCTTCGCCGGTCTGGCCGCAGGCGCGTTGCTGACATTTATTCTCGCCATTGGTTACTACGTGACACCCGCGCTCGTCGGCGGTGCGGCCGATCAAATGGTCAGCTACTTCGTCGCCTTCTACACCAACAAAACCGTGAACTGGGGCATGGCCTCGGCGCTCGGCAGCCTGCTGCTGATTGCAACGCTGCTGCTGTACGCGGTGTACGGCAAACTCACTAATCCCAACCAGGCGAGGTCATGACGATGATGCAGCCTTATGCTTCTACGGCCGAAAAACTCGCCCGATTTGGATTGGTCACCGTCTCATTGCTGGTATTGCTGTTTTTGATCATTCCGGTGCTGGTGATTATTCCACTGTCATTCAATTCATCATCGTTCCTCACCTACCCAATGGACGGTTTCTCCTTGCGTTGGTACGAAGAGCTGATGACGTCTGAAGAATGGCGTCAGGCCTTCAAAAACAGCTTTCTCATTGCCCCGGCAGCCACCGCTCTGGCGATGATCTTTGGCACCCTGGCGTCTGTGGGCTTGAGCCGGGGCAACTTCCGTTTCAAGGGCCTGATCATGGCTTTTCTGATCTCGCCGATGATCGTGCCGCTGGTGATCGTTGCAGTGGGCCTGTACTTCTTCTTTGCCAAGCTGCAATTGCTTAACAGCTACATTGGCCTGGTACTGGCCCATGCCATGCTCGGTGTGCCATTCGTGGTTATCACGGTCAACGCGACCTTGCAGGGTTTTGACACCAACTTGAGCCGAGCCGCCGCCAGTTTGGGCGCCCCGCCGCTAACGGTGTTTTTCAAGGTGATGTTGCCGCTGATTGCGCCCGGCGTGATCTCGGGAGGGTTGTTCGCCTTTGCCACTTCGTTTGATGAAGTGGTGGTCACACTGTTTCTATCCAGCCCATCACAGCGAACTTTGCCACTGCAAATGTTCTCGGGCATCCGGGAAAACATCAGCCCCAATATCGCGGCGGTCGCCACCATCATGGTCATCCTGTCGGTCTTGATGCTCTTGACCCTTGAAGTGCTTCGACGTCGCAACGAAAAATTGAAAATAAAACAACAATAAGAAAACAACCGCCGCCTTTGCCGGCTCGCTAACCAACACCGTGAAACCCTCCTGGGCTTAAAGCCCGGGACGGGTAACGACTGTCAAAAATCAGAGGTTTTTATGCCTAATCTAGTGGGTGATGTTTCCAGTGCTGCCCGCATCCTGCCTGATCTCAAGGGTGAAAAACTGTTTATTCGCAACGGCAAGGGCGCCTATTTGTGGGACGACAAAGGACGTCAATACATCGATACCGCGCTGGGTTTTGGCGCCGTGTTGCTCGGCCACTCCAATGACGCGGTCAACGCCGCCGTCAGCCAGGCCTTGAGCGACAGTGCTGCGCCATCCTGGGCGCATGTTCGCGAGCATGGCGCTGCAACGGAGCTGGCCAAGCACACAGGCGAGCTGTCCAAGGTCATCTTCACCAACTCGGGCAGCGAGGCGGTTCACCTCGCCTGTCGCGCCGCCCGTGCGTATACCGGCCGCGGCAAGATTGCCAAAATGGCGGCGGGCTTCGATGGCTGGTTCGATGATGTGAGCTATGGCAACGTCACCTCCAGAGAAGCGGCTTTCCAGGACGGCCAGCGTCCGTCGACAGAACGCACAACGCTGCTGCGTTTCAACGACTTCGACGATATTGAGCGGCTGTTCGCCGAGGACAACGACATTGCTGCTGTGGTGCTGGAGCCGATGCTGGCTAACGCGGGCTGCATCATGGCCTTGCCCGGCTACCTCAAACACGTGCAAGACGTCGCCCACCAGCACGGCGCTCTGGTGATCTGTGACGAAGTGCTGATGGGTTTTCGCCTGTATGCAGGTCTGGCGGGGTTGCGCGAAGGTCTGGACCCGGACATCGCCAGCGTCGGCAAAGCCATTGGCAATGGTGTTCCGGTGTCTGCGGTGGTCGCCAAGCCGCACATCCTGGCCGGCTTTGAAGAAGGCCGAGTGATTCGCGGTGGGACATTCAGCGGTAACCCGCTGGCCTGTGCGGCGGTGACCAGCACCTTGTCGCAACTGGATAACAGCGACTACGCGCTGTTGATTTCACGTGGCAACGCCTTGCGTGAAGCGATTGAGGCGATATTCAAAGCCCACAACCTGATTGTGACCACCAGCGGCTATGGCAATGTGTTTGGTATCTGGTTGGGTGCTGTAGCGCCGATGACCTACGAGCAAGCCGAGAAGATTGCCAACCCGGACTTCACTAAGGCGCTGCATCTGGCGCTGCGCGAAGCAGGCGTTTTGATCATGCCGTCGCCGTATGGTCGGCTGTATATTTCCTTTGAACACAACAACCGGGTGATCGAGGAAATAAAGACCGCTTTTGAACAGGCTGCGGCTCAGCTCAGCAGTGCTTTTGCCAATGCTTGACGGGGTTCAACATCTGTAGCCGCTGAGGAGCGAAGCGAGGCTGCGATCGAGGGCTCAGCCCTCGTGGATTCAGGTATTGCGGTGCACCTGATGCACCGCTCCTCAGCGATTACGAACTTCACAGCAATGAAGCATCCCCCAGAATCAGATCTGCACCCCGCTCTGCCACGGCCATGACAGCACACTGGATGTTGCCGGAGATCATCGAGGGTATGACCGAGGCATCCACAACTCTCAAGCCCGCCAGGCCGCGCACCCGAAGCGAGGAGTCAACCACCGCCTCGGCGTCTTCCCCCATGCGGCAAGTCGCAATCGGGTGGTAGATGGTTTGGCCATTGGCCTGAGCAAACTCAAGCCATTGTTCATCCGTTTGCACCTCGATCCCCGGGCCGGTTTCCATCTCCACAAAGGCCCGCATGGCAGGCCGTTGCATGATCCGACGGGCGATTTTCATGCCTTCGATCAAGCTGGTCCGGTCCTCTTCCACACTCAGAAAATTAGGCCGAATCGCTGGCATGACAGCCGGGTCGGCAGACTGGATATGGATGCTCCCTTTAGAGGTTGGCCGCAACTGGCTGACCCCGATGGTGAACCCGGGATGTTTGTCGAGAATCCGCTCTGCGGCGTTGGCATAGCTGGCATGCACGACAAAATACTGCACATCGGGAGTCGGCATGCTCGGCTGGGTTTTCACAAAGCCATGCACCAACCCGGTCCCCAAGGTCAGAATCCCGGTACGTTTGGTGAAGTACTCCACCACCGCCATGCCCAAACGCCAGCCCCGCGCCATTTCATTGAGCGTGATGGCGTTTTTCAACTTCCAGTTCATGCGCGTCGCAAAGTGATCGATGTAGTGTTCACCCACACCGTCCAAACGATGCTTGACGGTGATTCCCACTTTTTCAAGCACATCGGGGCGACCAATGCCCGACAACTCCAGAATCTGCGGCGATTGAATCGCGCCCGCACACAAGATCACATCTTGGGTGGCGTTGACGGTGATTTCCTTACCGTGCTGGCGGTAGGTAATGCCCGTGCAACGAGTGCCCTTGAGTTCAAGGCGCAGCACATGGGCATGGGTCTCGATCGTCAGGTTGGGCCGACGCCGCGCAGGGTTCAGGTAGCCGTCGACCACGCTCCAGCGTCGCCCCAAACGCTGAGCAACCTGGTAGTAACC
Source organism: Pseudomonas sp. CCC3.1 (assembly GCF_034347405.1). Lineage (NCBI taxonomy): Bacteria > Pseudomonadati > Pseudomonadota > Gammaproteobacteria > Pseudomonadales > Pseudomonadaceae > Pseudomonas > Pseudomonas sp. CCC3.1. The sequence continues at coordinate 3,226,664 of NZ_CP133778.1, forward strand.
AAAGCCAGTTTGCTCATCGTTGTTGTAATCGCCGTTGAACGGCTGTCCATCCTGTTTGGCCGCATGCATGAACGCATCGGAGATGGGATAGCGTTCTTTCACTTGCTCAAGGTGCATCGGCCCGTCATGACCCCGGCGGTGATCGCCTTGCGGGTAATTTTCAATCTTCTTGAAGTAGGGTTTGAGCGTGGCGAAGTTCCAGCCTTTGGCGCCGCTGTTTTCCCAAGCGTCGTAATCACCGGGCTGACCGCGCACGTAGATCATGCCGTTGATCAAGGTCGAACCGCCCAGGCCCTTGCCACGCGGTACTGCAATTTCACGGCCGCGGGTGTTCTCTTCGGCTTGGGTCTTGAAACGCCAGTTGTAGCGTTTGTCGACCAGCAGCTTGCTGAACCCTGCCGGAATCGGGATCCAGAAACCTTTGGGCTCGCCACCGGCTTCAAGCACCAATACCCGGTACTTGCCGGAAGCGGTCAAACGATTGGCAAGAATGCAGCCCGCCGTGCCACCGCCGACAATAATGTAATCAAACGCACTCATGTCTCGACTCGTTCTTATTAGAGGCCATCGCCGCTGCCATCAATTCAATCTGGCAGAGCAACATAGGCAGTCCTTCATGAATCCGGCAGCCGACTTTTTGCGCGGCCGCCAGCAGGGGGGTAATCACGGGTTGCATGATGATTTCTGCCACAACCTGCTCGGCCGTCAGCCGTGTCACGTCACAAGGAAGCGCATCACCCTCTTTCAAGCCCAGTGAGGTGCCATTGACGACCAGGTCATACCCGGAGGGGTCCGAAGTACCGACGCAGACCTCCAGATCAGGAAACGCACGGGCCAGCCGATCAACCAGCGCCACGGCTTTATCTTGACTGCGGTTGGCAATAGTCAGCCAACCGACGCCGGAGGCTGCCAGGGCAAAAGCAATCGCGTTCGCGGCACCGCCAGCCCCGGCCAGATACACCGCCCGCCCTTCCAGTTCGATACCGGCCTGGCGCAGCCCGGTAACAAAACCGTCGCCATCAAGAATTTCGCCATGCAATTGGCCAGTGTTTGAACGGGTGACAACGTTTGCCGCACCGACCAGTCGGGCAGCGTCAGAGACGGTATCGCACAGGTCTAAAATGGCGGTTTTGTGCGGCACTGTCACGATGAAGCCATCGAGGCTCTGAATACCGCGCAACCCCGTGACAACCGCCGCAAGGTCAGCAGGCGACACATGAAAAGGCACCAGCACCCGATCCTGCCCAAGCGTTGAGAACAGCGTGTTCATCGCTTGCGGGGTCTGCACATGGTGAATCGGGTCGGCAATGATTGCGCATACCCGTGTGGTGCCGCTTATTTGCGTTATATCAGTCATAAAATCAGGCCAAGGTGTAGGCGGTTTTGACGCCTGTATAAAATTCGCGGGCATAGCTGCCCTGCTCTCGCGAGCCATAACTGGAGCTTTTTCTGCCACCAAACGGGGCGTGATAGTCGACACCGGCGGTCGCCACATTGACCATCACCATGCCCGCGCTGGAACGCTGCTTGAAGTCAGAGGCATGCTTGAGCGAGGTGGTGCAGATGCCCGAAGAAAGGCCAAAATCGGTATCGTTGGCCAACGCCACGGCGTGCTCATAATCGCGAACCCTGATGACGCTGGCGACCGGACCGAAAACCTCGTCGCGGTTGATCCGCATCTCATTGGTGGTCTCGGTGATCAGTGCCGGGGACAGGTAATAGCCCGGTGTAGCCCGTTCGAGCAACTCACCGCCAAACGCCAGGTTGCCGCCTTCAAGACGCGCAATATCGATGTAGTCGCAGTCCTGCTTGAGTTGCGCCTGGGACACGACAGGGCCCATATCGCAGCCGTCAGCCAGCGCATTGTCGACCCGAAGTCCCGCGAGGCGCTGTACCACCGCCTCAACAAACCGGTCGTGAATGCCTTCTTGTACGATCAAGCGGCTTGAAGCGGTGCAGCGCTGCCCCGTCGAGAAGAACGAACCGGACACAGCCACTTCAACGGCCTGCTGCAAATCGGCATCATCAAGAATGATCAGCGGGTTTTTACCGCCCATTTCCAGTTGCACCTTGGCACCTCTTTGCATGCACGCCAGGCCGACTTGACGGCCGGTGCCGGTTGAGCCCGTGAAGGTAACCGCACGAACTTTGCGTGACGTGGCAAACGCATCGCCGACTTTCGAACCCGGCCCCATTACCAGGTTAAACACACCTGCCGGAAGTCCACCGGCGCGCACGATGATTTCGGCCAGCGCCCAGGCACTGCCCGGCACCAAGTCTGCGGGTTTGAACACCACCGTGTTGCCGTAAGCCAACGCAGGCGCGATCTTCCAGGCCGGGATTGCGATCGGGAAGTTCCACGGCGTAATGATCCCGATGACCCCTTCTGGCTCACGCCGCACATCGACTTCCACACCAGGCCGGATAGAGGCCAGACGCTCCCCCGACAAGCGCAGCGCTTCACCGGCGAAAAACTTGAACACGCGACCTGCGCGAACCACTTCACCGACGCCTTCGGCCAGGGTCTTGCCTTCCTCACGCGAGAGCAAATACCCCAACTCTTCGCGGCGCGCCAATATCTCGGTGCCGATACGGTCCAGCGCGTCACTGCGTTGCTCAGCGGTGAACTTTGCCCATGCAGGCTGGGCATCGAACGCCGCATCGATGGCCGCGTGCGCCTGCGAAGCGTCCGCACGCGCGTATTCGCCGACCACATCGTTAGTGTCTGATGGGTTGATGTTCAGATTCACATCTACGCCCGAAACCCACTCTCCGCCTATATAGTTTTTATTCACGCGTATGGCTCCAGCAAAGGGATTAATTCGTTTTTTAAACATCATGACTTAACCCTGCGGCCTGACGACTGCGATTCAACAACGATGTCAAAGAAACGAAAATAGGCGCGCAACTCTCTGTATGGATTCAGTCTGTCGAACACAGCCGACAGCCCTGGACTTGAGAGGGCAGGCCTGGCTTTACAGGCTGCTTGAATACCGAAAGTGCAATGACGGGTTACGTCAGAGGGTGATGAGCAAAACATACGCTTGTGCCCACACAGCGTCTATCAATAGGCTGTGACGTGGATTCACACCGGCTGTGCCTCGTGCGCACAGGTGAAATCAGCAATGACGTGCTATGCCCGGCAAGGACAAGAGGCTGTCATCTGTATTTGTTTAAAGTTTGATCACTTGATAGACAGTATTGGCAACAAGAAATACAAGTAACGGTAAAGGAAAGTTCATGCTGCTATATCCTTCACGTTTTAATTGATTGGCTCTTACTGCCTACAACTTTCAACACACTGTAGTCGCTGCCGAAGACTGCGATCGGGCGGGTGCTTTGAGAGTAGATGGCATGCGCTACACGTAATTGCCATCATCTGGCCTTTCGGCTAAATTGAGATTAATTCTCAACTGCGTACCATTATCATGTCTCCTGACATCTCTCCACACGAAGCCCCTCAGACCATCAGCAGTCTGTACTGCGACCACCATGGCTGGCTGGTCCGTTGGCTGCGGGCACGCCTGGGATGTTCTCATCAAGCCGCAGACATGGCCCAGGATACCTTCGTGCGGCTACTGCTCAGCGAACGCAAAGATCCGGCAGCGCCCCCGCTTAAACAGCCCCGCTCCTATCTGGCGACTGTTGCCCGGCGAGTGATGGTTGACAGTTTCCGCCGCCGCGCGCTGGAGCAGGCTTATCTGGAAGCACTCGCCCTGCAACCGGAAACCTATGCACTGTCACCCGAAGACAAGCTCTTGATGGTCGAAGCGCTGCATGCTGTGGATGCCATGCTCGACGGGTTAGGCCGCAAGGTGAAGCAGGCGTTTCTGCTCTCACAACTGCAAGGTATGCCCTACAAGCAAATCGCCGAAAAACTGGGCGTATCAGTCAGTTCGATTACGCAGTATGTCGCCAAGGCTTCCGAGCATTGCTTGTTGTTTGCCCTGGAATCAGAGCGGTGACTGCCGACGACAAACGTCAGGCCTTGCGTGCTGCAGCACAATGGCTGGCTCGCCGGGCAGGCGCCCCTGATGACATGGCACTGCACCATGCCTGGCAGCAGTGGTGCATGGAAAACCCGACCCATCACTGGGCCTGGCAGCGTGTTGAACGCCTGCAATCGCAACTGGGCCAATTACCCGCTGATGTGGCGTGTCAGGTGCTCGATCACACCCCAACAAGGCTCCCTGAGCTAAACCGTCGCTCACTGCTCAAAGGTATCGTCCTGATCGGCGGGATCAGTGGTCTTGGCTGGTCGGGCTACCGACAAGCGCCCTTGTGGCTGGCTGACCAGCGTACGGCGGTCGGTGAGCGGCGCACCCTGCAATTGGCTGATGGCACCCGGCTGGTCCTCAATACCTCAACGGCGGTGGATATTGAATTCAGCGCCCAATTGCGCCTGATCAAACTGCGGGCCGGGGAAATCCAGGTACACACCGGCAAAGACTCGCGACCCTTCGTGGTACGCAGTGCGCAAGGCGATATGCAGGCGCTGGGAACGCGTTTTGACGTGCGCCAGTTGGACGCTGGCACCGCGTTGAGCGTGTCTGAACATGCCGTGCAAATCAGTTTGGCCGATGGCCGCACGCAAAGGCTCAACGCCGGGCAAGCAATAACCTTCAGCCAGCACCAATTCGGCACCCTGCAAGCAGCGGTTCCCGGCAGTGAAAACTGGGTAAACGGGTATTTGCTGGTAGACGCTTGGCCTTTGCATCGTCTGCTTGGCGAGTTGAGCCGCTATCGCACGGGCTACCTCGGGTGCTCGGACGAGGTGCGCAACCTCTTGCTGTCGGGCGCATTCCCGCTGGACAACATTGATATGGCGCTGGCCGCTGTCGCGCGCGCACTCCCGGTCGAAATGGTCCAGCGCACCCGATACTGGACACGCGTCGTGAAAAAAGCCTGACGGGCAAAAAAATAATTAATCAGACCTCTGTAGAAACGCCCCGCTCCGTTCGACCTACTCCTGAATTAAATAAAAACGCTGCCACATCTATCAGGAGCTGTCATGTCCCCCCGGCAAACCCAATACAGTGCAGAGCGGCACTGCCCGCCGCGCAAATCGCCGCTGGCCAAGGCCATTTTTTGCGCCAGCGTTGCTTTGCAATGCATCGCCCTGACGCCAATGGCTGTGAATGCTGCACAGGCGCAAGCCAGCACGCAGCAGAAGACGTTCAAGATACCGGCGGGCCCTGTGGGGGCGGCAATTACCCGCTTCTCCGGCGAGGCGGGCGTGGTGGTGTCTTTTGATGCGAACTTGACCGCCGGGCATAACACGTCCGGGCTGGATGGCGTCTACAGCGTCGACCAGGGCTTCGCTGTTTTGCTCAAGGGCAGCGGTCTGCAAGCACAAAAAATCGATGAAAGGACTTACCTGATTTCCAGGCAGGAACAGAGCGGCGCCCTGAGCCTTGGGACCACTCGCATCGATGGTCTGGAATCAGGCAGCACCACAGAGGGCACGGGGTCGTACACGACAGGCGTGACCACTACCGCGACCAAACTCAATCTGTCACTGCGTGAAACGCCGCAATCGGTCAGTGTCATGACCCGCCAGCGCATTGATGACCAGAATTTGAGCAGCATCGGCTCGGTGCTGGAGCAGACGCCGGGGATCAACGTCCAAAGCCCGGGCAGCGACCGGCTGTATGTGTTCGCCCGCGGTCTGGCCGTTGATAACTACCAATATGACGGGATGCCGACCACCTCATTTGCGTTCAGCCAGGCATTGCCCCAGGCCCTGTCAGACATGGCGATCTATGACCATATCGAAGTGCTGCGGGGGGCTTCCGGCTTGCTGTCCGGCACGGGCGACCCTTCCGGGACGATCAACATGGTGCGTAAAAAACCCACCTCGACGTTCCAGGGTTACGTCAGCGCAGGCCTCGGTTCCTGGGACCAGTACCGCACCGAAGCAGACGTTTCCGGCCCGTTGACGCCAACCGGCAACCTGCGTGGGCGAATGGTCGCGGCCTACCAACAAGGCAATAGCTTCACTGATCACTTACAGCAGCAAAAAACCATTCTCTACGGGGTCATGGAAGCCGACTTGAGCGATAGCACGCTGCTTACAGTCGGGGCCGAATACCTCTACAACGACCCCCGCGGGTTCTCCACCACTGGCCTGCCATTACTGGACAACCAAGGCAACCGCCTGCACACCTCACGCAGCGACAACCCGGCCAGCCGCGACAGCAGCAATCGCCAGGAATCGGTGAACGCCTTTGCCTCGATTGAGCAGAAGCTGGCCAACGACTGGGCCCTGAAAGTCTCCGCCAACTCCCTGTACGGCACCCGGGACTACGACTCGATCATCGTCGGCACCACCACTGGTTTCGCTAACGCGCAGACCGGCAATGGCCTGAGTTACACCGCGACCAAAGGCGACAACACCCAGAAACAAAACGGTCTGGACATCATGCTCTCCGGCCCTTACCAATTGATGGGGCGCGAGCATGATCTGGTGGTGGGCTTTAACTACCAGAGCTACGAGAACCGCCGCAATGGCTTCGGCAACTTGCTCGCCAATGGCACCAGCAACAACGGTGTGAGCGGCAAACCGGTGAACATCTACACCTGGGACAACTATGCGCCCACCGCGTCTTACAACTTCAACCGAGAAAACGACGACATCGACCAATGGCAGAACGGGGCGTACCTGGCCACTCGCCTCAAACCTGTCGATGACCTGTCGGTGATCCTCGGCGCGCGCGTCAGCAACTACCGCTACGACGCCTTGCTTCATTACAACGTGGCGAGCCTTGTACCCTACAACACCGATGACACACTGCGCGTCAACGGCAAGGTCACGCCCTATGCTGGCGTGGTCTATGACCTGACCCCCAACCACTCGGTCTATGCCAGCTACACCAGCATCTTCAAACCCCAGCCGTACCGCGACACGGCAGGTCATCTGCTGGACCCGCGCGAAGGTGACAACTACGAGATCGGGCTCAAGAGTGACTACTATGGCGGCCGGTTGAACACCGCCATCGCCCTGTTCGAAGTCGACCTGAAGAATGACGCCATCGCCAATGGTCTGATTGAAGGCAGTGACATACAGACGGCCTATCTGGCAAAAAAAACCAAGACCCGGGGCATCGACATGGAGGTCAGCGGCGAACTCTTGCCAGACTGGAACCTGAATGCCAGCTATAGCCATAGCGTGGTCAAGGACGCCGACAACCAACGCGTCAAAACCATTATTCCTGCCGACATGGTGAAAGTCTGGACCACCTACCGCCTTCCCGGCGAGCTGGATCGCCTGACCGTTGGCGGCGGCATCAACTGGCAAAGCGCTATCCACATGACTGTGGACAGTTGGCAATTGCCGGCCCCGGCCAAGGTCAAGCAAGGCGACTATGCCACGGTGAGTCTGATGGCCCGTTACCAACTGACGCCAGAGTGGTCCACCACCGCCACGGTCAATAACCTGCTCGACAAGAAGTACATCAGCTCGCTGGATGAAAACTTCCGCAGCGGCTCTTACGGCGCGCCGCGAAACTTCATGCTGACGACCAAGTACGCGTTTTAAGCAAACACCTGCTCCCTCGACCGTTCACTCCAACTGCAACTTGACCGCCTGCAAAACGATGCGCGACAAGCGCTCGACGGCAACCGATCGTTCGGTCTGCTGATAGCGCAATGTCAACGCGATGGAAGGCAACACTGGCAAGCCTATCTGCTGTTCATCGAGCACACAGGTGCCCGCCTGCAAACCCAGGCGGGTTCTGACGGTGTAGCCCAAGCCTGCCTGGGTTGCCGCCGCCAGGCCCGGCAAGCTGGAGCTGGTAAACGCGACGCGCCAATCAATGTGTTCACGCGCCAGCGCGTCAGTGGCTTTGGTGTGAAACGGGCACGCCGTATCAAACATGATCAGCGGCAGCGGTTCTGCCCCCGACACTCTCCAGGCCAGTGCCTGCTGCTCGGAGCCGATCCAGCGCATCGGCAACTGGGCAATCAATTCGCTGCGGCGTCCGCCCTCGCCCCACACCACCGCCATGTCCAGCGCCCCGGACTCCAAGCGACTGAGCAACTCGGCGTTTCGGGCAATTTGTGCCTCAACCCGAACCTGGGGATGCGCACGGGTAAACTGGCCCAGCACCGAAGGCAAAAACCCGCTGAGGTCTTCTTGCAGCCCAAAACGCACCCAGCCTTCAAGTGAGGCTTCAGAGACCGCGAACACCGCTTCATCATTCAGGCTGAGCAGACGCCGCGCATAGTCAAGCAATTGCTCTCCGGCCTGCGTCAATTCAAGCCCTCGGCCCGCCTTGCGCAACAAGGGCACACCGACCTGTGCCTCAAGCTTTTTCATTTGCGCGCTGATGGCCGATGTCGAGCGTGCGAGCTTGTCTGCCGCAACCGCAAAGCTTGCGGACTCCACGCCGCAGACAAAACTTCGCAGCACATCAATATCAAAACTGACTGGGCGCATAATCGTCCTGCTTTTCGGGATTATTTTAAAAATTAGTTGATTTTGCGAACGATCTTGGCATGGGACGCTGGCCTCTCACAAGTCACACATCGGGAGAGGGTCAATGGCGCTTAATCAACAACATCGCTGGAAAGTGCTGGCCGCCGGGGTGGCCGCGAACGTCAGTTTTTCATGCGTGATCGGGGGCGTGCCTGCGACAGCGGTGTATCTGCGCAGCAGTTATCACCTGTCAAACAGCGAACTGGGGCTGGCGTTGGGCATCCTCGGGCTGGGTATTGCTGTGAGTGAAATCCCTTGGGGCCTGCTGACTGACCGCTGGGGCGATCGGCCTGTGCTGTTGACGGGGTTGCTGAGCGTGGCATTGTCGCTGCTCATCCTCGCCGCCTTCTCGGCCCACACACTTACCGCGCCAGGGCTTTGCCTCGGGCTGTTCGCAGCCGGTTTGCTGGGCAGCAGCGTCAACGGCGCCAGCGGGCGGGCGATCATGCTCTGGTTTCAGGAGCGCGAACGGGGTCTGGCCATGAGCATCCGGCAAACCGCCGTGCCCACAGGCTACGCACTGGGTGCGGTGTTATTGCCATGGCTCGCACACACCTATGGCTTCAGTGTTGTATTTGCTACGGCCGCCTCGTTGTGCCTGCTGTGCAGCGGGTTGGTCTGGTTTTGGATTCATGAGCCGGGCATTACACAACCGAAGACCGAAATGCCGCGCCTAAGCCCGTTGCGCGACAAACAGGTGTGGCGCGCAGTGCTGGCGATCAGCGTACTGTGCGCACCGCAATTTGCCGTACTGACGTATGCAGGGGTGTACTTCCACGATGCGTTGGGCCTCAGTGTGACGACGGTATCGCTGGTTCTGGTAGTGATTCAGATCGGTGCAGTCGTCGGACGCCTGTGGAGCGGTCATTGGACAGATCAACACAACAATCGCCGCGCGTACCTCAAAGGCTGCGCCTTGTTCTGCGCGGTGGCGTTTGCGGGGCTGAGCGTCATCGCCAGCGTGCTCGAAACGCCCTCTTTTCTGGCCAGCATCGCGTTGCCCATCGCCGTGATCCTGGCGGGGATTGGGGTGTCGATCTGGCACGGCGTGGCGTACGCCGAATTGGCAACGCTGGCAGGCGCACAACGCTCAGGCACTGCTCTGTCGATGGGCAACAGCGGGGTTTTCCTTGGATTGTTCCTCACTCCCATCGCCGCCTCTGCAACCGTCAGTCATTGGGGCTGGGGAGCACTCTGGGCGCTGTGTGCTGTGTGTGGACTGGTTGCCGCCTGGCTGTTTGCACAAGCATCACGCGCCGCAAAGACTTTGATGGATTCGCGAGGAAAACCTAAACCCCTGTCACAAGGTCTCGACGAGTAGCGCCTACGGCTGAGATTTGTTTTTGTGCCAGGCACGCAGCAACTCCATAAATTGCTGCGCAGCATCCGACAAAGGGCGATCTGTCGGCGTCGTCAAGCCAATCGGCGCCCTGAGCAATGGGCTGGCAAAAGGCAGCGCACGCACACTGCCCAAACGCAAATCCAGGTCAACGAGCCCCCGCTGGACGAACCACACCCCGTCGTAATCATGAACATAGACCCGTGAGAAGGTTTCGCTGAGTGTCTCCAGAATCTGCAAGCCTTCAAGCGAGCTGTTGGACAACAAAAAGTTGTCGACGCTGATGCGCACCAGCGTGCCCTGGGGCGATGCCAGCAACACGTAAGGGCGCAGGTCATTGAGTTCCACCCGCTCGCGTTGCGCCAGGGGGTGGTCCTTGCGCACCACAAGCACCAGGTCTTCTTCGTACAGCGCTTCAAAGGTCACGCCCAGCATGTCTCGCCCGATCAGGCGGCCGACGATCAGGTCAATCTCACCCGTTCGCAACTTCCCTACCAGATATTCATAAACCCCTGACAGCACCTGCACCTTTATCGTCGGGTAACGCTGGCGCATTTGTTCGACCACCGGCGCCAGGATGTAGCCCGCGGCGGTCGGCAGCGCACCCACGCGCAGGACTTGCGGAGCGTCCGCAGTTGTCTGCGCCTGATCCATCGCCTGATTGAAACTGCTGAGCACCTGCACGGCATGCTTGTGAAATGCTTCACCGGCCTGGGTCAGTTGCACACCTTTGCGGGTGCGAATCAGCAGTTGCACGCCCAGCTCCTGCTCCAGTTCCTTGAGGCTTTTGGAAACCGCAGGCAGCGTGATGTGCATCAGCTTTGAAGCGCTGACCAGACTGCCGCAACTGACCACAGTGGTGAAGGCGCGTAAATGACGAAGGTTGATAGCGGACTGGCTCAAGGGAATCGGCCTCTCATGGTTAACCTGAGGGTTAACTTAATACGCAATTTATATCAATTTAATCAACAAAAAGTTTCATCTAGGATGCACCCATCACATCCAGACGCTGTAATGCGAGGACACATCCAATGAACATTCGGGAACCGCGACTCGGCGTTTCGAGCGCTTCGTTGCCCACTCTGAACCCCGAAGAACTGGCCGAGGAAATGGTTCGCCAGGGGTATCAGGGGGTGGAATGGCGGATTGCCGATACCAGCCGACTGAACCCGGCTCAGCCTTGGCATGCCAGCACCAACAATCGCTGCACGATTGCGCCTACAACGGCGGCGGTGCAACGTATTCAGGATCACTGTCAGGCATTGGGGCTGAAGATCTTCGGGCTCAGCCCCTACCTTAAAATCGGCGACCTGGAGCACGGCCTGCGGCTGATCGACCTGGCCGCCATCGCCAGTCAGGCACGCCTCAGAATCTGGGCGCCGGGCTACAGCAACGAGCGCTATCCAGAAGCCTATGAACGGATGCGGCGTTTTCTCGATCAATTGCTGCCGCGCGCCGAAGCCCAGGGCGTGCAACTGGCGCTGGAGGTTCATCAACGCACCATCTGCTCCAGCCCGTCGCTGGCGATGCGTGTGGCAGAACACTACCCCGCCAAGCATCTGGGCATCATTTACGACCTGGGCAACCTGGCCATCGAAGGCCGCGAAGACGTACAGATGTCGCTGGATTTGATGGGCCCGCACCTGACCCACGTGCAGGTCAAAAATGTGGCCTACACACCACAAGCCCCCGGTCAAGGCTGGTCATGGGCGTGGTGCCCTCCCGATGAAGGCGTGCTGCCTTTGCAAGCCATGCTGCAAACGTTGCGCACCAATGGCTTCGACGACTGGGTCTCGGTGGAGGATTTCTCGGACGCCCACACCGACCGGCAGAAGCTGGCACGCAATCGGGCGCTGATGCTTGAGTACCTGCAGATCGGCGATCAACACACCCTTTCTCATCCCCAAGAGGCCTGAATCATGAACGCTCTACTCTCCAACCGACCCGTGGCCGTGGTGACCGGCGCTGCGGGTGAACTCGGGCGGGCCATTTGCCAGCGCCTGTATCAGGACGGCCTGAACATCGTCGCGGTGGACATAAATCTCAGCGCCGTTGAGGCGCTGGCGCACACCCTGAATCGGTCCAGCGATCAACGCGTCGTGGCGATTCAGGCTGACATGGGTGATGAGCGCTCGATCAGCGCCATGGTCGATCAGGCAGGCGAGTTATTCGGGCGCATCGACGTGGTGGTGAACAATGCCGCCATCAACCTGCGTGGCTCGATCTACGACTTCAACCCCGAACACTGGGACAAAATGATGGCCGTGAACCTACGTGGCCCGGCGCTGTTGTGCCAGAAGATCGCGCCGTTTTGGGTCAAGCAACAGAGCGGTCGGGTGATCAACATCGTTTCACGCTGCTGGGTCGCCGGCGGACCGCCCGCCTACGTGGCGTGCAAGGCCGGGCTGGTTGGCCTTACGCGCTCCATGGCCCGCGAACTTGCCCCGCATAACGTCACGGTCAACGCCATTGCCCCCGGTCTGCTGCCGTCGGCCTTCACCCTGGAGGGACGCAATCCAGAAGATTTCGATCAGATGGCCGAGGGCTCCATCAATGTAACGCCCCTAAAACGCCTGACCCGGCCTGAGGACGTCGCCAACACCACGTCGTTCCTGGCTTCCAGCGATTCTGCCTTCATCACGGCTGAAGTGATTCATGTGTGTGGCGGCAGCCAGTTGGCCCCCTTCGGCACGCGTTAAACGCCTGCCGTCCAACCACCATAAAGACAAGAAAGGTTGCGTATGAACGTTAATCCGCCCAATGACCAGCGCATGGCCAGGAAAGCCGCCTTCGGCAGCTTTCTCGGCAGCGTCGTCGAGTACTACGATTTCTTTATCTACGGCTCGGCAGCGGCACTGGTTTTCAACAAGATTTTCTTCCCTTCCGATGACCCGATGGCAGGCACCCTCGCCGCCCTGGCCACGTTCGGCGTCGGCTATATCGCCCGTCCGATCGGGGCCATGCTGTTCGGCCATATGGGCGACCGTTACGGCCGCAAACAGGTGTTGATGCTGACATTGCTGTTGATGGGCCTGGCCACCTTCGCCATCGGCCTGCTGCCCACCCACGCCAGCATTGGCGCATGGGCACCGGCGTTGCTGGTTTTTTGCCGACTGCTGCAAGGGCTGTCTGCCGGTGGCGAACAGGTCGGTGCCAGCCTGCTTACCATGGAGCATGCCCCCGGCAAGAAAAAATCCTTCTACACCAGTTGGCTGATCAATGGCGCCTCCATGGGCTCGATCCTTGCCACATCAGTGTTCATTCCGTTGTCCATGCTGTCCGAAGATCAGTTGCTCTCGTGGGGATGGCGCATTCCATTTTTGCTCAGCGCGGTCATGGTGGTGATCACTTGGCTGATCCGTCGCGGCGTCGATGAAAGCCCGGAGTTCAAGGCCAACAAGCCCAAAGAGCAGCACCTGCCCATCGCGGAGCTGTTTGCTAAAGAGTCGCGGGCATTTTTCACCGTGTTCTGCTGTGCGCTGATTGTTTCGGTGTCGTCGCTGGTGATGATCTTCGGCTTGTCCTGGGCAACCAACAACCAGCATGTCGACCGGGCATCGATGCTCTCCGCTATTGCCGCCAGCCAGGTCGGTGCCCTGATCTGCCAGCCGTTTTTTGGCTGGCTGGGCGATAAATGGGACCGCAAGCGGATATTTGCCATCGGCTCGCTGGCCAGTTGCGCCGGGGTGTTTGTGTTCTTGTGGTCGATCACAACCGGCCAGATCTGGTTGATCATCTGCACCACCGTGCTGCTCAAAGCCGTGTGTTACAGCGCGCCTAACGCCTTGTGGCCGTCCTTCTATGCCGAGATGTTCAGCATGCGCGTGCGCTATACCGGGGTCGGTCTTGCCACCCAACTGAGTTTTATCATCGCCGGCTTCTCACCCAGCATCTGCTACGCGCTGCTAGGCAAAGATGGCAGCTGGTTACCGGTGGCTTACTTCGTCGGCGGCCTGGCCCTTATCGCTGCCATTGCCGCGATGATCTCCCGACCGGCCAACGAAGTTACAACCAGCCGTCAGGCCAGTGCCAGCCCCGCGACGCACTGATCAACCACCGCTCATTTCACACACCACATGGCGCTGGCTTCCCATGCAGCACAGGGACAACTTGCGCCTTTTTTTTGGAGTCACCATGCCATTCGCACTCATAGCTTTTGATCACGACGACGCCCTGGAACGCAGAATTGCCTGCCGAGCACAGCATCTGGAGCGGCTTGAAGCACTCGCCCAAGCGGGTAAATTCCTTGGCGGCGGGGTCTTGCTCAATGAGCAAGGCAAGATGATTGGCTCCAATGTTCATCTGGATTTCGATCAACGTTCGGACCTGCAACGCTGGCTTGAAGACGAGCCTTACATCGTGGGTCGGGTCTGGGAGCGAATCGAGATTCTGGAAATCAAGCCGCTGAAACTGCCGTCCTGATAGACCAAAGGCAAAGCACTCTGCCAACTCACTTTAATGATCGGGCCTAGCAGCCAATCGGCTGCGCGGTCCACTTACGCCAAAAGAAAAATAAAAATGAACACACTCTCTCGTCTCAGCTTGTGCGTCACCGCGTCCAGCCTGCTCATGGGCACTCAAGCGCTGCAGGCGCAAACCCAGGATGAGGCCAAAATTGGCCTTACGCTGCGCAACTTCTATATCGACCGCAACTTTGTCGGCGACTCGACGTCCCAAAACAAAGCTAATGAATGGACCCAAAGCTTCATCCTCGATGCCAAATCCGGCTTTACCCCAGGCACGGTGGGCTTCGGCGTCGATGCACTGGGTCTGTTCTCGGTCAAACTGGATGGCGGCAAAGGGACCAAAGGCACCCAACTATTGCCGATAGGCAGCGATGGACGCCCCGCCGACAATTTTGGTCGACTCGCCGTTGCCGGGAAGATGCGCATCTCCCAAACCGACCTGAAGATCGGGGAGTGGATGCCCGTACTGCCGATTCTGCGCTCCGATGATGGGCGCTCCCTGCCACAAACCTTCCAGGGTGCGCAGATCACCTCAAAGGAAATCGCCGGCCTGACCCTCTATGGCGGGCAAATGCGCAGCAACAGCCCGCGCAACGATTCCAGCATGGAGGACATGTTCATGACCGGGCGCGCAGCCTTTACCTCCGACCGCTTCAACTTTGCCGGGGGCGAATACACCTTCAATGACAATCGCACCCTGCTCGGCCTGTGGCATGCCGAACTCAAAGACATCTACCAGCAGCAATACTTGCAAATCTTGCACAGCCAGCCGGTCGGTGACTGGACCTTGGGCGCCAACCTTGGCTACTTCACGGGCAAGCAAGACGGCAGTGCGTTGGCGGGCGATCTCGACAACCGCACCGGGTCTGCCCTGCTCTCCGCCAAATACGCCAGCAACAGTTTCTACGTGGGTTTGCAGCGCGTCAGCGGTGACGACGCCTGGATGCGAGTCAACGGCACCAGCGGCGGTACCTTGGCCAACGACAGCTATAACTCCAGCTACGACAACGCCCGAGAAAAATCCTGGCAGGTGCGTCATGACTTCAACTTTGCCGGTGTCGGCGTGCCTGGTCTGACCTTGATGAACCGCTACATCAGCGGCGAAAACGCCCACGTGGGAACCGTCAGCGACGGCAAGGAATGGGGGCGAGAAAGCGAATTGGCTTACGTGGTGCAGTCTGGCAGCTTTAAAGCGCTGAACGTGCGGTGGCGTAACTCCACCCTGCGTCGCGACTGGGGCAACAACACCAGCTTCAACGAAAACCGGCTGATTGTTTCTTACCCGATATCGCTGTTGTGATCTGAGACACGCAGAAACGAAAAAACCGCCCGAAGGCGGTTTTTTCTAACATTTCAAAGAGGCTGAAAACCTACTCTGAAACTGTGTCTGGCTCCACGACCTGGACTCGAACCAGGGACCCAATGATTAACAGTCATTTGCTCTACCAACTGAGCTATCGCGGAATGGCGTCTATCTTACTGATATAAAAAGAGAAGTCAACACTTTCGATGACTTCTCCCGGCATTATTCAGATGACCTGAACAATGGCGTCAGTGACCGCTTCAATGTTGCTCTGGTTCAAAGAAGCAACGCAGATTCGACCGGTGTCGAGGGCGTAGATGCCGAACTCGGTGCGCAGGCGCGCCACTTGTTCAACGGTCAGGCCGGAGTACGAGAACATGCCACGCTGACGCGCAACAAAGCTGAAATCGTGACCTGGGGCTTTTTTCGCCAGCAGCTCAACCATCTGCAAACGCATGCCTCGAATACGCAGGCGCATTTCGGCCAGTTCTTCTTCCCACTTGGCACGCAGCTCTGGGCTGTTGAGCACCGCCGCCACAATGGTTGCACCGTGGGTCGGCGGGTTGGAGTAGTTGGTGCGGATCACACGCTTGACCTGGGACAGAACGCGCGCGCTCTCTTCTTTGGAGTCAGTGACGATTGACAGTGCACCCACGCGCTCGCCGTAAATCGAGAACGATTTGGAGAACGAGCTGGAAACGAAGAAGTTCAGGCCAGACTCGGCAAACAGACGCACAGCAGCGGCGTCTTCGGCGATGCCGTCGCCAAAGCCCTGGTAGGCCATGTCGAGGAACGGAATCAGGCCTTTGGCTTTAACCACGTCCAGCACGTTCTGCCAGTCGGTCGGGGTCAGGTCGACGCCAGTCGGGTTGTGGCAGCAAGCGTGCAGTACAACGATCGAGCCTGCTGGCAAGGCGTTGAGGTCTTCGAGCATGCCGGCACGGTTTACGTCGTGGCTGGCGGCGTCGTAGTAGCGATAGTTCTGCACCGGGAAACCCGCGGTTTCGAACAGCGCGCGGTGGTTTTCCCAGCTTGGGTCGCTGATCGCGACCACAGCGTTAGGCTGCAATTGCTTGAGGAAGTCAGCACCGATTTTCAGCGCGCCTGTACCGCCAACAGCTTGGGTGGTGATCACACGGCCAGCGGCCAGCAGTGGCGACTCTGCGCCGAACAGCAGTTTCTGCACCGCTTGGTCATAGGCTGCAATGCCATCGATCGGCAGGTAGCCGCGCGACGCATGCTGAGCAACCCGGATCGTTTCGGCTTCGACAACGGCACGCAAGAGTGGAATTCGTCCCTCCTCGTTGCAGTAAACACCAACCCCCAGATTGACTTTGCTGGTACGAGTATCGGCGTTAAATGCTTCGTTGAGGCCCAGGATAGGATCGCGTGGTGCCATTTCGACAGCGGAGAACAGGCTCATTATTACGGCGGCTCTGAATGGAGAATGGAGGGGGTGACAACGCTCCAGCCGATTGCACTAGAGCGGTGCACAAACGGGGAGCAAGTATAAAGCTGATCGCGATTGGGGCAACAGGCGATTCCCGGTTTTGGGCAAGTATTTACGTTTATTTTCAGCCCACTGGTCTAATTGCAATATTCGTCTAAATGACCGTGCCAGCATTGCGCCTTGAAACAGTCAGTCACGATCTCCATATTTAGCCGTATCCTGTTTGTTCTGCGGCATGCGTCGTATGCAGTCTTTCTCGCTTTTGCAGGGTCCATAGCGCTATAGAAGCGAATCCAGAGGTCCGTTATGTCTGATTTCCAACTCGTTACCCGCTTTCAGCCCGCAGGCGACCAGCCCGAAGCCATTCGCCAGATGATCGAAGGCATTGAGGCCGGTCTGTCGCACCAGACCCTGCTCGGGGTAACCGGCTCGGGCAAGACCTTCAGCATTGCCAACGTGATCGCCCATGTAAATCGGCCGACGCTGGTACTGGCGCCGAACAAAACCCTGGCGGCGCAGCTGTATGGCGAGTTCAAGTCGTTCTTCCCGAACAACGCGGTGGAATACTTTGTCTCGTACTACGACTACTACCAGCCCGAAGCCTACGTGCCCTCCTCCGATACGTTTATCGAAAAAGACGCCTCGATCAACGACCACATCGAGCAGATGCGGCTGTCGGCGACCAAGGCGCTGCTGGAGCGCAAAGACGCGATCATCGTGACCACGGTTTCTTGCATCTACGGCTTGGGCAGCCCGGAAACCTATTTAAAGATGGTGTTGCACGTTGATCGCGGCGACAAACTCGACCAGCGCGAACTGTTACGCCGTCTGGCCGACCTGCAATACACCCGCAATGACATGGATTTTGCCCGCGCCACTTTCCGGGTGCGCGGCGATGTGATCGACATCTACCCGGCCGAATCCGACCTTGAGGCGATTCGCATTGAACTGTTCGATGACGAAGTCGAAAGCATCAGCGCCTTTGATCCGCTGACCGGCGAAGTCATCCGCAAGATGCCGCGCTTTACCTTCTACCCCAAAAGCCACTATGTAACCCCGCGCGAAACCTTGCTCGGCGCGGTTGAAGGGATCAAGGAAGAACTCAAGGAGCGCCTCGACTACCTGCGCACAAACAATAAGCTTGTAGAAGCGCAGCGCCTGGAGCAGCGCACGCGCTTTGATCTGGAAATGATCATGGAGCTGGGTTATTGCAACGGCATCGAAAACTACTCGCGCTACCTCTCGGGACGCGAGTCCAGTGCCCCGCCGCCCACCCTGTTTGATTACCTGCCTGCCGACGCACTGCTGGTGATCGACGAGTCGCACGTCAGCGTGCCGCAAGTCGGCGCCATGTATAAAGGCGACCGATCACGCAAAGAAACCCTTGTGGAGTACGGCTTCCGCTTGCCATCGGCGCTGGACAACCGGCCGATGCGCTTTGATGAATGGGAGCGCATCAGCCCGCAGACGATTTTCGTCTCGGCCACCCCCGGCAACTACGAGGCCGAACATGCAGGCCGGACCATTGAGCAAGTGGTGCGCCCGACCGGCTTGGTCGACCCGCAAATCGAAATTCGCCCGGCACTGACGCAGGTGGATGACCTGCTCTCCGAAATTTCCAAGCGTGTGGCGCTGGAAGAACGGGTGCTGGTGACCACCTTGACCAAACGCATGTCCGAAGACCTCACCGACTACCTGGCCGATCATGGCGTGCGCGTGCGTTACCTGCACTCGGACATCGACACGGTGGAACGGGTCGAGATCATTCGCGACCTGCGCCTCGGCGTGTTTGATGTGCTGGTGGGTATCAACTTGCTGCGTGAAGGCCTGGACATGCCCGAAGTGTCGCTGGTGGCGATTCTCGACGCCGACAAAGAAGGCTTTCTGCGCTCCGAGCGTTCGTTGATCCAGACCATTGGCCGTGCGGCCCGCAACCTCAATGGCCGGGCGATTCTGTACGCCGACCGCATCACCGGGTCGATGGAACGGGCGATTGGCGAAACCGAGCGCCGACGCGACAAACAGATCGCCTTCAACCTGGCCAACGGCATCACCCCCAAAGGTGTATTCAAAGACGTCGCCGACATCATGGAAGGCGCGGTGGTACCGGGCTCGCGCAGCAAGAAGCGCAAAGGCATGGCCAAAGCGGCCGAAGAAAACGCCAAATACGAAAACGAACTGCGCTCACCGAGCGAAATCAGCAAGCGCATTCGCCAACTCGAAGAAAAAATGTACGCCCTCGCCCGCGATCTGGAGTTCGAAGCCGCTGCGCAAATGCGCGACGAAATCGGCAAGCTCAGAGAGCGCTTGTTGCAGGTTTAACCCTGTAAAACCTGTAGGAGCGAGCTTGCCTCGCGATCTTTTAAACGATCAAAAGATCGCGAGGCAAGCTCGCTCCTACAGAAAGCTCAGCCACCCTTTCAACGTCAAACAGTATCTCGTCCGTCAAGGAAGACCATGACTGCCATCAACACCCAAACGCCCGCGGTCCCGGGGCGCCTCGAACAAATGTCGACACGCGTTGCCTTTTTCATCGCAGGCTTTGGCGTAGCCGCTTGGGCGCCGTTGGTGCCCTATGCCAAAGCCCGCGCAGGGCTCGATGAAGCCACACTCGGTTTGTTGCTGCTGTCTCTGGGCGTCGGCTCAATTCTGGCGATGCCGATTGCCGGGGTGCTGGCTTCGCGCTTTGGCTGCCGCCGGGTGTTGACGGTCGGTACGTTATTGATTTGCCTGAGCCTGCCGCTGCTGGCGACACTCAGTTCCATCCCGTTGCTGGTCGCGACGCTGTTTGTGTTTGGCGCAGGCCTGGGTGCCGTCGATTCCACCGTCAATTTGCAAGCAGTGATCGTTGAACGTGCCAGCGGGCGCCATATGATGTCGGGTTTTCATGGCCTGTTCAGTGTCGGCGGGATTGCCGGTGCGGGCGGCGTCAGCGCGCTGTTGGCGCTGGGCCTGCCACCACTTTGGGCAATTGCAGTGGTGGTCGTGCTGATTCTCGTGGCCCTGTTTAAAGCGGCGCCGCATTTGCTGCCTTATGCCAGCAAAAGCACCGGACCCGCGTTCGCAATTCCCCACGGCGTGGTGCTGTTTATCGGTTTGCTGTGTTTTACCGTGTTCCTGGCCGAAGGCGCGATGCTCGACTGGAGTGCGGTATTTTTGACCGCTGAAAAGCACATCAATGAGGTGTATGCCGGGCTCGGCTATGCCGCCTTTGCGCTGACCATGACCGCTGGCCGCTTGATGGGCGATCGTATCGTCAAGCGCTTGGGCGCCCGTCGAGTGATTGTGCTGGGAGGGTTGTTCGCAGCCTCGGGCCTGGCCCTAGCAACGTTGGCGCCCAGCTGGGAAGTTGCGTTGATGGGCTATGCACTGGTCGGCGCAGGTTGCTCGAACATCGTGCCGGTGCTGTACACCGCCGTAGGCAAGCAAACCGTCATGCCCGAAAGCATTGCGGTGCCCGCCATTACCACCCTGGGCTATACGGGTATTTTGGCGGGGCCTGCTGCCATCGGCTTTATTGCCCATGCCAGCAGCCTGAATATTGCCTTCCTGTTGATCGCCGCCATGCTGGTGGCCGTGGCCATCAGCGGGCGGATTTTAAAGGTTTAAACCATCACGACTTTGTAGCCGCTTTAGAACCCGACACTCGCCTGCACGAAGAAGGTGCGCGGCTCGCCCACGTAGATGCCAGAGTTGTTGTCGCTGGAGCGTGTGTAGTACTCCTGATTGAACAGGTTTTTGATCCCCGCTCCGACCTTCAGGTTCGACGCCTGCGGACCAAAATCGTAGCCAACGCGGGTGCTCCAGGTGGCATAACCCGGAATGTCGCCGTATTGGCCATCTGGCGTCGGGTCAGTGATGTAAACGCCGCCCGTACCCGGTGCGTGCTGTTGAGACTGCGCAAACATGTCGAGGTTGTAGGTCCAGCGATTCACCACATAACGCGCGCCAAGGTTGACGACCTGACGCGAGTACAGCGGCAGATCACGGCCCTTGAAGTTGACGATGTCACCCTCGGACGTCGCCTTCGTGTAGGTAAAGCCAGCATTCACCGACAAGCCGTCAAGACGCGGGTCCAGCGCCGACATGTCGTAGTGGGCCGAGGTCTCGATGCCCTGATGCTTGGTTGCGCCTAAGTTGGTCCAGCCCACATCGTTGCTGACGTATTGCAGCTCATCAGCAAAGTCGATGTAGAACAGCGTCACTTCGCCGCCCCACACGCCATTGTCATAGCGGGTGCCGATTTCATAGGTCTTGGCTTTCTCAGGTTTCAGGCCAGCTGCGGTCTGGTCCCCTGTACCGCCTTGGGCAAGCTGGAAGTACTGCAAGCTGCCAAACGAGGTTTCATAGTTGGCGAACAGTTTCCAGGCGTCCGAGAGGTGATACATCACGCTCAGTGCAGGCAACGCTTCGTTGCTGTCGATGCTGCGGTTCTTTTCCGGGACCGGCACCCCCTTGTTGTCCAGCACCGAGTGGTCTTGCCAGTTAGTGCTGATGCGTTCAAAGCGAATGCCCGGTGTGACGGTCCAGTTGCCGACATCAATCTTGTCATCGATGTAGAACGAGCTGGCTTCGGTGCCGCCAGTGCGGTCCTGATAGATATGCCCGTCAGCGCCTGGCCCTGGGGTTGGCACGTTGTTAACCAGGTAAACCTGGCTGGCCTCTTCCTGCATGGCTTCTTTGAGGTAGCGATAGCCCAGACCCACTTCTTGCGTGACATCGCCCAAGATGAACACATGCGACACGCGCGGCTCAATCCCGAAGGTGTGGTAACTGCGCGGGTACGAGGCCAGTGTTTGCAGGTTGCGCGCAGCGATATTGCTGCCACGGAAGCTGTCGGTGTAATAGGTCAGGACTTCAAACTGGGTCTGGTCATCAATCTGGCGCAAATACTTGAAGGACACGTCCTTGCGGCGACCGGTGAAGTTGTCGTAATCGCGCACCGATTGGTACGGATCAGCATCAAACTGTTTCTGGGTCAAACCGCCAGGCATGTCAGCGGTGGCGTCGTAGTAGTGAAAGTTAAGGCTGAAATCGTCTTGATCCGTCGGCGCCCAATGGGTTTTGAGCAACACGTCATCGATGTCGTTGTTGTTATTGCTCGCTCGGTAGCCATCACCCTTCACACCGGAATACAGCAAGGCCGCACCCATACCGTTGTCGGCCGTGCCGCCCAAGAACGCCGATTCAATGTGCTTCCAGCCGCCGCGTTCGGAGGTTTCCAGGGTAGTGCCGACTTCACCCTGAAAGGTTTCCGGGATCGCGCGGGTCACAAAGTTGATCACGCCGCCCACGTTCTGTGGTCCATAACGCACGGAACCGGCACCGCGTACCACGTCGATGCTGTCCAGGTTGCCCGCCGAAATCGGCGCCATCGACAATTGTGGCTGGCCATACGGGGCAAATGCCGCCGGAACTCCATCAATCAATACCGTCGAGCGCGGCGACAGGCGCGAGGTCAGGCCTCGCACGCCCACGTTCAGGGAAATATCACTGCCACCGGTGCCGTTTGACTCCTGCACCTGCACCCCCGGGATGGTCTTGAGCACATCGCCGACATTCATCGCGCCCTGCTCAATCATCGCCTTGCGGCGCACCACGGTACGTGCACCGGGGTGGTTCTGGACCACTTCAGAATTGGCATCGCCCAGCCAGTCGCCCACCACCTTGACGTCCACCGGCCCCAGCTCCAGCGGGCCAGAGCCGCTTGAGGCACTGACTGTTTGCGCCGGGCTCAAGGTCACCGCATCGCCATTGAGTTCATAGCCCAGACCACTGCCTTGCAGCAACTCACGCAGCGCTTGCTCAGGCGACAGGTTGCCGTTGACTGCTGGCGCCTGTTTGCCAGCCACCAGTTGCGGGCTGAAGAACACCTGCAATGAGGTCTGCTGAGCCAGTTGGCTCAACGCCGCACCCAACGGCTGGGCCTGAATATGAATCGCACTCGACGCAGGCTCGCTCGCAAACGCACACGGCATCGCCGCGCTGACTGCAAGAGCCAGCGCCAGCGGCAACAGGCGCGATCGGGCAATTGACGATGGCGTATTCAGAGGTGTTTCAAGCGAGGAATGCCGCACACAAGGATTGTTGTTTTTCACGTCGAGTCTTGCCCTATTGATCGCAATTGAGTGCGTCTGTTAATGCAAACCAGTTGCAGTTGATCAAGAAGACGAAGAACTCGAAAAAAACCTGAATCCATCTTTGAATTATTTTGCCGAGATGATTTCCTGGCTGCCATCGGCGAGGTTTTTGATCGCGACCGGCAAGATGCGTGGCAAAGCGGTGAGCAGCGCGTCGGTGTCATCTGTCTTGAACACGCTGGACAAGCGCAACTGTGCCAGCGCAGGCGTACTCACGCGCAGCGGCTTGTCCCGGTAGCGCGACACCTCGATCGCCACCTCCGCGAGGCTGGCGTTATCAAACACCAACTGGCCTTTGCGCCAGGCCAGCAGTGCCTCGGTATTGACCGGCTGTGCAGCGGCGACCTGCCCCTTGGCATTCACCACAGTGCCCAGCCCCGCCGTCAGGTTAACCACCGACTGGGCATCGGTGCCTTGCACCCGCACGTTACCCGACTCAACCGCCACCTGCGCTTGCTCGCCGTCGTGCCGCACATCAAAACGGGTACCGGTGACCGTCACCTGCCCAAGACCTGCCTGCACCACAAAAGGCCATTCGCTGTCGTGCGCGACGGTGAACATCGCCTCACCTTGTTCGAGCTCGACGTTTCGCTGCTGACGCTCAAAGTTGATTCGCACCCGACTGCGGCTGTTGAGTTCGATGGATGAACCGTCCGGCAGCGTCACGGCCCGGCGCTCGCCCAAAGCCGTGGCAAAGTCGGCGCGATACCCGGTTTGCGATTGCAGATGCATCCATACGCCCGCTCCCAGCGCGACGGCCAGCACACTGGCGGCCAACCCAAAACCCAGTACAGAACGGCGCCGGATTGAGGTGACGGGCATCTCACACAGTGCCTGCAGACGGGCCTTGGGCACCAGATCGGCGGCCGACCACAGACTGACCAGCCACTGGTATTCCGTTTCATGAATCGCATGTTGCGCGCGCCACGCGTCAAATTCGGCCTTCTCAGCGACGCTCATCGATTGCGACTGCACACGCGAAAACCAGGTGGCCGCCGCATCACGCACGCTTGCGCTGTCGCAGGTGCATTCACGCGTATCCATCATGGGGCCTCCACCCGTTCTCGCAGATGACGCAGAGTGCGGATCATATATTTCTCCACCATGTTCTTGGACAATCCCAGGCGCTCGGCAATCTCGGCTTGAGTCAAGCCTTCGATCTTCTGCCAGACAAACACCTTCCGGCAGTTTAGCGGGAGCTCCTGCAAGGCTTTTTCGACAGACTCAGCCAACTGGATAGCACGCATGTACTGCTCCGGATCGCCCGTTTCGGACGAACTTGGTGGAACGGCGGCCTGCTCCTTGGCGTCACGCAACTCTTCTCGACGAAAACCGTCAACCGCGATATTACGCGCCATTTGATGCAAATATGCACGCGGCTGTTCGACCGTCTCCGAAGCGGATTCGAGTACCCGTACAAAGGTATCGTGGGCCAGGTCCTGCGCCTGCTGACGATTACGCAAGCGGCGCGTCCAGGTTCCGATCAACTCTTCGTAATGTTCAAAAAAGCCCGTTCGGCGGGGCACTTTGTGAGTCATCGCACTGGACTGAATAGGAGGGGCGTGAATAATAATGCTTCCTATTAAACGCAGCAATCATTGCGATGACAGAAGGCGATCTGACTACATTTCAGTGACCGCTCGCAAGCGCCGTTCGACCTGATTGTCCCGCGCAAAACCGAACCTGCGCGCAGTCAACAGACCTACCAGCCCCATCAGGGCGCAAAACACCACGCACACCCATGGACTCCAAGGCATCAATGCAATCAGCAACAGCGGTGTAGTACTGGCCCACAGCGCGTAGGCAATGTTGTAGGTGAAGGAAATACCCGACACACGGATCGCTGCCGGAAACAGACCGACCATCACCGACGGCACCACCCCGACAATCCCGCAGGTCAAGCCAGCAAAGGCATAAGCCAGCCCCGGCAAGCCCCACTGTCCGACCAGGCTGGCGTAAAGCACGCCAATGCCCAGCGGCAACAGCAGGCTGTACAACACGATGCTGCGCCAGACGCCAATCCGGTCAACCACCCACCCGGCCAGCACACAACCGATGTTCAGAAACACAATACCCAGGCTGCTCAGGGCAAACGTATGGCTGGCGGTCATGCCGAAACGCTGCTGCATCACGGTCGGGGTAATCACCACAAACACCACCACAGCGCTGGTCAGCACACACGTCAGCAACGCTGCGGGCAACAAAGAAGGACGATAGTCGCGCAACACCGTGCGCAGCGGCAGCTCTGCCCGCCCCTCACGGCGCTCGCGCAAGGCCAGAAACACAGGGGTTTCGCTCAGCCAGCGGCGCAGCCATACCCCGATCACCCCAAACACCCCGCCCAACAAGAACGGAAAGCGCCAGGCGTAATCAAGAATCTCAGTGGGGGTAAACAGTTGGGCCAGCAAAGTGGCGGTCAGGGCGCCAATCAGGTAACCGAACGTCAGACCAGCCTGCAAAAAGCCCAGCGCATAGCCACGACGACCGGCGGGCGCGTGCTCAGCCACAAACACCCAGGCACTCGGGACTTCGCCGCCGACGGCTGCGCCTTGCAATATGCGCAGCGCGAGCAGGATCAGCGGCGCGAAATAACCAATCTCGGCGTAGGTCGGCATGATCCCGATCAGCAGACAGGGCAAGGCCATCATCAGAATGCTCAGGCTGAACACCCGCTTGCGCCCCAGATGATCCGCAAAGTGCGCCATCAGAATGCCGCCCAGCGGACGGGCCAGATAGCCGGTCACAAAAATCCCGAAGCTTTGCAACAAGCGCAGCCATTCGGGCATATCCGGCGGAAAAAACAACTGACTGAGGGTCAGGGCAAAAAACACAAAAATGATGAAATCGTAGATTTCCAGCGCTCCACCCAGAGCCGCCAGCCCAAGGGTTCTGTAGTCGGAGCGCGAAAAGCGCGTGGTCGTTGCTTGAAAATCGGCAGACATAAATACGCTCAATATGAACTGGACACGCCTATGCTGGCGTTTGTTGTCGAGGCGGCGAGCATAACAAATCTGAACCACACTGGTCGCAGGCAGGTATTGCGCAGGACGTCGGGTTTGCCGCGACACGGCCAGGGATGGCCGAATCCCCTGTGGAAGCGAGCTTGCTCGCGAGGGTATCGACGCGGTTTACAGAAAAACCGCATCGCCTGAATCGCGGGCAAGCTCGCGCCCACGGGGTCAGGGAGTGGGCGGGCTTCTCGTTCAAACCCGCGAATGAGCGGGCCCGCTCTACAGGTTGACGAGTACCGTTTTGATTGAAGCTTTTAGTGCAACCCGGATACGTGCATGCGACGCGTGTCGCTTCTATGGGTGTTTGCGTTTGAGGTGATTTGCTAAATGCGCAGATCGCGTGAAGCGTTGGGGGCAACCCTCGTACGTGCATGGGAATGGTTTCGCCCCTGTATGGACACTTTGATGACGTGCTAAATTCTCTGATCGCGCAAAGCGTTGGGTGCAGTGCGTGCATGGGAAAGTTTGCGCCCCTGTATGGACACTTTGATGGCGTGCTAAATGCTCTGATCGCGCAAAACTTAGGGTGCAAACCCCGTACGTGCATGGGAAAGGTTTCTCTTTTGTATGAACCCTTTGGTGCCGTAACAAAACCCCTGGGTCACCAAAGCTTTTACCGCAGCCCGGATACTCACATGAGAAAGTTTTCTCCCCTGTATGAATGCGTAGGTGAATGTCTAAAACATCCTTCCGGGCAAAACGGGATGGACAATTGGGGCATGAAAACCGTTTTTCTCCAGTGTGAGAGAGCAGGTGTCTAGTTAGATTTTGCATATTTGTATAACTTTTCCCGCAGCCAGGCTCAACACAGTCAAAACGCTGCAGTGCTGGCACAGCAGGCACTCGGAATTGGTCTTGCGAAGATGTGCCAGGCTGTGGCCCTGGTGCCTGTAAGCCGAGTGGGGGCAACAAACCCATATCAAAATCACTCAGAGACGGTGCCGGTGAGGATGGGGTTGAGAACAGACCCTCATCAAAATTATTGATATACGCCGCAGGTGTCGGCGGAGCATTGGCGAATGAGTCCCTTGAATCACCTATATCGCTGAAACTATCTAACGATTCGTCTCCAATATATTGATCTCGAAATTGTTCAAACCCAGATTCAGATCCGGCCGCTTCGGCAATCAGACTCCCATCCGCTCTGCGTTTGATCCGCCCATCCGCATCCACATGCCCCATCGGGGCGTTGCCCACAAATCTATACAGGTTCAGCCCATCAATGGCGCCGCCCGGGTCGGGGTTCAGCCAGCGATATAGCCACGGGGCGTAGTAGCGATAGCCGTAGTAATACAGGCCCGTGGCATCGCGCTCCTTGCCTGAGTAACGAAGGGTTTTGTAACTGGCCTCCACTTCATTGCGCCCGACCCAGCACGCGGTGCCGCCGAACGGGTAGTAGGTTTCCTGGCTGATGAGTTGGGCCTGATCATCCAGTTCCAGGGTGCTGGAACCCAGGTGGTCGTCGAAGGTGTAGCGCAGTTGATCGTTCTCAAGGCCGCTGGGCGGTGTGTCCCAGTGCAACCATTGCACGCGGCAGCGCCCGGCCTGAAGGGTGACGACTTGAAGATTCTCTTGGGTGGCGCTGTTGGTGCGCACTTCCAGCCCCGGTAGGTAGCGGGTTTCGGCGAGGTGGCTGTTGGCCTGCGCTTGCCAGGTGCGGACTTTGCGCAGGCGTTTGCCTCCACCGCCATAGATATACCGTTCTTCGTCGTTGGCAGCGGCCTTACGCGTGACCTGGGCGATAGCGCACAGTTGATTTCGGGCATCCCACTGCAGGGGTTGGCCGGGTTGCAGGGTCAGAAGATTGCCATTGGAATCGTAGGTGTGTTCAGTCTCGCCGCTGCGAATAACACGGTTGTTGTGTGGGGCGATGTGTAGCGTTTGGGTGTGATCACTCCCCCCTAGGTGAATGCGCTCCAGCAGATTGCCCGCCGCATCATAGCGATAGGTTTCGCTGTAATTGACCACCCGGCTGGTGTCCGGGGTTTGCCAGGTCGGCAAGTCCGGGCCGAGTGACGGCTGGGCGGTCTCCCAGCCGCTGGCATCAATCAGTTGGTAGAGGCTGTCGTAAGCAAAACGGCGAATGGGTTCGATGCGCTGATTGGCAAAATGACGGGTGCCCAGGGTTGTGTCTTCAATCTCAATGAGGTTGCCGACCGGGTCGTAGCGGTAGTGCAAGTCTTGCAAGAGCCGTTTACCCGGCACTTGCGCCTGTAGGCGAGCCAAGCGGCCAGTCGCCGATTCGTGGGTCAGAAAAGTGACAACGCCATTGCCAGCGGTTTCGCTTTCGACTTGAGAAAAGGCGTTGTAACGGATGTTGCTGACCAGGATTTTAACCGCGCTGCTGCCCGCGGTTTGCAGGCCGGTATCGCGTAACTGCCCAGCCACGGTGTGGCTGAAGTGTTGTTGATGCCCTTCGGCATCGGTCTGTCTGAGCAGTTCACCCGCAGCGTTGTAGTGCCAGCGGTTGATGAACGGCTCGACCTCCTCCAGCAACGGGTCGCGCTGCGCCTCGGACTCGGGCCAATGTGGCAGGTCAAGGCTGCGCAAAAACTGCTGGGTTTCTTCCAGCGATCCGCCTGCCAGGCCGTACTCGGTCATGTGCCGTGTGCCCGCCGGGTCGTCGTGCCGCAAAAGCCTGCCGCAGCGGTTGTGCCGGGCGCTCTCCACGCTGGTGCTGGCGTAGGTAAAACGCTCGATCACATGGGTGCTGTTTTCAGTCACGCTGACCGGGCGCATCGAGTCGTCATAGGTGGTTTGCCAATGGCTCTCGCGGGCGTCCCACACCTCCAGCGTCTGCCCGGCCTCGCCCGGAAGGCTGAGCCGCCACCCGGCATCGGTGCTGTCAGTGGCCAATACCTGACCGGACAGGCTGTACACGGTCAGCAGGTTGGCAGGGGCAGTAGAGTCCGCGAACAGCCGAGGGTCGCGCTGCGCCACCAGCCGCCCCATGGGATCGAACGTGCTCCACGTCACCCGTTGCTCAGGGGTTTGCCCACTCACTGAACACGCAAACGCCACCGAGCGAACTGGCAATCCGCGCGGCTCGATGACCGCGAGTGTCGGTGTGCGGGCGTGGAGCGACGTCATAGGCAGGCCCTCCAGAACTTTCTGCCACACAGCATGCGCTCAAGGCGTGAGTGCGTCTGCTGTCAGAAATGACAGTCATGATCTGGGTGGCTGCCTATCACTGAATCGCGGGCAAGCCCGCTTCCACAGGTTTCTGAAGTGCGCCCCAAACAGAGCCTAGGACAAGGTTGCGATCATTGCCCACGCTGGGGCAAAGCCCAGTGGCAGCCACACGGCCAGGCGTGAGCGATAGGGCAATAACATCAGCAGCCCAAAACCACTGAGCGAGATCAGCCCAAACCAGCCGATAGGGCCCATCGCCCATCCCCAGGCCTGAGCGCAAAAGTACAAGCTCAAGGCCAGACTCAACCACCCTGCCCCACGCAATGTACGACGCAGGCCAGGTGACGGCGCTTTGTTCCACACCTGTTTGTAATGGCGCTCCAACCCTTGGCACAACGCAAGCATGCCCATATAGGCGAAGGCCCACGCCGCAAAATAGTCCGCCAGCATCTCAATTCACCTCGGCCATAACAGCGGTTTTTCTACGTGGCACCCGCTCGACCACCGGTTGCGAGACTTTCCAGCATGCCCACAACAACAGGCCGCCCAGCACCATGGCGGTCAACTCCACCCCCATGCTGCTGTGTACCGCCCACGGCTGGTTGACGGTGAGCAGGCTCAGCAGCGGCAAGCTCAGGCACATCACCCCGGCCAGGCCCAATTGCTCCCGCCAGGCCTGCATGCGCGCACGCAATACGGCATGCACAAAGCTCAAGGCCCACAGGCCAAAGAACACGTTGAGTTCGGCATCGGCACGTTCGGCCATGTTCACCGGCAACAAGCGGTTGCCCCACAGCAAACCGATGCACGCCACGCTCAAACCGGCCATTACGGTGACGTTGATCGCCTCGACCAAACGGTAGAGCACTTGGGCGACCCGGCTTTCGCTGGCGTATTTGCGACGCCGTTTAACGGTGAACAGCACCAGCCCGCTGGCAATCATGGCGCTGCTGATCAGGCCGCAAATGAAGTACACCCAACGCATCGGATAGCCACCAAACTGGGCAAAGTGCATGCCGGAGATCACCCGATGGGTGAGTACGCTGGCGCGCATGTCGGTTGGCCCGGACAGTTGCTCGCCCGTGACCCCGTCAAAACGCATGCCCCCGCCTTTTACCAGGGCAATTCGGTTGCCCAGAATCGGGCGAATCTGGATCTCGGCATTGCTCTGGCCAGGGTTGCTGATGCTGACTGCGCCCAAAGGCCCCATGACGTCGCGAGCCTTGGCCAGTAGCGGCCCGATGGCAACCAGCGGTGCCGGTTCAACGCTCGTCGCACGTTTGACTTCAAGGGCGGCGGGTGTCGTGTCTTGAGCTTTGAAAAACGCATCGCGGTCGCCATCAAACAGCGCATCCATGGCCGCGGGCATGTAAATCACCAGGAAAATCGCCAGCCCGCTGTAGGTGATCATCAAGTGAAACGGCAGCAACAGCACTGCGCTGGCGTTGTGGGCGTCAAGCCATGAACGCTGGCCTTTGGCAGGCCGAAAGGTGAAGAACTCCTTGAAGAGTTTTTTGTGAATCACGATGCCGCTGATCAAGGCCGCCAGCATGCCCATCGCCAGCGCACCTACCAGATAAATGCCGATCATGCGCGGCATGTGCAAGGTGAAGTGAAACAGAAAAAAGAACCGTCCCCCGACTGTCTCGCGCACCGGCAGTACGTCACCGGTGTTCGGGTCCAGCGTTACCGAAACGCCGTCACGGCGCCCGCCCGTTGAGGCCTGTAATTCTGGCGAGCGCTCATACGGCAAGCTGATGCCCCATTGCTTGGCATCGGGTTTGTGCTCACGCAAATAACCCAGTGCACGCTCAACTGCCTGTTCATCGGTCAATTGGTGAGCGGGCAACTCAGGGTGCATCCAGTTGTCGATCTCTTGATCGAACACAGCCAGGCTGCCAGTCAGGAAGATCACGAACAGCAACCAGCCAACAATCAATCCGCCCCAGGTGTGCAGCCACGCCAGGGATTGGGTCAGGGTCTGTTTCATCCGAGGCGCTCCAGCATTTGCGGCCAAAAACCGATTGCGGCCAAAGGCAGCGCCAGCACGGCCCCCATCCATGCCGACCACTGATGGCGAGCGATAAAGGCCCACAAAATGGCGCAGGTGTAGATCGCGAATGACAACAGACTGGCAACGAGCATCGAGTCGACGTTATCCAGCGGCAACAGTCGCGCCAGCGCGGCCGTAAACGCATAAGTGAACACATAGCCGCCAACCAGTGCAGCCAGTGTGCGAGAAAGAATCGGCATCCAGGCCGACGTTGCGTGTTTCATCGGATCAATCCTTCAACGGTACCCATCACGGTTTAGCCTGTTCCAAATGCGACAACGGCGCGGCACCCGCTAAAAGAGGATGTCGCGCCAGTAAATGCCTGCACCGTATCAGCGGTCAGGCCAGTTGGGTTATCAGAACGAAGAGGTCACCGACGCAAAGTAGGCGCGGCCCGCCTCGTTATACGTCTGGGCACCCGCCTCGTCAGAGTTGCCTTTGCGATACAGCTGTTTGTCGAACAGGTTGTTGATGCCCACCCGCACGCTGAAGTTTTTATTGAACTCATAACCACTGCTCAGCCCCACCAGACCGTACGGATCAACCGACTGCTGCACCGATTTGTCCAGTGCTTCGTTGGCACGCATGTTGTACTTCGGCGCTTTCTGCTCGCCGTAGTAAGTGCCATTGACCTGGAACGACAGCTGCTCGGTGGCGTACCAGTCCAGCGTGGTGTTGAGCGTGTACTTGGGGATGATGCTCAGCGGTTCGCCGGTTTCCTTGTCCTTGCTTTCGATCATGTAGGTCAGGTTGGTGTTCCAGTCCAGATCTTTGCGCAAACTGACAAACAGGTTCCCTTCAACCCCTTGAACGATGGCCTTGCCGCTGTTTTCCCACTGCAACACCCGGCGCCCGTTGGGCAGGCGGAAGGCCGATTCGTTGCTGGCATTGATTTTGTTTTGGTAGTCGTTACGGAAGTACGTGCCGCTGGTGCGCCAAGTGCCTTTGTCGAACGCCAGGCCAATCTCTTTGTTGACGCTGATTTCAGGCTTCAAGTCCGGATTGCCCACCAGGTAACAGCCACCGATGTTGACCTCAACCGAGCTGCAGCCTGCGCCACGGCTGTACAACAGGTAATTGGGGTTGGACTGGTACAGGTTCGGAGTTTTGTAAGCTCGGGCAATACCGCCCTTGATGCTCAATTCGTCAGTGATCTGGTGCGAAGCGTTGAGGCTTGGGCTCCAGTTGCCGCCAAACTTGTTGTGGTGATCGAAGCGCAAGCCCGGCGTGACGATGGTTTTGGCCCCGGCTTCGAGGTTGTCTTCTACGTAAAACGCGTAGCTGTTGGCGGTGGATTTGGTTTGGGTACGGTCTGTTCCAGGAATACCCGGCGTACCATCGGCGCCCGGATCCCAGCTTTGTGGACGCAGCGAGCCCGGATCGTTCAGCGACTCGTAGAGGTATTCGCCACCCAAGGTCAGAACCTGGTGGGTGTACACGTCCAGCGGCAGGTTGACTTCAGCGTTGGCGCGGGTATTGCGCAAACGTGACTCGAAGCTCCCCGCGCTTTCCGATGGCGCACCTTCGCCATAACCGGCCAGTCCTTCGTTAAGACGCGAGTTGCGGGTCAGGTCATGGGTCAGCGAGGCGGTGGTCGAACCCCAGTCAAACGAGCCATTGTGGGTCGCCGAGAAGGTGCTGCGCTGCAGGACGCTGGTTTCCTTGCCATACAGGCTGTTAACGAAGTCGCCCCCGCTGTTGAGCATGGTATCGCCGGCAAAGATATTGCCCTGGCGGCTGTAGCTGGCTTCCAGGTCGAGCGTTTGCTCGGGGGTGAATTGCCAGCTCAGCAAACCATTGACGTCTTTGTTACGCACACCCTCACGGCCCGCCACCACGCTGTCGGCATACGCCTGCTGCGCGGTGTTGATCTTGGCATCGTCGGCGTCGGTCTTGTTCAGGCCGCCGTACACGCGGAACACCAGGTCGTCGGTGATCGGGCCGCTGAGGTTGAAGTTGGTGCGCTTGCTGATGCCTTCCGAATCGTCTTCCGGCGACAAGTAGTAAGCGGTCAATGAGCCGTGGAGTTGGTCTGTCGGGCGTTTGGTGATGATGTTGACCACCCCGCCCATCGCACCAGAGCCATAACGGGCGGCAGCCGGACCTCGGAGAATTTCGATACGCTCGACTTCTTCGGCCGGGACCCAGTTGGTCTCACCTCGGGTGTCGCGGTCGCCGCTCCAGCCATAACGCTGAGCATTACGCGAAGAAGAAGGCTTGCCGTCGATCAGGATCAAGGTGTTTTCCGGGCCCATGCCGCGCAAGTCAATCTGGCGGTTGTTGCCGCGAGCACCACTGGAACTGTTACCGGTGAGGTTGACCCCCGGTTCGCGACGAATGATGTCGGAAAGGTCATTGGCTGGCGGACGTTTTTTAATGTCCTCGGCGGTGATGATCGACACGCCCGGCGCTTGCTTCAGCTCTTCGGCGGCGGTGCCCAACACGCGGGTTTCTTCCAGTTGCAGCGCTTGCTTGCTGCCATCCACCGGCAAATCGTTGGCCTCGACTGGCACCTCATCGCGTTCGCGCTCCAGCGCATCGGCGAGCAAGGTGGGTGAAGCGAGTGCGGCCACGATAGCCAGTGAAAATTGACTGCGTTTGAATCGAGACGACATGTCCAATTGATCCCTTAACAATGGAGTGTGCTCTGCAGGCGAAAACTGGAATTGCTTGCGCGCGGGCCATCCAGAAGACCCACATCGCTTAACTCTCCCCGGCGCTGCCAGGGCTGCAATAGTAAACATTCTCAAATGAGAGTAAAGCGCAATTGACATCTATCCTCATTAGCAAGTTCCCAAATCCCTTTGTTTAAAAGACATTTCCTGCACAAAAAAATTAAAGACAGGT
Organism: Pseudomonas sp. CCC3.1; assembly: GCF_034347405.1. Taxonomy (NCBI): domain Bacteria; kingdom Pseudomonadati; phylum Pseudomonadota; class Gammaproteobacteria; order Pseudomonadales; family Pseudomonadaceae; genus Pseudomonas; species Pseudomonas sp. CCC3.1. Next base: position 3,260,881 of record NZ_CP133778.1, read on the forward strand.
TGCCAAATGGGCGATGGGAGCTGGTTTGCCAGCGATTGCATCCCTAAAGTCCGCCTGTAAACTGTGGCGCACTTCAACGTCCTTCTTTCCAGCTTTATGAGTGCAGCACCATGACGAACGAACTCCAGATCACCGACCTTCTACTGGGCGACGGCAAAGCCTGTGTCAAAGGCGCTCTGATCACCACGCAGTACACCGGCTGGCTCGCAGATGGCACGGTATTCGACTCCTCGTTCGAGCGCGGCAAGCCGTTTCAGTGCGTGATTGGCAGCGGTCGCGTGATCAAGGGCTGGGACCAGGGTCTGATGGGGATGAAAGTCGGCGGCAAACGCACACTGCAAGTCCCTGCACACTTGGCCTATGGTGAAAGAAGCATGGGCGCGCACATCAAACCAAACGCCGACCTTACCTTTGAGATCGAACTGCTGGAAGTGCTCACTCGAGACGACTAAGTCACTGACACATAGCATTTTTTTCAGGGAGTTAAGCGCTAGTGAATCGATTCTTCATGCGGTTTTTAACGCTTTCTCTACCGATTGCGATAGCCGGTTGCAGCAGCACAAACACCCAGACGTTACCGAGCCGTACGCCCGAACAGGCCCGTGCACGATTCATGCAGCTGCTGCCCACCAACCTCCAGGATCGACAGGGTTGGGCCACCGATATTTACGCCGCTTTTGCCGCGCAAGCACTTGAACCCAACGACGAAAACCTGTGTTCGGTGCTGGCCGTCACCGAACAGGAGTCGACCTTTCAGGCAGACCCGCCGGTGCCAAACCTGGCGAAAATCGCCCGCAGCGAAATCAATCGCCGCGCAGGCAAGCTGCACATCCCCGAATTTGTGGTTCATAGCGCGCTGAACATCACCTCGCCGAATGGCAAAACCTATAACCAGCGCCTCGATGCCGCGCGCACCGAAGGCCAGTTGAGTGCCATTTTTGATGACTTTATCGGCATGGTGCCGCTGGGTAAAAACCTGTTTGGCAGCCTGAATCCGGTGCATACCGGTGGCCCGATGCAGGTCAGCATCGCGTTTGCCGAGAAACACGCGAAGGATTATCCATACCCGATACCGGGCACGATCCGACAAGAAGTCTTCACCCGTCGAGGCGGCATGTATTTCGGCACCGCCCATTTGCTCGGCTATCCCGTCGATTACACACAATCGCTGTACCGCTTTGCCGACTTTAATGCGGGCTGGTATGCCAGTCGCAATGCCGCCTTTCAGAACGCCGTCAGCCAGGTTTCAGGTGTTGCGCTGGCACTGGATGGTGACGTGACGATCCCCGATTCTTACGCCGTGGGCTCGACCGAACGCGCCGTGCGCGCGCTGGGCAAACCGTTGGGCTTGAGCAACAACCAAATCAGGCAGCAATTGCTCAAAGGCGACAGCCTTGAGTTTGATCAGACTGAGGTGTATCGCACCGTGTTTGCGCTGGCAGATCGCCAACAAGGCAAACCCTTGCCCCGTGCTGTATTGCCCGGCATTACCCTGCAAAGCCCGAAAATCACCCGTAACCTGACCACCGCCTGGTTTGCCCAACGCGTCGATGAGCGCCGCCAGCGCTGTATGAACCGGGCCAAGTCATTGCCCACGTCGTGAAGCAACATCCCGAAAAGTTCATATGCGGATACATTTGTTGTAATTATCCAGATGCGGTGTACGCTCTTACGTATTCGCGCCAGGCTCTGCACGCAATGTTTTCGAGCCTGTTTTCAACGCCGCATAACCGAGCGCAGATACATTTCGTACAGAGCCTGGAGGTCATCATGCAGTTAGTCGCCCACCACTCTCAGCCCGACATCACCAGTGGTGACGCCGGCCGCGTGGCCCTGACATTTTTTTTCAATTTAATGGAGCACTGGGGCTGCACCAAAGACCAGCAATGCACCCTGCTCGGCTCAATCGGCAATACCACGTACTTCAAGTATAAAAAGCTACCGAATGTGCGCCTGCCTCACGACACCCTTGAACGCATCTCGTACCTGATGGGCGTGCACAAAGCGTTGCGCATCTTGTTCAGCAATCAGCCTGAGCGCGCCTATGAGTGGATACACAAGACCAACACCGCAGCGCCTTTCAATGGCCAGAGTGCTTTGAGCTATATGCTCGCGGGCCAGGTGGTCGACCTCGCGGATGTTCGGCGCTATCTGGACGGGGTGCGCGGCTGATGCCAGACACCTCAAGGCCTGCTGTGCTACCCGAGTGGAGCAACGCTTATCGCATCATCAACAGTGCATTCCCGCCGATATCGGTGTTTGAAGACACCCTGGACCCCGACGATCTGGACATCGCCTTCGTCCTCGAAAGCTTGACCAATGACCGCCTGCGCGACCAGGCCGGGGTGCTAAACCGGGTACGCCCCGAAGACCGCCTGTGCGGTGAAGGCTCGACCCCGATCATGGCCGCCTTTACCCATATTGGTCGCGCCAGCCGCTTTACCGACGGCAGTTATGGTGTGTACTACTGCGCCAGCAGCGTCGAGGCAGCTATTGCCGAAACCTGCTTCCATCAAGAACAATTCTGGCGCGCCACCCAAGAAGCAAGCATCGAAATCACCATGCGCACCTACATCAACAAGGTGCTCCAGCCGATGATTGATGTGCGCGACAACCCCACAGTGCATCAACCTTCGCCCGCCAGTTATGGGGTCGCACAAGCCTTTGCCCGGCCGCACCGCGAAGCACTGGCCTGGGGGTTGCTCTACAACAGCGTGCGCCTCAACGGACACGAATGCGTGGCCGCCTTTCGCCCGCCTGCGCTCTCGATTCCGGTGCAGGGCCCGCATTTTCGCTATGTCTGGGATGACAAAAAACAGGCCATCGCCTGGGTGTTGCACGTGAGCGAAGTCACGTTCTGATCAAGCAGCGTCAGAAACTTCGTTGTCAGGAGCAATGTTGTTCACATAAGCGAAAGCGGACCCTGTAGGAGCGAGCTTGTCTCGCGATCTTTTGATCTTTTAAAAGCTCGCGAGACAAGCTCGCTCCTACAGTTAGTCGTGCGCATCTCTTAAGTGAACAGCATTGCGTTGTCAGGGGGGTTATTTGGCCCTCACAAATCGAATATCGTCAGCGCATGGCCGAAGTGGATGAGCAGGACCGGTGCGGGCACCTAAAAGCCCCCTTTCTGCCTCACAAACCTTATAAGAAATTTCACGGAGCCTGCCATGACTGAACGCTGCAACTCTTATTACGCCGCGACCCTCAACCACGAAACCAGCTACCCGCCCCTGCAAGGCCAGCACCGGGTCGATGTGGTGATTATCGGTGGCGGATTTACCGGCGTGGCGACCGCCGTTGAACTGGCAGAAAAAGGCCTGAAAGTGGCCATCGTCGAGAGCCACAAAATCGGCTGGGGAGCCACGGGGCGCAATGGCGGTCAAGTGACCGGCAGCCTGTCGGGCGATGAGGCCATGCGCAAGCAGATGCGCCGGCGCCTGGGCAGCCAGGTCGATGATTTCATCTGGAACCTGCGTTGGCGCGGGCACGAAATCATCCAGCAGCGCGTCGACAAATACGGCATCCAGTGCGACCTCAAGCACGGCCACTTGCATGCGGCCTACAAGCCGAGCCACATGGCAGGTTTACGCAAGGATTACGACGAAGCCGTGCATCGGGGCATGGGGGCGCAGGTGTCGCTGCTCGACCGCAATCAGGTGCGCGATATTTTGCAGAGCGATCTGTATCACGGCGCCATCAAAAACACCCGCAACATGCACCTGCACCCGCTCAACCTGTGTATTGGCGAAGCGCGAGCAGCAGAAAGCCTGGGCACACTGATTTTCGAAAACAGCGAAGTGCTGGAAATCATCCATGGCGACACCCCCGGCGTGCGCACTGCGCATGGGCGCATTGATGCCAATCAGGTGCTGCTGGCGGGCGACGTCTACCACACGCTGGAGCCTGGCAAACTCAAGGGCAAAATCTTCCCGGCCATGGGCGGGATCGTTACCACCGAACCGTTGGGCGCCCTGGCCCGGCAACTGAACCCAGAAGACCTGGCGGTGTATGACTGCCGCTTTGTCCTCGATTATTACCGCATGACCGCCGATGGCCGCCTGCTGTTTGGCGGCGGCGCCAACTACAGCGGCAAAGATTCGCGCGACATTGCAGCCGAATTGCTGCCCTGCATCGAGCAGACCTTTCCGGCACTCAAAGGGGTGAAAATCGATTACCAGTGGAGTTGCGCGATGGGCATCGTGATCAATCGCATCCCGCAACTGGGCAAGCTCTCGGACAACGTGTGGTACTGCCAGGGCTACTCAGGCCATGGCATCGCCACCACGCACATCATGGGCGAAATCATGGGCCGCGCGATCACAGGTCAACTGGAGCAATTCGACACCTTTGCCGGGTGCCAGCACATTCGTGTGCCCATGGGCGATGTGTTTGGCAACCCGATGCTGGCGGCGGGCATGTGGTACTACCAGATGCTTGAGCGGTTTCGCTAATCACTGAATTGCGCCCATGTAGAAGCGAGTTTGCTCGCGATCTTTTGATCTTTAAAAGATCGCGAGCAAGCTCGCTCCTACAGAGCATCGGCCGCAGTCGGTGGGACTTTGGCCCCCGCCAGCAAACCCAGTTCAACGGCCAAAAACCCGATCACCAGACTGGCCACCAGATAGCAGATAGAAACCAGCACCCCGCCCGGGTCCGTCATCATTTCGACGGCGCCAAACACAAAACTGGAGAACGTCGAAAGGCCGCCCATGATCCCGGTCCCGACCATCACGTGCACGTACTGGTTGATTCGATTGCTCTTGAACAGCGACGTGGCAACGCCCAGCAAAAACGCGGCGACGATGTTGGCGACAAAAATATCCATGGGAAAACCATCGGCCAGACGCGGCACCGATAACATCACGAACTCACGGCAAGTGGCCCCAAACGCCCCGCCGACAAATATCAGAATGATCATATTCAGCATGTTTTCAGCTCCTTGTCAGCGCGCCAGCCAGGCGCCGAATGCCGCAGCGGCCAGCCCCAGCAGTACCGAGATAATCAAATAACCGGCAGCCCATACGCGGTCCTTGATAGACGCCAGCTTGGACGCGTCCAGTTGCATGCTGCTGAACGTGGTGTAGCCACCCAGAATCCCGGTCAACACGGCTGCGTTCAGTACATCACCATAACGATCACGCCAGTCGACGCTGAACAGAATGCTCAAATAGCCGATCACAAAGGCACCGCTGACGTTGATCAAAAACGTGCCCAGCGGCAACTTGCCCTTGTACAACTGGCCCACCCGCAACCCGATCCACCACCGTAGCAGCGAACCCAGGCCGCCCCCCAACCCAACCCAAAAAACGTCCAGCGCAGTCATGAAGATCCCTCTCGTGTCTGTTGGCCACTGCGCAAGTGTAGCCGCTGCCGAAGGCTGCGATCTGGCGCGCAGCGCAGACCACCCTTTGTTGGTCATTGTTCAAGTATCTGGGATACTGCCAAACAGCCATCACCGCGCTGTGCAGCGCCTACAAGGACGTTTTCATGTCAAACCCGTACACCGACGCAACCCGGGAAATCCGGGTATTCCTCTCCTCCACGTTCAAAGACACCCAGGCAGAACGCAATCACCTGATCAAGCACGTATTCCCCCCTGTACGTGAGCGCTGTGCGGAACGGGGTGTGGGTTTTACAGAAATTGATCTGCGCTGGGGCGTCACCGAAGAAGAAGCCAAAAATGGCACCACCGTGGCTATTTGCCTGAGCGAAATCGACCGTTGCCGTGGCTTCCCGCCTTTCTTCATCGGTTTTCTGGGCGAGCGTTATGGCTGGGTGCCACACGCCAAAGACCTGCAAAACTACCTGCACCACGAACAGCTCGATCAATACCGGGAGCAGATCAATAACGCGCTGGAACAGCAAATCAGTGTCACCGAGCTTGAATTTCAGTACGCCCTCAAGGGGCACGAAAACAAGCGCGCCGAATCGCTGTTCTTCCTGCGCGACAAGTGGCTGACCGACCAATTGTTCGAGGCCTCGGGATCGCAGCAAGTCGGTGATTTCTACGACACAGCAGACGGCAAACTGGAGCGCCTCAAGCAGCAACTACGGGACGCCCCCTCGCCTGCCAGTGAATACGCGTCGATCGAGGACTTTGGCGAGCGCATCAAACAGCATCTGCTGGATGAACTGGAACGGCGCTACCCGGCACGCGAAAACGTGTCCCCGCTGCTTGAAATCCAGCGCCAGCACCAGCGCTTCGCACAGGCGCGCAAGACCTGCTACGTCCCGTTGACCAATGTGCGTTCAGACCTCACGGACTATTGCACCCTGCGCATGCAGGGCATCGAACAACACCCCTGCTTGATCAGCGGCGTCAGCGGCGTGGGTAAAAGTGCGCTGATGGCCGACTTGGCTGAGCACCTGCAACAGACCTTCAAACAGGCACAGGTGCACGACTTCTACATTGGCGCTGACGGACAGCACCGGCTCGCGCAATGGCGCGACTATTTGTGGGCCTTATTGGGCGGCGCACCTGAGCCGCAGCTCGAACCTGGCGCATTCAAGGATGAAGACACCCTGTGGGACAACTTCCAGCGATTGCTGCACCACGTCGCCGCGAGCAACGAGGAACAACCGCTGATCCTGCTGCTGGACGCCATCAACCAGCTCGATACGCCTGAGCAGGACCTGCACCGGCTGCTTGAGCTGAACCTGCCCGCTAACGTCATCCTGATCCTGTCGGCCACCGATGATTTGGCCGTTGAGTCGCAGCATGTCTGGCCCTACAGGCTGAACACACCTGATCGCGCCCAGCTCAAGCTGATCATCGAAGCCTATACCCGAAACTTCCGCAAAGGCCTGCCGCACAGTCTGGTTGAGCGGCTGAGCGATGAACACGCTAGCCCCTACGCCGCACTGCCGCTGTACCTGCGCGTCCTACTGGAAGAACTGCGGGTCCGCGCCACCCATGAAACACTGGCGCAACAGGTCGAAACACTGCTCACGTACCCCAGCGTCGGCACGCTGTTCCAACACATTCTGGGCAGTTGGGACACGGATTTGAGCGATAGCCGGCTGCAACAGCCGGTGACCGAGGCAACGCGCTACATCGCCCTCACCCGTGGCGGCCTTGATGAATCGCAGTTAGCCAGGGTGCTGACCTGCAATACCGTGTACGTGGAGCCGAACCCACTACCGGCTGCGCTGCCGCGCCAGCAGGTCAGCCTGATCCTGGCTATCCTGCGGCCTTTCCTGCTGCGGCACGACGGCGCCGAGCAGCTCATGCACGGCACGTTGCAGAGCGCAGTACTCAAAGACCTGGCCAGCCGAACCCGTCGCCTGAACATTGCACTCACCTGTGACAGCACGGCGCAAGGCATCACCGAGCAGGTGTACCAGTACACAGAACTGCTCAAGCACAACAGCGAAGACAAACAGGCTGTAACAGCGCTGACAACCCTGTTGAACGTCAGCCGCAACGTCGTTGATTGTTTTCGTATCGACCGTTCGGTGCTGTTCAATGCGCTGTCGTTACTGGGCGCCAGCCTCAACACCACGGCTCAGCCTGCACACCTGATTGCCGAAGGCTGGAAAAACCCGGACCTGTTCAAGCTGGCAGGCACGGTTGAAGAGATTCAAAGCTGCAATGAAATCACCCACCTGTTCATCGACCTGAACTTCTTCCACCTGTGCGATGCCTGGATTGCGACCACCGAGCAACTGGTGCGCGAGCATTTCGCCGATGAACCGCTGCTGAGCATCATGAATCGCGGCAACCGCGCTGATTTGTTCGTCCGCCAGGGCCGCTATCAAGAAGCCGAACAGCTCGATCTCGCACTGCTGCAAGCGTACAAAGGCGTGCTGGCAGACGATGATCCACAGGTTGCTATTTGCTGGTTCAGGATAGCCAACGCCAAGTACCGCCTAGGGCAACAGCAAGAAGCCACGCACGCCTATCGAACGGCACTGGATCTACAGCGCAAGGCCTACCCTGAGGGTGACCGTCAGTTGGTCATTACCTATTGCAGCCTGGGTGTGCTCAATACCGAAATGGACGACCTGGTCAACGCGGAGCAATGCTACAGCGCCGCACTGGAAATGGCCGAGCGCGTGCTTAGCCCCAAAGACATCGTCTGGCTCAACGTGCTAGTCGGGGTCAGTGAGCTGTACTACAAGAAAGGAGCGTTTGAGGAGGCACACGACTGGGCCTTGCAGACACTTGAGCTGGCCACCGTCACGCTGCCCGCGGTGCATCAGATGCGGGCAAAAATTCTTGCCCAATTGGCGGCAGCCGTTACCCAACTCAATCGCCCCGCCGAAGCGGCCGAATACCTCATTGAAGCCATCGGTATCGCCAGTCAAGCCTCACTGGCAGATGCCATTTCGCTACCGATCATGACCAACAATTTGACGTATGTTCTGTGCAAACAGGGCCTGCTTGAGGACGCAGGGCAATGGAACGCACGCACGTGGGAGCTGGTCAAGGATCTGCCCGAAGGCCATCCCGAGCACAAACGCTGCCTGGATAACGCAAAAGTGATTGCGGTGTTTTTAGCCGAACAGGAAGACAGCAGCTTGCGCGCGCTTTTCAGACATTTAGCGCCCACTGATGACGAGACTGAACACCTGAACCAGCGTGTCATCGAGCTCAATAATAGCGCCGTGCAATACAAGGACTGGGGGCGCCTGCAAGAGTCCGAAGCGTATTTCCTTGAAGCGCTGCAACTGGCCAGCCGCGACGACGCATTCGACCGTGGCGATCTGGCAAGCATCAAAAATGGGTTAGCGGCCTTGCGCTGGGATCAACACAGGCACGAAGAGGCCGTGAATCTCTATCTGGACGTGTTGAAGATGCGCATCGCACATTTTTCCGATAGCCACCCGAGCGTAGGGCAAAGCTTGCAGACCCTCGGTGACTGCTATGTGGAACTGGAGCACTGGGAGCGTGCTTTAAACGCATTGGGCAATGCCTTGAAGATCTATCACCGCACACCGCCCGAGAACCTTGAAATGATTGCCGTTTGCCTGAGCTCATTTGCAATGGCTCAGTACCAGTTGGGTGACTTGCCACATGCCCGCGAGTCCGCGACCCAGGCACTGACTTTTTATCAGCGTCAGCGTCCGGTCAATGCACAGGTCGTCGAGAGGCTGACCGCGTTCTTGCAAACGATCCGGGCGCAAATGCCTGCCAAATCGCCTTGGTGGAAATTCTGGTAATCACCCTGCCTTGAACACCTCAGCGGGTCACGCGGATGTGTTCAAGGCGGGCAAGCCCTTGGCTGGCCAACCCGGCAAAACGAAAAGCCTGCGGCACCTCACCGGCATTAACCCAACCCACTACGGCGCCAGTTCCGCCCACACCGCGCGCGGGCTGGCCATCCCACAGCGCAATCAGCACCTGGGCGCGTTGCGCAATGTAGGCACCGGCCAGCGCATATTGATCGACCCGCACCGTTTGATCGCTGGCGACCGCTGTCAACGAACCAAAACGCAGCGGCATCTCGGCATAGCGCGTGGCGCGCACCAGCAGCCGGTTGAGGTCGGCGCGGTCGGTACCGGCGAAATCCTCAACGTACAAATTGAGCGGGAACGGGGCAACGGCCCAGAGCTGTGCACCAAACTCATCCAGAGCGATGCGTGCCACGTGCTGGTCTGCGCCGCTGGCCAACGCGCTGATCAAAATCAACTGATGGTCGGGGTGGGCCTGGACCAAGGTCTGGAATGTAGCCCGAATCGCTGAGCGCACGTGCTCGATGTCATCGTAATGCCGATGCCCGGTGACACCGACGATCAACTGGCGTTGCAACCTCAAACCCACTCCACGCAGGATGTCGGGCAATGCGCGCACCTGATCGAAGTTTTGCAACTTCACCTCAGGGCTCAGTTGACCCCAGGGCAAGAGTTTTGGGTGCAGCTTCACGGCATTCACCCGCTCCGCGCCATACTGCCACCCTTCAAGCAAACGATCGGCGCACCAACGAATGTGCTCGCACTCACCCAACCTGTCGATTTCCAGAGGGCTGAACTCAAACGCAGCCACTTCATCGGGCTTGGCCGGTACTGCGCTGATCCCCACACTGGCCAGCTTTACGGCCAGGTGATCGGCCAGCTGTCGAGAAGCACGCCGGTAGTCTTCACCCAGATCAGCCCAAGGTTGCTGCGCCGCACCCGGCACAACCACAGCCCCCAGTTGGTGCAAATAGTACTGATGAACACTGCGAGCCAACTGATCAAGGCTCTCTTTAAGAATGACTTCACAGGTCATGCTGTCAGACCACGCACCAAAAGCGAGGATGCCCTCAATCGGTTTCAACGCCCCTTTGGCAGGTGCAATCAATTGCTCGAAACCACGGCTGTCACGCAAGCGGACAAAAATCGGCGCATTGGCATGGGTGCTCTGCAAGCAACGCTGGCGAAGGTAAAGGCTCTCACGAACACTGTTGCTGTCGTCATCCAGACAGACATACCACGCCGCCACAGGCCCGGCAGCAGCCAGCACATCAGCCAGCACCTGGGGTTCAGCAATCACCGGCGCATTGAACAGATGAACCTCGCACAAGGCTTCGAGCCCCGGCGTATAAGCCTTCAACTCAGCCCAGGCCTGAGTGGCCTGCCGATCCACAATACTGACCCGCAACGGTGCGCTGTTTTCAGAGCGGTAAAGGCGGATGGATTCAAGCAAGACATGGCGCCCCATCTGCCCAAAACCGATCACCACCAGATGCGGAGCTGGCCAGCCGTGGGCATCGCTCAGCGCACTCAATGGATAGCGTTGAAACAGTTGCCGAACCGCCAATTGATGGCTGTTCAACAGACGCAATCGTGGCATAGGGCTCGTTGCAGCTTGCCCATCGGTATTGAGCTCCAGGCGTTTGGCCAGGTTGGGGTCTTGAATATGCACGGTGACGGTCAGGTCGCGCGCCCCCTTGACCTGCCGGGCAAGCTCCCAGATTTCGACATTGCGCGAATCATTGGCCGACACCACGATCACATGCCCGGCCTTGTCCAGCGCGGCTTTTCGATACGCCTCAGGGCGGGTGGCACTCAACGGCACCAGCACCACACGCGGGTGATTGGCCAATAACGGCAACGTCTCGGCGTTCGCAGCCGGATCAATGATGACCACGCGTTTACCGGCATCAATCAAGCTCTGAGTGACACTCAAACTGCGCTCATCAAGGCCACAAACGATCACGTGGTTACGCCACACAAAACGCGCCCTGAGCTGGCGAGCGGTCTGCGCAAAACTGCCGGCAAACGCGAGAATCACCGTGTAAACGGTCAACAAGGGCGCGGCGAACCGGGCAATTTCAACCCCCAACGGCAAAGGCTGATCGTTGAAACTGCCATTAAGGCCAAACAACTGGAGTGCTGAGTACACATTGGAGAGCACTGGAGCCTTGGGCTCCAACAGATAAAAACCATACCAACCCGAGCCCAGGGTTACGACCCAGCACAAGGTCAACAACAGGTTACGGCGATTGAACATTCCAGCTTCCTTGCAAAAATCGACTCAGGCCTTGGCCGCCATTGCAGTCACTTCCACACGCATGCCCTCGACAGCCAGGGCCGCCACACCTACTGCCGCCCGCACCGGCCACGGCTTGGCGAAGTAGCGCTTGTACACCTCGTTAAACGCCGCGCGGTCGGCCATATCGGTCAGGTAGATGGTCAAGTGCAACACCCGATCCATGGAACTGCCGGCACGTTCCAGCGCAACCTTGAGCGCCTGCAACGTGCACTCGCTTTGTTCGGTGATCCCACCCAGTTCCAGACTGCCGTCAGCACGGGTCGGGATCTGCGTGGACACCAGCATGCCGGCAAAACCGGCCACATCCGAAGAGATGGAATCGGCGTCAGGATCAGGGGTAAAGGTAATGTCTTGGTTTGCCATGAGGGTCTCTTGGTCGAGGTAATACATATCCCTGTGGGAGCGGGCTTGCCCGCGAAGGTATCGGTGCGGTTTAACAGAAAAACCGCATCGCCTGCATCGCTGGCAAGCCAGGCTCCCACAGGTTTCTGAAGGCTGCGATCTATTGTTGTGGGCTTATTCGAAAACCGGACGGAAGAAACTGCGCTCGTAGCTCAAGATGCAGCGGTTGTCTTCGGCCAGTTTGAACGCGGCAATGCACTCGGCATCCGTTTTCGAGCGCTCACGATAATCTTCATAAGTGGCCAGGCTTGGAAAGGTAAACATCGCCAGGGCAATGTTGTTGGCGCCTTCCGAAGGCAGGAAATAGCCATGGTGTGTGCCGCCGAATTTCTCGACCAGCGGGATCCAGATGCGCCCGTACGCTTCGAATTCAGCCAGTTTGTAAGGGTCAATAACGTATCGCAGGTAGCACGTGATCATTACTTCATTTCCTTTGAGGATAAATTCGATTGAGTACGCCCAGGGTGATAACAACCGCCGGGATGGTGAGCAACACCGGGTTGAACGGTGGCGGTATGAACAGCGTGACAATCCATGCGGTAAAAAAAACGGCGGCGATCAGGCAAAAGAGCCAGGTCGGAACCCGTTTGCCAAGGTTTTCGCACGCCTGATTGAATCGTCTAAACCATTGCATCCATAACGTCCTTGTAAAGTCGGCTCGCAGAATACGTTAAAGGGCGCATTGCCCATACATTTTCATGCCCAAAATGTCTGCACCTGAACGGCACACGCGAAGGCAGCAACGCTACCGATTGCAACGAGAAAAGAGCGCGCTTCACAGGTTTTTGCCTTGAGGTTGAGGGGGCTCTACAGACAGTTGTCGACGGCGCATCAGGCGATACGCCGCCGGGATGACAAACAACGAAAGCAGAGGCGCGGTGAGCATTCCGCCCACCATGGGCGCGGCGATCCGACTCATGATTTCGCTGCCCGTGCCGCCGCCCAGCAAAATCGGCAGCAGCCCCGCGATGATCACCGCCACGGTCATGGCCTTGGGACGCACACGCTGCACCGCGCCTTCGCGAATAGCCGCCACCAGCGCTTGTTCACTGCCCTCGCCTGCCTGTTGACGCTCGGCCCAGGCATTTTTCAGGTACAGCAACATGATCACGCCAAACTCCGCAGACACCCCGGCCAGGGCGATAAAACCGACGCCCGTCGCCACCGATAAATTGAAACCCAGCACGTACAAAAACCAGGCACCGCCGCTCAGGGCAAACGGCAAAGTGGCCATGATCAGCAAGGCTTCGTCGAAGCGGGTGAAGGTCAGGTACAGCAGCACAAAGATGATCAGCAAGGTCGCTGGCACGACGAGTTTGAGCCGCGCATTGGCCCGTTCAAGGTATTCAAACTGCCCCGAGTAGTTGACGCTCATGCCCGGCTGCAACGGCACCTGTTCACTCACAGCCCGCCGCAGGTCGGCCGCCACCGAGGCGATATCGCGGTCGCGCACGTCGATGTAAATCCAGCCCGAAGGCCGGGCATTTTCGCTTTTGAGCATCGGCGGGCCTTCGCTGATCCGTACCGTGGCCACCGCCCCCAAGGTGATCTGACTGCCACGCGGGGTGTAGATCGGCAACTGTTGCAAGGCACTCAACGAGTCACGCCAGGCACGCGGGTAACGCACATTGATCGGGAAGCGCGCCCGCCCTTCAATGGTTTCACCGATGTTTTCACCACCCACCGCACCGGCCACAATCGACTGCACATCCGCGATATTGAGCCCGTAACGGGCCGCTGCGATGCGGTCGATATCGACGTCAATGTAACGCCCGCCCGTCAGGCGCTCGGCCAGCGCCGAACTGACGCCGGGCACGGTCTTAGCCACCCGTTCGATGGCTTGCGCAACGCTGTCGATCGCCGCCAGATCACCGCCGTTGACCTTCACCCCAATCGGGCTTTTGATTCCGGTCGCCAGCATGTCCAGGCGGTTACGGATCGGCGGCACCCACAGGTTGGTCAGCCCCGGCACCTGCACCACGCGGTCCAGTTCCTGGACGAGCGTTTGCGGGGTCATACCCGGTCGCCATTGATCACGCGGTTTGAACTCAATGGTGGTTTCGAACATTTCCAGCGGCGCCGGGTCAGTCGCACTTTCTGCACGTCCGGCCTTGCCCGACACATGCGCCACTTCTGGCACGGTCTTGATCATCCGGTCGGTCAATTGCAGGAGTTGCGCGGCTTTTTGCGCTGACAGCCCCGGCAACGCCGAAGGCATGTACAACAAGTCGCCCTCATCCAGCGGCGGCAGAAACTCGCCCCCCAGGTGCGAGATCGGCCACAACGCGCTGACAAACACCAACAGAGCAACCAACAGCGTGGTTTTGGGGCGACGCAACACCGCGTCCAGCGCTGGCTGATACAGCCGGATCAACCCGTGGTTAAGCGGGTTTTTCTGCTCATCGGGGATCGGCCCGCGAATCCAGTAGCCCATCAACACCGGCACCAGTGTCACCGACAATCCGGCGGCCGCCGCCATGGACCAGGTTTTGGTGAACGCCAGCGGGCCGAACAATCGTCCCTCTTGCGCTTCCAAGGTGAACACCGGAATGAACGACAAGGTAATGATCAGCAAACAAAAGAACAGCGCTGGCCCGACCTCAGTCGCCGCTTGGGTAATCACCTGCCAGTGCTGCGCGCCCGCCAGCACTTGGCCGGGGTGCGCGTGGTGCCAGGCCTCGATTTTTTTATGGGCGTTTTCGATCATCACCACCGCGGCGTCGACCATGGCGCCAATGGCGATGGCGATCCCGCCCAAGGACATGATGTTGGCGTTGATGCCCTGGTAGTGCATCACGATAAAGGCCACCAGCACCCCCACCGGCAAGGAGATGATCGCCACCAGTGAAGAGCGTAAATGCCAGAGAAAAATCCCGCACACCAATGCCACCACCAAAAACTCTTCCAGCAGTTTATGGCTGAGGTTGTCCACGGCGCGGTCAATCAACTGGCTACGGTCGTAGGTGGTGACGATTTCCATCCCCGCTGGCAGGCTTTTCTTCAGTTCCTCAAGCTTGGTTTTGACAGCGGCAATGGTCTCGCGGGCGTTCTTGCCGTTGCGCAAAATCACCACACCACCCACCGCTTCACCTTGACCGTCCAGCTCCGAAATACCGCGTCGCAACTCCGGCCCCAGTTGAATGTTCGCCACATCTCCCAAGGTGACCGGCACCGCACCGGCGCCCAGTTTGAGCGGGATGGCACGAAAGTCATCCAGGGTCTTCAGGTACCCCGAAGCCCGGACCATAAACTCGCTTTCGGCCATGGTCAGCACCGCACCGCCGGTTTCCTGATTGGCCTTGCCGATGGCATCTGTCACGTCGGCCTGAGTGATGCCCAGCGCGGCCATTTTCAGTGGCTCAAGTTGCACCTGATACTGCTTGACCATACCGCCCACGGTCGCAACTTCCGCCACATTGGGCAGGGTTTTGAGCTCGAACTTGAGAAACCAGTCCTGCAAGGCACGCAGTTGCGCCAGGTCATGCCCGCCGCTGCGATCTACCAGTGAATACTGATAAATCCAGCCTACGCCCGTGGCATCCGGACCCAATGCCGGTTTGGCGCTGGCCGGCAAACGGCTCTGGATCTGGCTCAGGTATTCCAGCACCCGCGAACGGGCCCAGTACAGATCGGTGCCGTCCTCGAACAGCACGTACACATAGCTGTCACCAAAGAACGAATAACCGCGCACCGCCTTGGCGCCGGGCACCGAAAGCATGGTGGTGGTCAACGGGTAGGTCACCTGATTTTCTACAATCTGCGGTGCCTGACCGGCGTAGGGCGTGCGGATGATCACTTGCACGTCGGACAAGTCCGGCAGTGCATCAATCGGCGTGTTTTGCACCGCCCAGATGCCCCACGCAGTGACAAACAGGGTCGCCAGCAACACCAGAAAACGGTTGCCGATAGACCAGCGAATCAGCGCTGCAATCATGGCTGCTCTCCTGTGGGTGCACCGAGGTCCAGCGGCGTCACGACAAGGCCTTTGAGACTGGCTTCGGAATCGAGCAAGAACTGGCCTGAACTGACCACCTGCTGACCTTCCTGCAGCCCGTGCAAGATTGCGGTCTGGCCGTCGTTTTCCTGACCGGTCTGCACCTCGACCGGCTGAAAGTGACCGCCCTCTTGCGCCACCATGACCAAGGCCTGCTGCCCGGTACGAATCACGGCCTCGCTGGGCACCCACAACACGCTCTGCGGGACGCTGCGTTCAAGGCTGACCTGTGCAGTCAAACCCGGCCTGAGCTGTAAGTCGGGGTTGGGCAATTGGACCCGAACCTGCAACGTCCGGCTGTCGTCACGGGTTTGCGGCAGAATCGCACTGACCGTGCCTTTGAGCACCGTCCCCGGTAACGCTGGCAAGCGCGCCTCGACGGTTTGCCCGACCAGCACCGCTCCCGCCTGCGCTTCGGGCAACGCCACGGCCAGCCAGACGCTGTCCAGGCCATTGACCCGCGCTACGGTTTCACCCAGCGCCAGGGTCATGCCCTGGCGGATATTCAATTCTTGCAACACGCCGCCCAGAGGGCTGGTGATGGTCAGATTGGGCTGTACCTTGCCGCTGCGCTCAACCTGTGTGATCAACGCCTCTGGCATGCCGGTAAGGCGCAAACGCTGGCGGGCCGCGGCCAGCAACCCGGCATCGCCCGTACGCTTGAGGGCCAGGAACTCTTCCTGAGCCGCCGCCCACTCCGGGACCAGCACGTCAGCCAATGCGGCATTGGCCTTCAACACATCACCGGGCGCCAGGTTATACACGCGCTCGACAAAACCGGGCGTGCGGGCCTGAATCACTGCGACGTCGCGCTCATTGAGCGCCAGCACCCCGGACGCATCGACGCGTGTGGCCAACATGCCGCGACTGACCGTTGCCAGGCGCACGCCCAGATTCTGGGTCAGGCTGGGGTCTATGTTCAGCGCCGCCGTGCCGCCTTTGTCGTCGGCGTACTGCGCCACCAATTGCATGTCCATAAAGGGCGATTTGCCCGGCTTGTCGAACTTTTGCTGCGGGAACATCGGATCGTACCAATACAACGCCTTGGGTTCGTTCATCGCCCCGGTCTGCGCCATGCCCATTCCAGCGCCATGGGGATGCCCCACCCACCAGCCTGCTGTAACCCCCAACGCCACCGATACACCGACCAGCAGACACACTGTTGCCGTGTTAAGCCTCATTGCGCACCCTCCCCATAGGCGAAATACAGACGGGCATTGACCGCCGCACGCTGCTCTTCAACATCGACCTGCTTAAGACGGGCATCGATCAACGCGCGACGGGCCGCCACCAGCGCACTCAAGTCGCCCTTGCCTGCGCGGTAACTGGCCATGCTCAGGTCGACCTTTTGCGTGGCCAGCGGGATCAGGCTGTCCTGGCTGCGTTGCACGGCGCGATTAAGGCGCTGATAGTCAGCCAAGTCATTTTCCAACTGCTGGGCATGCTCGCGGGCCAGGTCTTCGCGCTCATCATCGAGCTGACTGAGTTCAGCTTGCCGGGCGGCAATCACCGGGTTTTGCCGAGTACCGGGAAACAGCGGCAGATCCCATGAGAACTGCACGCTGACCATGTCCCCGAACTGCGGGTCACGGTGTTGGTAATCCACCTCCCAGCCCCAGTCAGAGTGCTTCTGCGACTCGGCTTCATGCAGCCTGGCTTGCGCTTCGCGGGTCATGGGCACAAAGGCGGCAAGTTGCGGATGGTGCTGCACGTTGTGTTCGTAACGCCCGGTTTCGACCGGCCATTCGGGCAAGCGTCCCAACGGTTTATCGCCGCCCGCCGGGCCAATCCAGCGCTTGAGGGCAGCACGCGCCTGGGCGCGCTGACGAATCAAGTCGTCCTGCTGTTCGTCCAGTTGCGCGGCTTCCTGTTTAGGCGTCACGGCGTCGGCGGGTTGTGCGCGACCGCCCGCAATTGCGGCGCGCACGGCGTCGCTCAACAGGCGGTTTTCTTTGTAAAAGTCCTGGAACAGCGCGTCCTTGCGCTCAACCGAATAACTGCTGATCCAGGCCAGCGCGGTGGCTTGGCGCACATTCAACAGGGCTATCCGACGCTGCGCGATGGCACTGTCCACCGCCGCATCTGCCACCTCGACCCGCGCCTTGCGCTTGTCACTGTTGGGCACTTCCTGACGGATACCGACCATCTGCATGGTCATGAAGTCGCGGTCCAGACTGCCGCGATTCGGGCCGCCGACCGGAAAGTTCTGCACCCCCAGCACCAGCTTCGGGTCGGGCAATTCACCGGCGGGAATGGCTAAACGGCTGGCGGCCAGAATACTGGCATTCTGTGCCGCCAGCGCAGGCGCCGTGTTTTCGGCCAGCCGCAACGCTTCATCGAAGGTCAACCCGCTCGCAAAAGCCGGCCACGCAAGTACGCTTGCAACCAGGCCGACCGCCAAGGGCCAACCTGTGCGAAAGCACATGGATTTCATGTTTTAAATTCCTGTGATGATCCCGTGCGCGTTGCAAAAAAGCAGCGCGCAACACTGCATCCCGCTCATGCGGAACACACTTGAAAAAAGGACAGGAATTAAACGCGTGGCGGACGCCAGACCCCGGACGGGGTGGAAGCAGGCACGGCATCGCTGAAAAACGCAGGCGTTACCGGGTGACGCAAAGAGAGTGCGGGCTTGATGACTGAAACTTGCAGCAGGGTCCCGGCCTTGCACTCTTGGCCAGGTTTACACGACTTGCCATGATCGGACGGGGCCTTGCTGTCAGCGCAACAGTCCATGCCCATGTCGTCCATCATCTTCATGCTCAGGGCCTGCATCGGACACGGCTCGGTCGATGACTGAACGCCCGCCATCCCGCTCAGGGGAAGCGTCAGGCTAAGAACGAAAATGAGGCAAAGTCGCAGGTAGCGTTTCATGGGGCGCGAGTCTAATCGGTAAAAATAGCGCATACAATTGGTCGGTCAGGCGTCATCAAAACGTGGTGGAATTAAGCGCGCATTATCAACGCGGGCGATTTTTTAAAAGATCAAAAGATCGCGAGGCGAGCTCGCTCCTACAGAGGTTTTGAGCCACTGTCCAAACCCAAATTTACGGATAAATATCGATTAGATAGCACATTGACTGGCTCAACAGGCCCCAGTTTCGCTAAGCTGCGCACATGTGCACCTCATGCAGCGCTGCGCAGAACCCGATATGAAACGTTATTTGAGCACTATGACGTTCCACCCTCCCACATCCTCCAACCGTCAGCGGTGAGCGCATGATCGAAGTCACTGAAGTTTCCATTGCCCAATTGCGTGAGGCCCTTGAATCGGGTCAGACCACGGCGGTTGAGCTGGTCATGTCGTACCTTGCACGGATCGAGGCCTACGATGGCCCCGACACAGCGACCGCACTCAACGCGGTGGTGGTGCGCAACCCCGAAGCGCTGAAAGAAGCCCAAGCCTCGGATGCCCGTCGCGCCAAGGGCCAGACCCTCGGGCCGCTGGACGGCATTCCCTATACCGCCAAGGACAGCTATCTGGTCAAGGGGCTCACCGCCGCGTCCGGCAGCCCGGCCTTCAAAGACCTGATTGCCTATCGCGATGCGTTCACCATCGAGCGTTTGCGTGGCGCCGGGGCCATTTGCCTGGGCAAAACCAATATGCCGCCCATGGCCAACGGCGGCATGCAGCGCGGCGTGTATGGCCGCGCCGAAAGCCCGTACAACGCCGACTACCTGACGGCGCCCTTTGCCTCGGGTTCTTCAAACGGCGCCGGCACGGCCACAGCCGCCAGCTTTTCGGCCTTTGGCCTGGCAGAAGAAACCTGGTCCAGCGGTCGCGGCCCGGCGTCGAACAATGGCCTGTGCGCCTACACCCCGTCACGCGGCGTGATTTCGGTGCGCGGCAACTGGCCGCTGACCCCGACCATGGATGTGGTGGTGCCGTACGCCAGAACCATGGCCGACCTGCTGCAAGTGCTCGATGTGGTGGTCGCCCAAGACCCGGACACCCGTGGCGACCTGTGGCGCATGCAACCTTGGGTGCCGCTGCCGAGCGTTGAATCGGTGCGTCCGGCGTCATATCTGGACCTGGCAGCCAATGCGCAATCGCTGGCTGGCAAACGCTTTGGTGTACCGCGCATGTACATCAACGCTGACCCTGAAGCCGGCACGGCAGAGAAACCTGGCATCGGTGGCCCGACCGGGCAACGGATTATCACCCGAGCCTCGGTCATCGACCTGTGGCAAGCGGCACGCCAGGCCCTTGAAGCCAAAGGCTGCGAAGTGATCGAAGTCGACTTCCCGCTGGTGTCCAATTGCGAAGGCGACCGTCCCGGTGCACCGACCGTGTTTACCCGCGGCCTGGTGTCCAAAGAGTTCTTGCACCATGAACTGTGGGACTTGTCAGCCTGGGCGTTCGACGACTTCTTGCGGGCCAACGACGACCCGAAACTCAACCGTTTGGCAGATGTTAACGGCGCGCTGATATTCCCTCACGACCCGGGCACCCTGCCCAACCGCGAAGACGACCTGGGGGCGGGCATGGACGAATACGTGCGCATGGCCGAACGCGGGATTACCCCTTGGGATCAGATTTCCACCTTGCCGGACGGCTTGCGCGGCCTGGAACAGACCCGTCGAATCGACCTTGAAGACTGGATGGACCGCCTGGGACTGGACGCCGTGCTGTTCCCGACCGTGGCCGACGTTGGCCCGGCCGATGCCGATGTAAACCCGGCGTCGGCCGACATTGCCTGGAGCAACGGCGTGTGGGTGGCCAACGGCAACCTTGCGATCCGCCATTTGGGCGTGCCGACCGTCACCGTACCGATGGGTGTGATGGCCGACATAGGCATGCCGGTCGGGCTGACCTTTGCCGGACGTGCCTATGACGACTCGGCGCTGCTGCGCTTTGGCTCGGCGTTCGAATCGCTGGGCAATATACGCATGATCCCCCCGCGTACCCCGCCGTTGTCGGCGGTGTAAGCCCCCTCTGTAGGAGCGAGCTTGCCTCGCGATCTTTTGATCGTTTAAAAGATCGCGAGGCAAGCTCGCTCCTACAGGCACCAACCTCGGTCACTAACAACACCCAACGCACTGATTTAATGCGTATTCCCTCCCCTTGAGTCACCACACCCCATGATGGCTAGTGGCCTGCTTCTTGCTGTGGCTTTTCTATCTCAATGCCGCCGTTGGAGACGTGAATGTCGCTATCAAGCAGTTCAATGCAGCTTTCTTCCAACGAAAAACGTTGGCTGCCCTGGTTCGGCAAGACCGGAAAACTGGCCATGGGCTGGGCATGCTGGCTCAATCGTTCGGCGTATCCGGTGCTGGAGCAAACCTTCGAAGCCATTGCGCAGACCCGCGTGCAATTGCTGCACAACTGGACCCGCGAGCAGTGGGAGCATTTGAGCGAGTTGGCCGAGCATGTGGGCAACGACTTGGCCCATCTCGATCAGACCACCTTGCTCGACACGCTCAAGCAAGCCGAAGACTTTTCGGAATTGTTTGTGGTTGACCCGCACGGCCAGGTAATCACCTCGACCTGGAGCGGACGCAGCAAAAACCAGCCGCACACCCCTAGGGCTTTAGCCGAAGGCTTGAAAGCGCCGTTTCTGCACGGCCCCTACGCAGACCCACTGACCCTGCAAATCGGTCCTTCGTCGTCGAAGTTCCATGACGAAGTCACGCTGATGTTTTATCAACCCCTCAACGCCCATGGCAAAACCCTGGGCTGTCTGTGCGCCCGCGTGCCCAACGATGTGCTCGGCGACCTGATTCAGCGCGAGGCCGGGCATATTTATGCCGAGTCGGGCGACAACTATCTGTTTATGGCGCAATCACGCTTCGACCCGGCTATCCAACCGGGCACGGCCTTGTCGCGCTCACGCTTTGAAGACGGCACCTTCAGCCACGGCGAGAACCTGAAAAGTGGCGTGCACACGCCCTGGAAAACCGTGCAGATTCAGCGCCACACCGAGCTGGAGTTGCGCTTCACCGACCCAGCCACCCAACAACTGCACCCCGGCGTGCGTGAAACCATTCGCAACGGCTCCAATCTGTTCGTGACCTACCCCGGTTACTCGGACTACCGGCATATCCCGGTGGTCGGCAAGGGGGTCACCTTCCAACTGCCCGGCTCGCCAGATCGCTGGGGCATGATGTGCGAAGCCGATCTGGAAGAGGTCTACCGCCGCCGCTCGCTGAGTTATGGGCTGATGAAGCCCTACCTCGCGACCATGGCCGGTCTGTTTGCCTGCAACTTTGCGGTTCAGCATTACAGTGGCCTGGATCAGACCTTGATCGATGCCATTGAGGTAGTAAGCATGGCCGGTGCCACCGTGTTTTTTGGTCTGCTGGGACCCAAGCGACTGGCCGCCCGCCTGAGCGAAATGACCGGTGTGATCAGGACCATTGCCGAGGGCGAAGGCAATCTGCGCCAGCGTCTGGACACCCGCCAAATGGCCAATGATGAAACCGGCGACATGGGCCGCTGGATCAACAGTTTTATCGACCATCTGGACTCGGTGGTCGGGCAAGTGGTCAAGGCCAGCCATCACGTCGGCGCCACCAACCAAATGATGCTGGGCCGCAGCCAGGAAGCCAGCCTGACCTCGGTCGAAGTCACTGACGCCGTGCACCACATGATGCTTATTGTCGAAGACCAACTGGGTGAAATTCAGCAAGCCAGCGCCAGCGCCGAACAGATGAAACAGGCCATGGATGAAGTGGTCACCCGCGCCCGCGAACAGTTTTTGAAGGTGCAGCAAGGCACGCAATCGATTCGCGATGTGGTCGAGCGTTCGACGTCCAGCGTGCAGTTGCTCGACAGCCGCATGGCGCAAATCGGCAACATCACAGGCTTGATCAGCGCCATCACCCACCAGACCAACCTGTTGGCGCTGAACGCGGCCATTGAAGCTGCTCGCGCAGGCGAGCATGGACGCGGCTTTGCGGTGGTTGCTGATGAGGTGCGCAGCCTGGCATCGCGCACCTCGCGCGCCGCCGATGACATTCGCAAGATGGTCGAAGGCCTGCAAAGTGAAACCCGGCAGGCCGTGAGTTTTATGGAGGACGGGGTTAAAGACGTCGACAACAGCCTGCGCCTCTCCGAAGAAGCTTCATCGGAAAACGTGCAATTGCATCAGGCGGTAGAAAGTATGTTTGCGATCATTCAACAGCTCAATCGCCGCAGCCTGGACTGCGGCAAAACCATCAAGAGCGTCGATCAGTCTTCAACCGAAATGCGCCAGACCGTGGTCGTGCTGCAAAGCAGCGCTGAAAGCGTGAGGCTTAATGCCAACAAGCTGCAAAAGCTGGTGGGCCAGTTCGAAGTCAGTCAACAGCCTGTACCGGGTGCAGCAGCCTGAGTACGGACCTGCGTCAGGCTGCCAGTGACCTGGCAGCCTGCTTGCCATCAATGGTTATAAGCCCGCTCGTTATGCTCAGCCATATCCAGGCCCATCTCTTCCACCGATTCATCGGCGCGCAAGCCCACCACCTTGTTGACCAACTTGAGAATCACCCAGCTCACCGCAAAACAATAGACTGTGGTCAGCAGTACACCCTTGAGCTGCGCCAACACTTGCCCGCCCATGGTGACGCCCTCGACCAGACCACCCAAGGACGGCATACAGAACACCCCGGTCAGCACGGCGCCGATCATCCCGCCGATGCCATGCAAGCCGAACACATCCAGGCTGTCGTCATACCCGAAGCGACGCTTGAGCACGGTGACGCTCAGGTAGCAGAACACCCCGCACAGCAAACCAATCGCCAGCGCACCGCCGACTCCGACATAGGCACACGCCGGGGTGATGCCCACCAGACCGGCCAACGCACCACTGGCCAGACCCAGGGCGCTGGGTTTGCCGACCTTGAACCACTCAGTGAACATCCAGCCCAGAATGCCAGCGCAGGCGCCCAGTTGCGTGTTGAGCATGACGATTCCGGACAAGCCATTCAGGCCGCCGCCCGAACCGATATTGAAACCGAACCAGCCGACCCACAGCATGGCGGCGCCGACCATGGTCAGGCTCAGGTTGTGCGCGGGCATCGGGGTGTTTTCATAGCCTTTGCGCTTGCCCAGAATCAGGCACGCGGCCAGTGCAGCAACCCCGGCATTGATATGCACAGCGGTACCACCGGCAAAGTCCAGCACACCCCAGTTATGCATCAATGCCCCCGGCCCGCCCCACACCATATGCGCCACCGGGGCATACACCAGGGTGAACCACACCGCCATGAACAGCAGCGCCGCCGAGAACTTCATGCGCTCGGCAAACGCTCCCGCGATCAGCGCCGGGGTGATGATGGCGAAGGTCATCTGGAAGGTCACGTACACGCCCTCCGGAATGTCGCCGACCAGGCTCTCGGGCGTAATGCCTTTCAAAAAAGCCTGCCCCAGACCGCCGACAAAACTGTTGAAGGTCACCTGCCCTTCGACCATGCCCGTGGTGTCCACCACCATGCTGTAGCCATAAATCACCCAGAGCACGCCCACCAGACCGGCAATCCCGAAGCACTGGGTAAACAGGGACAGCATGTTTTTGGCGCGCACCAGCCCGCCATAAAACAACGCCAGACCGGGCAAGCACATAAACAGCACCAGCACCGCCGCAGTGATCATCCAGGCCGTGCTGCCGGTGTTTAATGTGGGCGCGTCGGCGGCCTGAGCCAGCGGCGCCATCAGCGTTGCCGCACACAAAAACAGTAGGGATTTGCCGAGAAGACGATTGACCATGTTCAAAGCTCCTGCAAAAGAACGTTCAAAATGCAGGAGCGAGCTTGCCTCGCGATCTTTTAAAAGATCAAAAGATCGCGAGGCAAGCTCGCTCCTACAGGTTTAGGGGTAGGTCAGTAGCCCGAGCCCGGGATCCAGTGCGTGCCTGCCAATGGCACGCGGGCCATGGCTGCCGATTCGACGGTCAGGGCAACCAGGTCTTCGGGATCAAGGTTGTGCAGGTGCGACTTGCCACACGCGCGGGCCATGGTCTGCGCCTCCAGCACCATCACGCGCAGATAGTTGGCCAGACGCCGACCGCCTTCGATCGGGTCCAGACGTTTCGACAATTCCGGGTCTTGGGTGGTAATCCCGGCCGGGTCGCGGCCGTTCTGCCAGTCGTCGTAGTAACCTGCTGCCGAACCGATTTTCTTCAGCTCGTCATCCAGCCGTGGATGGTTGTCCCCCAGGGCAATCAACGCCGCCGTGCCGATAGCCACCGCGTCGGCTCCCATCGCCATGGCCTTGGCCACATCGGCGCCGTTGCGAATCCCGCCCGACACAATCAACTGCACCTTGCGGTGCATGCCCATCTCCTGCAACGCCTGCACCGCCTGGGGAATAGCCGACAGAATCGGGATGCCCACGTGCTCAATAAACACTTCCTGAGTGGCCGCCGTGCCGCCTTGCATGCCGTCGAGCACGATCACATCAGCCCCGGCCTTAACCGCCAGCTTGACGTCGTAGTACGGGCGGCTGGCGCCAATTTTCACGTAGATGGGTTTTTCCCAATCGGTGATCTCGCGCAGTTCGGCAATTTTGATCGCCAGGTCATCCGGCCCGGTCCAGTCCGGGTGACGGCAGGCACTGCGCTGGTCGACACCAATCGGCAACGTGCGCATGCCCGCCACCCGCTCGGTCACTTTCATGCCCAGCAGCATGCCGCCACCGCCCGGCTTGGCGCCCTGCCCCAGCACGATTTCGATGGCGTCGGCCTTGCGCAAGTCATCCGGGTTCATGCCGTAGCGCGAAGGCAAATACTGGTACACCAAATGCTGCGACTGGCCGCGCTCTTCCGGGGTCATACCGCCGTCACCGGTGGTGGTGCTGGTACCGGCAATGGTCGCGCCACGGCCCAGTGCTTCTTTGGCATTGGCCGACAGGGCACCGAAACTCATGCCAGCGATGGTCACCGGGATTTTCAAGTGGATCGGCTTTTTCGCGAAGCGATTGCCGAGGATGACATCGGTGCCGCATTTTTCACGGTAGCCTTCCAGCGGGTAGCGCGAGACGCTGGCGCCGAGCAGCAGCAGGTCATCGAAATGCGGCAGTTTGCGCTTGGTGCCGCCGCCGCGAATGTCGTAGATGCCGGTTTCCGCAGCACGCTGGATTTCCTGAATGGTCAGGCGGTCGAACGTGGCCGATTCGCGCAATACCGGCGTGGCTGCTGTTGGGTTAGTAGAGTCGCTCATGGGGATTCTCCTCGCGCGGATCAGTACGCGGATGCGTTATCGACTTTGAAGTTGTACAACTGACGGGCCGAGCCATAGCGCTTGAAGTCCGCCGCCTGATGCGCGAAACCGGCCAGATCCAGCAGTGCTTGCAGCTCTTGCAGGTGCTCGGCGCGCATCTCTTTCTCGACGCAGTCCGAACCCAGCGACTCGACCGTGCCACGCACGTAAATATGGGTTTCGTACAGCGAATCGCCCAGCGCATCGCCCGCATCGCCGCACACCACCAAGCGCCCGGCCTGGCCCATGAAGCAGCTCATGTGGCCGATGCTGCCGCCGACCACGATGTCGATGCCTTTCATGGAGATCCCGCAACGCGCCCCGGCGTCGCCTTCAATCACCAGCAATCCGCCATGGGCGGTGGCACCGGCCGCTTGCGACGCGCTGCCTTTAACCCGCACCACACCCGACATCATGTTTTCGGCGCAACCGACGCCGACGTTGCCGTGCACGGTGATCGTGGCCTGCTGGTTCATGCCCGCGCAGTAGTAACCGGCGTGCCCCTGAATATCGATGGACACGGCCTGGTTCACGCCCACCGCGAGGTTGTGTTTGCCATTGGAGTGGGTGACCCGCCACTCGGCATCGGTAACGCTGTGCGCCTGGTCATGCAACGCCTGATTGAGGTCACGCACGCTGGCAGTGGAAAGATCGATGGTTTTCATGTGTGCGCTCCTTAAGCTGACTCGCGTTCCCAGATGTACAAAGTGGCCGGGGCCGGTTCCCAGATCCGTGCGTTCTCAATGCCCGGCAGGCTCGACAGCGCCTGATATTCGGAGGCCATGGCCACGTAATCGTCGGTTTCGGCCAAAATCGCCGGTTTGCAGGCAATCGGGTCGCGGATTACCGCAAAACCGTTACGGGTACCGATGGCAAAGGTGTAGAAGCCGTCCAGGTCTTCCAGCGCATGGTCCAGCGCTTCTTTGAGCGAGTCGCCCTGTTGCAGGCGCCAGGTCAGGTAACCGGCGGCGACTTCGGTGTCGTTGTCGGTTTCAAAATGAATGCCTTCGCGCTTGAGTTCCTGACGCAGGCGGAAGTGATTGGACAACGAGCCGTTGTGCACCAGGCACAAGTCCGCGCCGGTAGAGAACGGGTGGCTGCCTTCCATCGTCACTGCGCTTTCAGTGGCCATGCGGGTGTGGCCGATGATGTGGCTGCCCTGCATGCCGGACAGGCCGAAGCGTTGGGAAATCTCTTGGGGCAAGCCCATGCCTTTAAGAATCTCGATGCTTTGCCCGGCACTCATGATGCGCACGGTCGGGGCCAGCTCGGCCAGCGCCGCCCGCACCGAGGCTTCATCGGTATTGACCTTGAGCACCGCCGCGCTGGCGTTCTGAAACCCGTCCAGCGAGCAGCCCAAACGCCCTTCCAGCGCGCCCATCAGGGCTTTCCAGTCAAAGCCCTCAGTGGTGGCCTGCAAGGTCAGCTTGACCCAGCCCGCCGCCACTTCATCGCCATAAATAGCAAAGCCTGCGCTGTCCGGGCCACGATCAGTCATGGCCTGCAACATCGGTTCGAACAGCTGGCCGAGCCGGGATTCCAACTGCGGGTTTTTCAAATAAAGACCTACGATTCCACACATAAGAGCAATCCTCACGTTGTTCGGGAGCGGCTTGGCCGCCAGGCAGATTCAGAAAAATTCGGTGTAGCGCTTGATCTCCCAGTCGGAGACGTGCCGGCTGTATTCCACCCATTCCATGCGTTTGAGCTTGATGAACTCGCCCACGATTTGCGGCCCGAGCACTTCGGCGAACAGCGGGTCGGCTTGCAGCGCGTCGCAGGCTTCCTTGAGCGATTGCGGCAAGGTCTTGATGCCTCGGGCGGCGATCTGCTCAAGGCTCAGGCTGTAGAGGTTTTCGTTGCAGACATGGTCGATTTCCAACTGGCGGTCGATGCCGTCCAGCCCGGCCGCGATGATGGCGGCGCTGACCAGGTACGGGTTGCACCCGGCATCCGGCAGACGAAACTCCAGGCGGCCATACGGCACGCGGACCATGGCGGAACGGTTGTTGGCACCGAAGGCGATAAAGGCTGGCGCCCAGGTGGCGCCAGACAGTGAATTGCCGACCACCAGACGCTTGTAGGAGTTGACGGTCGGTGCGGCAAAGGCACACAGCGCCGGGCCGTGGGCGAGCAAACCGGCAGCAAAGTGATAGGCCATTTTCGACAAGCCCATGCCACTCGGGTCGCTGGCGTCGTGGAACAGGTTTTTGTTTTCGGCGCTGCTGATCGACAGGTGAAAGTGCATGCCGTTGCCCGCCCGTTTCGGGTCCGGCTTGGGCATGAACGAGCAAATCATCCCCAGGTCATTGGCAATTTCACCGGCGGCCATGCGGAAGAAGGTAAAGCGGTCAGCCGAGGTCAGCGCGTCGCTGTAGGTGTAGTTGATTTCGAATTGGCCGTTGGCGTCTTCGTGGTCGATTTGGTAGACCTCGAAATCCACCGCCTGCAAGGCTTCGGTGAGTTTTTCCAGAAACACCCGTGAACGCGACAGGCCTTTGTAGTCGTAGCAAGGTTTGTCGAGGTTGTCGCTGGGGTCGACCAGTTGCAGGGCGCCGTGTTCGTCGCGGCGCATCAGATTGAATTCCGGCTCCAGCCCAGTGTTGAGCGTCCAGCCTTTGTCGGCCAGGCGCTGCACTTGTTGTTGCAACACATAACGACTGTCGTACGGGTGCGGCTTGCCGTCGACATGGCCCACACACACCACCCGGCCATAACCCGGTTGCCACGGCACCGGCGTCAGGGTCGACAAATCGCCACGGGCCATAAAGTCAGCCCCGTGCGGCTCCATGCCCATGCCGCTGATGGCAAAACCGGCGAAACCCGCACCTTCTTCGGCCACGGTCTTGAGGCCACAGATCGGTACCGACTTGGTCTTGGCCGCACCGTGAATATCGACAAACTGCGCGAGCACGTACTTGATCCCGTGCTTATCGATGATGCGCTGGGTTTCTGCTGGCAACATTGCTCGTCACTCCTGGCGAAAGGCAAAACAGTGTGGGTTGGAGCCAACCTCTTTTTATTCCTAAAAAGAAAGTTAGTTTCCCAATAGGAATGCAAAGCCCTTGCCAGATTGGCCAGTGCAGCATCGAAACGCCGTCGAACGTGCTTTTGTGCTGTATATATGGGAAAAATCTTTTCCCAGTGGGAATACGGCTACCGAACCGCCAGCCTGTGACTCGCTGTTTGCACTTTCTCAGTGCGAAACTAATATTACTGAACGGAAAGTGTGCAGGATTTAATGACGATGCCAACCGAACCCGCTCCACGGCTCAAGCTTGAGCAATACCTGGGCATGCAGATAAAGCGCCAGCGCCAGGCCCAGGATTTGAAATTGTCCGATGTGGCAAAAATTGCCGACATCAGCCAAGGCATGCTGAGCAAAATCGAAAACGCCCAGGTGTCTACCAGCCTCGACACCTTGAGCCGTCTGTGCGACGTGCTCGGGCTGCCGATGTCCAAATTGTTCAGCGAGTACGACCAGCAAGACGGCAGCGCGCTGCTGGTCAAGGCCGATCAAGGCATGGAAGTGGTGCGCCGAGGCACCGAGAAAGGCCACACCTACCACTTGCTTAACCACACCCGCGGGCCGAAGAAGAGTTTTGAGGCGTACATGGTGAGCATGGATGACGCCAGCGAAGAATTCCCGACCTTCGCCCATCCGGGCACCGAGTTTTTACACTTGCTGGAAGGTGAATTGATCTACCGCCACGGCAACCAGCTGTACCGCATGCAGGCGGGCGACAGCCTGACCTTCGAAGGCGACATTCCCCACGGGCCCGAGCAACTGGTGCAAGTGCCGATCCGTTTGTTGTCGATCATGAACTACGGCAACGACAAGGAATAAACCCCATTTCCCCCTGTAGGAGCGAGCTTGCCTCGCGATCTTTTTGAAGATCAAAAGATCGCGAGGCAAGCTCGCTACTACTGTTTTTCACCCTCCCCATAAAATTCCTCTCAGTTAAAAAACTTTCTCAAAATATCTGGACTCGGCGCGGGCATTCCCCTATAAAGCCAACATTCAGGAATATTTTATTCCCCTCAAGAAAACACGTTCCACCTCGAGAACGCGCTGTACGGATGTCTTTTTTCGCCCTGCGATGAGCTGCCACTACCCTCCCGAGGACGTGTCATGCAACACGAGAAAAACCATTTCATCATCAAGATCACGTGTCCGGCAGTGTCTGGCATCGTCGCGGCCGTGACCACTTACCTGGCGGACAACGGTTGCTACATCGGGGAGATGGCGCAATTCGACGACGATTTCAGCGGCCGTTTTTTCATGCGCGCCGTGTTTCGCTTCAACGATGATCACGCCGGTGACATTCAGCAGATCAAAGATGGTTTCAGTGACGTTGCCGCCGCTTTCGACATGACCTGGGAGTTGCACGACACCCGCCAGCCCATGCGTGTGCTGCTGATGGTGAGCAAGTACGACCACTGCCTCAGCGACTTGCTGTATCGCTATCACAAGGGTGAGGTCGACATGACCATCACCGCCATCGTCTCCAACCACCTCGACCTGCGCCCCATGGCCGAACGCGAAGGCATTCGCTTCATTTACCTGCCCGTCACCAAAGACAGCAAAGCCCGCCAGGAAGCCGAGTTGATGAAGATCGTCGACGACACCGGCACTGAGTTGGTGGTGTTGGCGCGTTACATGCAAATCCTCTCCGACGACTTGTGCAAGCAGCTGTCAGGTCGGGCGATCAATATTCATCACTCGTTTTTGCCCGGTTTCAAGGGAGCCAAGCCTTATCACCAGGCCTATCAGCGTGGGGTGAAGCTGATAGGCGCCACCGCGCATTACGTCACCAGCGACCTCGACGAGGGCCCGATCATCGAGCAGGAAGTGCAACGCGTCGACCACGCTCACTTGCCGGATGACCTGGTGGCGATTGGGCGCGATACCGAAACCGTGGCCCTGTCCAAAGCGGTCAAGTACCACCTGGAGCACCGGGTGTTTCTCAACCAGGACAGAACGGTGATTTTCCGGTGAGCACGCCCCTTTTGATTGACGGCAAAGCCGCCGCCGCGCAGGTGCTGCTGCACGTGCGCGAGGCCGTGGCCAGCCTGCATGAGCAGGCTATTGAGCCCGCTCTGGCGGTGATTCTGGTGGGCAGCGACCCGGCCAGCCAGGTGTATGTGCGCAACAAGGTGCTGCGCGCCGAAGAGGTCGGCATCCGCTCGCTGGAGCATCGCCTGCCGAGCGACACCCGCACCGAACACCTGCTCGAGCTGATTGCCAGTCTGAATGCCGATCGCGCCGTGCATGGCGTGCTGCTGCAACTGCCGTTACCGGCGCATATTGACGAATTGCGCGCGCTGCAAGCCATCAGCCCGGACAAGGATGTCGACGGTTTTCACAGTGAAAACGTCGGCGGCCTGAGCCAGGGCCGCGCCGTGCTGGCGCCCTGCACGCCCAGCGGCTGCCTGTATTTGCTCAAGCAAACCTGCGGCGACCTGCGCGGCAAGCATGCGGTGGTCATCGGCCGTTCGAACATCGTCGGCAAGCCGATGGCCGCGCTGCTGCTGCAAGCCGACTGCTCGGTGACCGTCCTCCATTCGCGCAGCCCCGACCCGCAAGCGCTGTGCCGTCAGGCCGATATTGTGATCGCCGCGGTGGGCCGCCCGCGCCTGATCGACGCCCGCTGGCTCAAGCCCGGCGCCGTGGTGATCGACGTCGGCATCAATCGCATCGATGACAACGGCCGCAGCCGTCTGGTCGGTGACGTCGACATGGACAGCGCCCTGACCCGAGTCGCCGCCATCACCCCGGTGCCCGGTGGTGTGGGGCCGATGACCATCGCTTTCCTGATGAAAAACACCGTGACCGCTGCCCTTAACCAACACCAGGCGCAACGCAGCCTGCCGGAGGCCGTATGCCATTCAATCTATTGAAATACGGACTGAGTTCGGAGTACCCGGTGGAGGTCGACCTGCCGCCGCCCAAAGAGCTCAAGGCCCGTTATGACGTGGTGATCATCGGAGCGGGCGGCCATGGGCTGGCCACCGCTTATTACCTGGCCAAGTACCACGGCATTACCAATATCGCGGTACTGGAAAAGTCGTATCTGGGGGGCGGCAATACAGCGCGCAATACGGCTGTGATTCGTTCCAACTACCTGACCAGCGAAGGCGTGAAGTTCTACGCCGAATCAGTGCGGATGTATCAGTCGCTGTCCAACGAATTCGATTTCAACATCATGTATTCGCAGCGCGGTCAGCTGACCCTGGCCCATACCGATGCCACCGTGCGCTCGTTCCGCCAACGGGCCGAGGTCAACAAGCACTTCGGTGGCCGTAGCGAAATGATCGACCGCCAGCAAATCCGCGAACTGGTGCCCAGCCTCAACCTTGACCCCGGCCATTTGCCGGTGCTCGCAGGGCTGTGGCACATCGACGGCGCCACCGCCCGCCACGACGCCGTGGCCTGGGGCTATGCCAAGCAGGCAGCCAAGCGCGGGGTGGAAATTCATCAGCTCACCGAGGTCCAGGACCTGGTGATCGAAAACGGCGCGATCACGGCCGTGAAAACCAATCGCGGGACGATTCAATGCGGCTGCGCGGTGCAAGCGATTGCCGGGCACAGTTCGCTGCTCATGGCCAAGGCCGGAATCCGTTCGCCGATTCAGACCTTCCCGTTGCAGGCGATGGTGACGCAGCCGTTCAAACCGTTTCTCGACCCGCTGGTGAGTTCGTCGGCCCTGCACTGCTACGTGCAGCAGACCAGCCGTGGCGAGGTGGTGTTTGGGGGCGGCTCCGACCCTTACCCGCTGTTCAACAGCCGCTCCACCCTGGACTTGAAAGAAAGCCTGCTGGCCCACGCCATCGAAATGTTCCCGTTTCTGGCCAACGCCAAACTGATGCGCCAATGGGCCGGGATCACCGACATGACCCCCGACTACAGCCCGATCATGGGCCTGTCGCCGGTGAAGAATTACTACCTCGACGCGGGCTGGGGCACGTGGGGTTTCAAAGCCACCCCGATCTGCGGCAAAACCATGGCCGAACTGGTGGCCAGCGGCGGCAAGGTCCCCGAGTTGATCAAACCGTTCGCCCTGGAGCGCTTTTCAACCTTCCAGCAAGTCAACGAAATGGGCGCCACAGCGGCCAGCCACTGACCCGGAGCACGCAATGAAAATCATGATGTGCCCGCTCAACGGGCCCCGCAATATCAGCGAGTTCACCTACGGCGGCGAGTTCAAGGTCATGCCCGACCCCGTCACCTGCAGCGACAGTGAATGGGCCGACTACGTGTTCAACAGCGAAAACCTCGCTGGGGTGGTGCGCGAGTGGTGGATGCACACCCCGTCCAGCTACTGGTTTGTGGCCGAGCGACACACCGTCAGCGATGAAGTGCTGCGCACCTTCGACCCCAAAGAACTGTTTACCCGCCGTGTCGAGTTCAGCACCGCCGCCAAGGAGATTGCAGGATGAACCGCCTCCCCGCCCCAATGGGTCTGCTGATCGACCGCAATCAGCCGCTGGATTTCAGCTTCGACGGCGAGCGCTATCAAGGCTTGCAAGGCGACAGCATCGCCAGCGCGCTGCTGGCCAACGGTCGCTTCCTGATCTCCCGCTCGTTTAAATACCATCGCCCACGCGGTCCGCTGACCATGGCCGGGCAAGATGCCAACAGCCTGGTGCAACTGCCGCAAGAGCCCAACGTGCTGGCCGATGCGCAGCCTTTGACCTCGGGCTTGCAAGTCAGCGCGCAAAACGTCAGCGGTTCACTGGACAACGACCGCGATGCCTGGCTGGGCACGTGCTCGAAATTCATGCCGGTGGGGTTTTACTACCGCTCGTTCTACAAGCCCAAGGGCATGTGGAAGATCTGGGAGCCGCTGATTCGCAAAAAGGCCGGTCTCGGCGTGCTCGACCTGAGCTTCAAGCCCGAGTATTACGACAAGGCGTATCTGTTCACCGATCTGGCAGTGATCGGCGCCGGGCCTGCCGGTTTGCAAGCGGCCCTGACCGCCGCCAATGCCGGGGCCAACGTGCTGCTGATCGAGCAACAGCCGGTGCTCGGCGGCTCGCTGACCTATGCCCGCTTCGACGTGGCAGGCCTTCAAGCCGACGCCATGCGCCATGCTTTAGTGACAGCAGTGGAACAGCACCCCAACATTCAGGTGTTGAGCAGCGCCACCTGCAACGCCTGGTTTACCGACAACTACCTGCCGGTGATTCAGGGCAAGCGTCTGTACAAAGTGCGCGCCCGCCAATGCCTGGTGTGCAGCGGGTCTTTCGACCAGCCGGTGATCTTTCGCAACAACGACCTGCCGGGCGTGATGCTGACCAGCGCCGCGCAACGCTTGATGAAGCTGTATGCGGTCAAACCCGGCAAACGTGCGGTGGTGCTGACCGGCAATGACGACGGTTACCTGGCTGCCCTCGATTTGCATGATCAAGGAGTCGAAGTCGCCGCGCTGATCGACCTGCGCGCCGCGCCGGGCAACCTGGCGTTGCGCGAAGCCGTGCTGCAACGGCAGATCAAGTGCCTGAACAACAGCACTGTCTACGAAGCCCTGCACGAAAAAGGCATGCGCCATGTGACCGGAGTTGAGGTGCGCACCATCCTCGCCCAAGGCCGGGTGGCCGACACCGGCAAACGTCTGGACTGTGACGTGCTGTGCATGTCCGCAGGTTATATGCCGGTCTATCAATTGCTGTGTCAGGCAGGCGGCAAACTGGCATATGACGATAAACGCGCCGAATTCACCCTCAGCGGCCTGCCGCACAGCCTGCAAGTCGCGGGTTCGGTCAACGGTCGTCATCAACTCGACAATGTTCTGGCCGACGGCGCCAATGCCGGGGCGGGTGCAGCACGTGCACTTGGCTTGGTGGTCGAGGAGCAACCGACGCGTTTCAACGCCGAAACACCCGTCAACTTTAACTGGCCGATTTTTCCGCACCCCAAGGGCAAAGACTTCGTTGATTTCGACGAAGACCTGCAAGTGGCCGACATCGTCAACGCCACCCGCATCGGCTACCGCGACGTGCAACTGGTCAAGCGCTACTCGACCGTGGGCATGGGCCCGTCCCAGGGCCGCCACTCGGCGCTGCCCACCGCACGGCTGGTGGCGTGGGCCACGCAGCGCAATATCAGTGAAACCGGGGTCACCACCGCGCGGCCGCCGTTTGTCGCGGAGAAGCTGGCGCATGTGGCCGGGCGGGCCTTTGACCCGTATCGACAAACCCCCATGCACGCCCGTCACCTGCAAGCCGGAGCCAAAATGATGCCTGCCGGCATCTGGCAACGCCCGGCCTACTACGGCTCGGCCAAAGACCGCGAGCCGTGCATGCAGGCCGAAGCCCTGCACGTGCGCAACAAGGTCGGCATCATCGACGTGTCGACCTTGGGCGGCCTCGATGTACGCGGCCCGGACGCCGCAGAACTGCTGAACCGGATGTACACCTTCGCCTTCCTCAAACAGCCGGTCGGCCGCTCGCGCTATGCCTTGATGACCAACGAACACGGGGTAGTCATCGATGACGGCGTGTGCGCACGCTTTGCCGAACAACACTTCTACGTCACCGCCACCACCAGCGGCGTGGACCGCATCTACCAGCAAATGCTCAAGTGGAACGCGCAATGGCGCCTCGACGTCGACATCACCAACGTCACCGCCGCGATTTGCGCCGTCAACGTAGCCGGGCCCGACTCACGCAACGTGCTGGAACAGCTGTGCACTGACCTGGATTTAAGCGCCAGCGCATTTCCTTACCTGGGCGTGCGCCAAGGCACGGTGGCCGGGATCAAGGCGCGCTTGCTGCGGGTCGGTTTTGTTGGCGAACTGGGCTATGAAATCCACGTCCCGGCCCGTCACGGCCTGGCACTTTGGGATGCATTGATAGACGCTGGCAAGGCCTTCGACATCCGCCCGTTCGGCGTCGAAACCCAGCGTTTGCTGCGCTTGGAAAAAGGCCACGTCATCATCAGTCAGGACACCGACGGCATGACCCACCCGGCCGAAATCGACATGGGCTGGGCAGTCAGTCGCAATAAACCGTTCTTCGTCGGTCGGCGCTCGGTCGACATCCTCGAAGCCCAGCCGCTGAAACGCAAACTGGTGGGTTTCAGCCTGCCAAAAGGCAGCGCACAACCGCTTGAAGGGCACCTGGTGCTCAACGGCCCGGACATCAGCGGCAGCGTCACCTCGTGCGAATACTCGGCAAGCCTTGGCAAAATCATCGGCCTGGCGTACGCCAGCATCGACCAGAGCACGCCGGGGCAGCGCATTCCGATCCGCGTTGAAGGCGGCGTGATCGTGCATGCCGACATCGTACCCCTGCCCTTCTTTGACCCCGAAAACCAGCGCCAGGAGCTTTGACCCATGACCAGCCTGAGACAAGTGCCTTTGAGCGGCTGCACCCTCACCGACCTGACCGACCTGCCCCGGGTCGGTTTTCGCGGCGCCGACAGCGCCGACTACCTGCGCGGGCGCGACTTCGTGCTGCCCGACAGCCCCAACCGCGCGGTTATCCAAGCCGATGGCAGCCTCGTGGCGCGGCTGTCGCACACCGAATACCTACTGCTCGGAGGCAACGACCTGGGCGAACGCATCGCCGACGAAGAAGCGCGCTGGGAAATGGACCACCAGGCCAACTACCTGCTGCCACGCCAGGACAGCCACGCCTGCTTTGAGCTCAGTGGCGAGCGCCTGAGCCAGGTCATGGCCAAACTGTGCGGGGTGGACCTCAGCGCCCAAGCCTTTGGCATCGGTGCCGTGGCCCAAACCTCAGCAGCGCGGATCAACGTCATCGTCATCAACTCGGGCAGCGCGGCGCACCCGCGTTTTCACATCCTGTTTGATCGACCGTCCAAAGCGTACTTCCATGAAGCGGTGGTGGATGCCTTGCAGGAGTTTGCGCATTAAGACCCCTGCGTAGGAGCGAGCTTGCCTCGCGATCTTTTGATCTTTTAAAAGATCGCGAGGCAAGCTCGCTCCTACAGTTAAGGCAGTGCATGCAGGGGCTCCTCAGGTAAAACACCTCGGCTCGCGCAACAAGGCTTCCAGTTCATGGGTCGGTAGCGGCCGGCAAAAAAGGTAGCCCTGGACCTGGTCACAGCCGTTGTCGGTCAAGAATGCCAGCTGTTCGCTGGTTTCTACGCCTTCTGCAATGACCTGCAAGTTGAGGCTGTGGGCCAGTTCGATGATGGTTCGGGCAATCGCCGCATCCTGGGGGTTGTGGGTGACTTCACGTATGAAGGCGATGTCGATTTTCAATTTATCAATCGGAAAACGGCTCAGGTACGCAAGGCTCGAATAGCCCGTACCAAAGTCGTCGATGGAGATTTTAAGACCGATGTCGCGTAACGCCAGCAAGCTGGCGATGGTGTCGGGGGTGTTCACCATCAATGAGCTTTCCGTCAGTTCAAGTTCAAGCCATTGCGGCTCGACTTGATGCTCTTTGAGCGAGCGCTGGATATCGTCCACCAGATCGCCATCGGTTATCTGGTGCGCCGACACGTTGACCGCTACCTGCACGGGCTCCAGGCCTGATTGCTGCCAATGAGCAATTTGCTTGCAGACGCTGGCAGTGACCCACTGCCCCACCCGGGATATCAGCCCCAACCCCTCAAGAATCGGCACGAAGACGGCTGGCGACACCGAAGGCAAACCCGGCCGGTGCCAGCGCAACAAGGCTTCAACCCCGCAAATCTGACCGTCGCTCAGGCCGATCTTGGGCTGGTAGTACAGTTCGAATGCCTCCTTTTTAACCGCCTCGCGCAAGGCAATTTCCAGTTCTTGACGCGCCTGGACTTCGACGTTCATTTGCGCGGTGTAAAACCGATAGGTGTCTCTGCCCGCTTGTTTGGCGCGGTTCATCGCGGTGCTGGCCTGTTTGATCAGGCGATGCGCGTCGGCACCGTCATCAGGGTAAAGGGCAATGCCGAGGCTGGCGGTCATTGTCACTTCATGGTCCTGGATCCTGAACGGCTCGCGCAGGACTTCACGGATGCGCTCAACCATTTGCCGGGGCCCTGACTGGCCTTTGCGAATCATCAGGATCAAGGCCAGCTCATCACCATCCATGCGCCCCAAGGTGTCGCTGACGTTAAGGCAGTTGGACAAGCGCTGGCTGAACTCGGCCAGCACCTGGTCACCCACCAGATGCCCCCAGCTGTCGTTGATGCTTTTGAAGTCGTTGAGATCAACCGTGCACACAGCCAGTTGCCAACCTCTGAGCGCAGCTTGGGTCAGGCCCATTTGCAACGTGGTGTAGAACAGGTTGCGATTGGGCAAGCCGGTCAATGGGTCGTAGTTGGCCATTTTCATCAGGCGTTCATCAGAGCCCATGGCGGAGCGAAACCTTTCGACGTCGATGGTGCGCTTTTGCAGTTGCTGTTCGAGCATCAAGGTATGGACGATCTGATAATCGCCAAAGGCCTTGAGCCGCAGCAGGTTGCGCACCCGCAGCCACAACTCGGCACTGATCACGGGTTTGCTGAGGAAGTCTTCGGCGCCCGCTTCAAGCCCCAGAATCCGCGCACTCTGTTCCCCCAGGGTCGACAGCATGATGATCGGGATGTTCGCGGTCGAACTATTCGCTTTCAACTGACGTGCCACTTCATAGCCGTCCATGCCCGGCATCATGACGTCAAGCAGGATCAAATCGGGCGGTTGTTTCGCGACCATCTCCAAAGCGGCTTCGCCTGAGTTGGCGGTCTGCGTCAGATAACCCTGATTCTGTAACAACACTTCCAGCAGTTTTCGGACACTGACATCGTCGTCGACAATTAACAGTGTGGCGGGCGTGGTAGACATGAAAAGCCCTCAAATAAGAGGCTGTTGAATTATGAATGGGCCAGCAGCGTATCGATCACCCGGTACAACTCTTTGTAGCGCAAGGGTTTGATGATGTAAGCATTGCAGCCAGCCAGACGGGTTTTTTCTTCGTCGTCTTTCATGGCCATCGCGGTCAGTGCAATGACCGGAATAGCCGCTGTACGGGCATCCTGTTTAAGCTGCAAGGTCGCCGTAAGGCCGTCCATGCCAGGTAGCTGGATGTCCATCAATATCAATTCAGGTTGGCACTCGCGGGCCAGAGTCAGGCCGGTTTCTGCATCCGTGGCGCGCAACACACTGTGGCCTGCATTGGCTAGCAACAAGCAGGTCAGACGCATATTGGCGGCGTTGTCTTCAACAACCAGAATAGTGGCCACTATGCCTGCGCCTGCGTCAAACGCCGAATCGGCAACCACACCACAAAACGCGCACCCAAGCCCTCATGGCTGGCCACCGCGACACTGCCACCGTGCAACTCGGTCAGTTGCTTGACCAGCGCCAGTCCAAGCCCCGAGCCTTCAAATTTGCGCGCCAGGCTACTGTCGATTTGGGTGAACGCCTTAAATAGCTTGTCCATGCTGCTCTGAGCGATGCCAATACCTTTGTCGCTGACACTCAGCTCCAAAAACTGTGCGTATTCGCTGTCTGGAATGTCAAAGCCATACGTGGGCCAATCCCCCTCAAAAAGACCCACTTGATGACTGGCAACCTGGCGTACAGCCAAGGTCACCAGGCCACCGGGGGCGCTGAATTTCACGGCATTGGCCAACAGGTTGTAGACGATTTGCTTGGTCTTGCGCAGATCCAGTTCGAACTCACCGAAATCGGTTTCGACTTCGAGCTTTAACTGAATCCGCTGCAACGCAGCTTTCTCGCGCACGATCAACAAGCTATTGCTCAGCAGGCTTTGCAAGGGAACGGGTTCCAGCTCCAGTTCCATCATTCCGGCCTCGACTTTGGACAGGTCGAGAATGTCATTGATCAGCGACAGCAAGTGCTGGCCACTGTTGAAAATGTCGCCAATGTATTCGCGCTGGGTGTCGCTCATATCACCGACCATTCCATCCCTGAGCGCCTCGGAAAAACCGATCACCGCGTTCAGCGGCGTACGCAATTCGTGGGACATGGTGGCCAGGAACTCGGACTTCATGTGACTGGCATGCTCCAGTTCGATGTTCTTTTCTTCGAGGGTGCGTTCAAAACGCTTGCGCTCAGTGACATCACGGGCGGCAGCGAACACGCCTTGCAGTTTGCGATCGCGGTCATGAAAGGTCGCAGCGTTATAGGAAACCACCGTCTCGGTGCCGTTGTAGGCCCGCACCGTCAGTTCGTAGTCGCTGACTTTGTTTTCGCTCAGCACCCGTTTAATCGCCGCCTCGGCGCGGGCCGGGTCCGTGAAAAAGTTTTTGCACGGTGCGCCAATCAATTCGTCGCGGGTGCGCCCGGTCAACGCCATCATCTGTTTGTTAACGTCGGAAATGATGCCTTGGGGGTCGGTCATCATTAGCGCATCGATGTTCGATTCGATCAGTGAGCGGGTATAGAACTGTTGATCGCGCAGACGCTGGTCGAGCAAGGCTTGAGTCGCTTCCTCCTGCTTGCGCGCGGTGTTGTCGGTGCCGATCAGTAAATAACCAATGATGGTCTCGGCGCTGTCACGCAGCGCGGTCACTGAAACCATGGCAGACAGGCGGCTGCCGTCCTTGCGGATGTAGGTCAGCTCATAAATGTCTTCGATGCCCCTGGAGGCCTTGAACACCAGGGCTTCAAACCCTGGAGTGATCGGTGTATCGAGCTCAAGGCTAAGGGCCGCAGCGCGGATAATCAGCTCCTGAGGATCAGAGATATCAGCAGGGGTAATCAGATTGACCACGTCTTCAGCTTGATAACCGAGCATGCGTTCGGCGCCGACGTTAAAGATTTGAATCACGCCTTTTTCGTCGGTCGCAATGCTGGAGAAATAAGCGCTATTGAAGATGGCGTCTTGCAGCGCACCGGTTTTAAGTAAGGTTTTTTGCCGGCGAAACTCAACAATCTTTTCAGCTCGCGATCGAGGTTCTGTGGGTGGACTATCAGCAGGCGGGTTGTCCATCGTTATGAATCCCTATAACGGGCGAATGGGTTCATTTGTGGATGGAGTAAAGCACCCTTATCGAGATTTCACCACGCGCCGGCTGTTTGCTGCCTCAATCATTAGGCCCGGCCTCTTTGCGCTGTAATGCAGAGTGTGTGTGTGGCCTGTCTTCGCGGGACGCTTCTTTGAGCAAACGCTGAAAACTTGGGCATTCCACATGGCTTGCCGCAGGGCAGACCGCTGCCCGGCGAAGCTCATCACGGGCCAGGCTGAGCCTTGCAATCGTGCGGTCCAGCTCGTCAGCCTTGTCTGACAGACGCTGGCGATCAAGGGCCGTCTGCCCCTGCGCGATCATCTGCGCAATATCTTCCAGAGAAAACGTCAGCGATTGGGCGAGCGTAATCAACGCCAGCTTTTCCAGAACGTCCGCGTTAAATACCCGGCTCAAGCCACGGCGTCCCACCGACCGAATCAGTCCTTTTTCTTCGTAGTAGCGCAAGGTCGAGGCCGCCACCCCTGAACGCCTTGCGACCTCGCCAATCCCCAGCTCTTTCATGCTTGACCTCAAGTCGACTTGAACGTTGACACTGCTCAATTCAAGCAATCAGACAACGCGTCAGGCAAGGGGTATTTGAGATGAATAGCATCGGATGGATGGTTAGCGTACTGGGAGTGGGTGTCGGCGCAACCCTGTTTATGGATGCAGTGGCGCTGATCAAAAAGCGTTTTTTTGCGCAGCCGTCACTGGATTACCGACTCGTAGGGCGCTGGTTGGGGCATATGCTCGACGGGCAGATTCGTCATCCCGCTATTGCAGCCGCCGCCCCTACCCGGCATGAACGACTGGTGGGCTGGCTGTTTCATTACCTGACGGGGATTGTCTTCGCCGCGCTGCTCGTCGTAACCGTGGGCAGTGACTGGTTGAACGCACCCACGCTGATGCCCGCCGTGTTAACGGGACTGTTCAGCATCGCCGCCCCGTGGCTGATCATGCAGCCTGCCTGGGGTATGGGCGTTGCGGCTTCACGCACGGCAAAACCAGGTGTGGCCCGGCAAAGAAGCCTGGTCACACACCTGACCTTTGGTCTGGGGCTCTATCTAAGCGCGTGGTTACTGGCTGTCATTTAGCGCTGGCCGCCCTGACCGCCGCCACCACCCTGGCCAAAACCACCGCCACCGCCACCGCCACCATGGCCACCACCGCCGCCACCGCCCGGCGGCATAAACAGCCAGCAGCCCGACAAAGAGGTCAAGAGAACCGCAACAACGGCGGCTTTTACGACGTGATTCAACTTCATTACAGCGCTCTCAATTTAACAACAATGGGGTATCCATCGATTGTGCGGTCTTATACCGGAGCCTCCTGCGGCCATCGCTGATTTTTACCTAACTTCACACATTCCTTGCCCATCTCAACCGTTCTCCCCCGTAGTCGTCGTTTTCAGCACCTGGGGGCCGCACCTCAACGCAGTTGCAGGCGCTCACGCAAAAACTCGATCAACGCCTGCACGGGCCGTGCCCCCTGGCGATGCTGCGGATACACCGCCGACAGTTGCAGCGGCTCGGGGCAAAAGTCCTCCAGCACCGGCACCAGTTGCCCAGCCTGCAAAGCACCCTGCACGATAAACGTCGGCAGGTAGGTGATCCCCATTCCGGCAATCGCCGCATCCTTGAGCAACTCACCGTTGTTGACGCGCATCCGGCCCGTGACATTGATCAACACCGCTTTGCCCTGCACCACAAAACGCCATTGCACCTGACGCCCGTGGCCGTAGGGCAAGCAGTCATGGCTGTGCAGCGCTTCGGGCGTCAGGGGGGTGCCGCGTTCCGCCAGGTACGCAGGGCTCGCACAATAGACCCGAGCGATACGGCTGAGGCGGCGAGCAATCAGGGTCGAGTCTTCCAGAACCCCAATGCGCAATGCCAGGTCGTAGCCCTCGCTGAGCAAGTCGACTGCGCGGTCGCTGAGGTCGACTTCCACGGTGACAAGGCGGTTGATTTGCAAAAATTCGGGCAGCAACTCACCCAAATGAGTGATTGCAAACGACAGCGGCGCACTCAAACGAATGATGCCGCGCAACTCGCTGGTTTGCCCGGCAATCCCCTGCTCCATGTGTTCGACTTCACTGAGCAGGCGCAACGCCGATTCGTAATAGGTCTGGCCCAACGGCGTGACATCCAGTCGCCGGGTCGAGCGATTGAGCAAGCGCACACCCAGCCGTTGTTCAAGCTGCATCAATCGACGGCTGACGAACTGTTTGGACAGCCCCAACTGCTCGGCAGCAGCGGTAAAACTGCCAGAGTCCATGACCTGACAGAAAATTCGCATGTCTTCGTAAGGGTTCATTGTCCCGCTCGGGTTGACAGTAAAACCCCTTATAGCCGCTTTCGAGTTTGCCTGCACCCGGCTAATCTCATTGCCTACGGGATGCTTCCATCCCCTCTGCGGAGCGGCCCATGCCTGATCTTTACCGTCACCCCCTGCTATGGAGCGCGCTGGTACTGGTGATCGACGCCCTGCTTTGGCACCTCGCGCCCTGGCAGCACCGAGCTGCACGGGTCGGGCTGCGCCTGGGGCTGTTTGTGCTGTTCAGCGCGCTGATCATAAATGCCGGAATCAGCCCCTTGCAGGCGCCCTTGCAAGGCGATGACAGTGTCGCGCATCTTGGGGCCACCGCATTGGGAATCGGCTGGTGGCTGTACGCGGCCAGGGTGTTCACCGAAGTCATCGGCCTGCTGTTGATGCGGCGCATCGGCCACAGTGGTCACTTGCTTCAGGATGTAGTCGGGGCGCTGGTGTTTCTGGTGGCCATTGTGGCCGCTGCCGGGTATGTGCTGGAACTGCCGGTCAAAGGCCTGCTCGCAACCTCCGGGGTGGTGGCCATCGTGCTCGGTCTGGCGCTGCAAAGCACGCTGAGTGACGTGTTTTCCGGCATCGTGCTCAACACCACCAAACCCTATCAGGTGGATGACTGGATCCAGATTGACGGCATCGAAGGCAAAGTGCTGGACATCGACTGGCGCTCCACGCATCTGCTGACCAGCACCGGCAGCACGGCGGTGGTGCC
Organism: Pseudomonas sp. CCC3.1; assembly: GCF_034347405.1. Classification (NCBI taxonomy): domain Bacteria; kingdom Pseudomonadati; phylum Pseudomonadota; class Gammaproteobacteria; order Pseudomonadales; family Pseudomonadaceae; genus Pseudomonas; species Pseudomonas sp. CCC3.1. Next base: position 3,304,864 of record NZ_CP133778.1, read on the forward strand.
CAATTCGGTCGCCGCCAAGGCCAAGATTGTCAACCTGAGCCGCCCCAGCAACATGCACGGCGTGTCAATCAGCCTCCAGGTACCCAACAATATTCGCCCACGCCGCGTGCTGGACGCGCTGGATCGCACCTTACAGGGCAGCAACAGCTTGTTGCTGACCCCGGCTCCCAAAGCCTGGTTCAAAGACGCGGGCGAAAGCATGTCCGAATACGTCATCAGCGGGTTTATTGCCGAGCTAAGCAGCAAAACCGAGGTGCGCAATCAACTGTTTGATCTGGCTCACCGCCACCTGGAAGCCGCCGGTATTTCGCGTCAACTGGACGGTGTGATCGAACCCGCCAGCCGTGCCCGGACGCTGATCAATGAGGTGAAAATCTTCCGTTCACTGGCCGATGAGGAGCGCGAGCGGCTGGCGCAGGCCATGACCGCGCAGCAATACGCCGCTGGCCAAGTGGTGCTGGGCGCGGGCGACATCCCTGAGAGCTTGATGGTGATTGCAACAGGCGTGATCAGCGTGACGATTGCCGGTGAAGACGGGCCCATCGAAGCCGGGCGCATGGGGCCGGGAGAAGTGATGGGAGAACAGAGCATGCTCGACGACACCCCGTCCAAAGCCCGCTTCACCGCGCTGACCTCTTGCATCATTTACCGGGTCGACAAAGCCCTGACCCGCGAATGCATGCAACAGCGCACCGAGGTGACCCAGGCGCTGCACAAACTGCAAGCAGTACGCGAACAAAGCAGCCGCCTGGCCCTGATGGCCAAACCGGCACCGATCAAGAAAGGCGGCTTTTTGGGGTGGTTGAAGCGTTAATCGCCTGCTCGCCCCTGTTTTTGCACAACGACAAACCCTCTGTAGGAGCGAGCTTGCCTCGCGATCTTTTAATAGATCAAAAGATCGCGAGGCAAGCTCGCTCCTACGGGCAGTGTTGTGCCTTACCTCGCGCTTTGCGCCGTATAGCTGTTGATCAGGTTGCGATAGTTGGGAATGCGTTGCGACAACAGGTTGGCCAGGCCTTCCATGTCGTTGCGCCAATCACCTTGCAGCTCACACGCCACCGAAAACCAGTTGAGCAGTTGCGCACCGGCGGCAGTCATCCGCGCCCAGGCTGCCTGCTGCACCGTTTCGTTGAAAGTGCCCGAGGCGTCGGTCACCACAAACACGTCAAAACCTTCGGCCAGTGCCGACAAGGTCGGGAACGTCACGCAGACATCCGTCACCACACCGGCAATGATCAGTTGTTTGCGCCCTGTGGCCTTGATCGCCTTGACGAAGTCTTCGTTGTCCCACGCATTGATCTGGCCCGGACGCGGAATGTACGGCGCATCCGGGAACAGCTCCTTAAGCTCGGGCACCATCGGCCCGTTCGGCCCGCTTTCAAAGCTGGTGGTCAGAATGGTCGGCAGGTTGAAAAACTTGGCGACATCCCCCAGCGCCAGCACGTTGTTCTTGAACTCATTGGGCGAGAAGTCCTGTACCAGCGAAATCAGGCCCGTCTGGTGGTCGACCAGCAGCACCACCGCATCATCTTTGTTTAAGCGCTTGTAAGCGGGACCGTTGCTCATGTGTAACTCCTTGGGATCAAACGTTGTGGAATGCGCCAGCCCGCAAGGCCGACGCGAAGGGACATTCAGAAAGCGAAACACGAACAGCCAAACGCGCCCCAAAAGCCTTGGAAATCACTGACCGGGACATTGGAAACACGCGCGCGTTCATGGCGGTGGGAATGCACGGCACAGGGCCCGCTGCATTGATGCACCTGAGCCTGCAGGGGCGCGCTCGGGCGCCAGTGCCCTGGCACGCTGACCACCGGCGACCAGTCCGGCAGCACCGGCACGCTGGCCGGGCCCAGGCTCGAAAAATCACCAGCGGCGTATACCACCTTGCCGCCAACCACCGTCAGCACTGACTCGATCCACTTGATGGCTTCTTCATCGACGCTGAAAAAATCGGCACTCAAGGCCGCTACATCCGCCAGTTGCCCGACCTTGATCTGGCCCTTCTTGCCCTGTTCCGAGGAGAACCAGGCGCTGCCATGGGTGAACAGCTCCAGCGCGGTCAAGCGAGGCAGGCCTTCCTCGTGCAATGAAAGGCCGCCGACGGTGCGCCCGCTGACCATCCAGTACAACGATGTCCACGGGTTGTAACTCGAGACGCGGGTGGCGTCGGTGCCCGCCCCTACTGGAATGCCTTCGGCCAGCATGCGCTTGATCGGGGGCGTGGCTTCGGCAGCTTGGGCGCCATATCGCTCAACAAAATACTCACCCTGAAACGCCATGCGGTCCTGAATCGCAATGCCACCACCCAGCGCCCGCACCCGCTCGATGTTTTGGGGGGTGATGGTCTCAGCGTGATCAAAAAACCACGGCAAACCCTTGAACGGGATGTCTCGGTTGACGCGTTCAAACACATCCAGCATGCGCGAAATCGATTCGTCGTAAGTTGCATGCAAACGAAACGGCCAGCGTTGCTCCACTAAATGGCGTACCACTGGTTCCAGTTCGCTTTCCATGCTGTGCGCCAGATCCGGGCGCGGCTCCAGGAAGTCTTCAAAATCAGCCGCCGAAAACACCAGCATTTCCCCAGCGCCGTTGTGCCGCAGGTAATCGTCGCCCTGGTGCAGGGTCACGCTGCTGGTCCAGTTTTTGAAGTCAGTCAGTTCCTGTTTAGGCTTTTGGGTAAACAGGTTGTAAGCGATGCGCACAGTCAGTTGCTGGTCTTTGGCCAACTGCTCGATCACGGCATAGTCGTCTGGGTAGTTCTGAAAACCGCCGCCCGCATCAATGGCACTGGTCAGGCCCAAGCGATTGAGTTCACGCATAAACTGGCGGGTCGAGTTGACCTGGTACTCCAGTGGCAACGTCGGGCCTTTAGCCAGGGTCGCGTACAGAATCATGGCATTCGGGCGCGCCACCAGCATTCCGGTGGGTTCGCCATTGCGGTCGCGCACAATCTCGCCACCCGGCGGGTTCGGGGTGTCGCGGGTGTAACCGGCCACACGTAACGCCGCTCGGTTGAGCAAAGCACGGTCATAGAGATGCAGCACAAACACCGGGGTATCTGGCGCCGCCTGATTCAACTCTTCCAGGGTCGGCATGCGCTTTTCGGCAAACTGGAACTCATTCCAGCCGCCCACCACCCGCACCCATTGCGGCGTCGGGGTGCGCTCAGCCTGCGCCTTGAGCATGCGCAAGGCATCCGCCAGCGAGGGCACACCCTCCCAGCGCAGTTCAAGGTTGTAGTTCAGGCCGCCCCGGATCAGGTGCAAGTGCGAGTCATTGAGGCCGGGGATCACGCAACGACCCTTGAGGTCGATCACGTGGGTATTCGCCCCGCGCAAGGCCATCGCCTGCGCATCGGTGCCCACCGCGACAAACCGGCCATCGCTGATCGCCACGGCGCTGGCGTGCGGGTTTTCTCGGTCGACGGTAGTAAACCGGCCATTGAACAGAATCAAGTCGGCGTTCATTGCATCTCCTTCGACAACGTCATTAGGGCTTGCCTTGCAACCAAGGGGCGAACAGCCGCGTCGCGGCGGGCATAAACACGTACACCACCGACAGCACAATGGTCAGGGTGATCAAAAACGTCGCTATCAGGTAATTCGATAAAAAAGGATGGAGTTGCAGCAGCGGGCGCCAGACCAGTGGCACCAACAAGGTGTGCGGGAAAATCACCAGCAGCGTCAGCAGCGCCTGTTTCCAGCGCGGCGGGGGTGAAGCGCTCTGCGGCGAGAACCAGAATTCGTTGACCGGGTTGACCTCCGTCTGATCGCCATCGGCCAGCATCGGCGTCGCTTGCTCGACCAGCGCCAGCCGTTCCGGGGAGTCGAGCCAGTGCTGCATGGCCTCGGTGGAGCAAAAGCGCAGCACGCAGGTGTAGCTGTCGAGCCCCGCCTGTTTGCCACGAATCACGTCCACGCCCAAATGCCCTGTGCGTTGCCCCGCCACGCTGACAATATTGCGCAACCAGGCCGCATAGGGTTCTTCGAAACCCGCGCGGACCCGGTGCTTGATCACCAGCGTGACCACCTCGTCAAACCCCGGCCGCTCGGCAGGCGCTTCAACCGAATGGGAGTCAGCCATCACTAAACGCTCCGTACCTGAATGCAAAGAACTGAGTTTTAGCCTCAGAGCAGGTGCACGACGAGTTAATCGTTGTTAATTTTCAGGCTCTGTACGAAATGTTTTCGAGCGAAGGTTAGGCAAGGCGAAAACAGGCGAGGAAGCGGAGTTTACGGATTGTAAATGAGCATTCCGAGCCTGTTTTCAACGCCGCATAACCGAGCGCAGATATATTTCGTACAGAGCCTAGTCGCCACTTCCCGCACACCTCGCCATTGGAGCTGCCCCTTGACGCTTTGCCCTGAGCAAGTCGTGCATTTTGGTCCTTACCGGGTCTACCCCGGGCAACGCCTGATCCTGGACGCTGAGCAGCCATTGCGCCTGAGTCGTCGGGCGATGGATATTCTGTTGTTGCTGCTTGAGCACCCCGGCTCGGTGGTCAGCAAGCAGCAATTGATTGCACAGCTCTGGCCCAATAGCGTAGTTGAGGAGATCAATCTGCGCGTGCACATGGCCGCGCTGCGCAAAGCCCTGGGCGATGGGCAAAACGGCCAGCGCTTTATCGTCACCGTGGCCCAGCGCGGCTACAGCTTTGTCGGCGCATTGGCCAAAGACGGCCACGCCCCGTTGACGTCCAACCCGCCCGCCAGCACCCAGCGGCATAACCTGCCCTTGCGTCGCGCACGCGTGATCGGGCGTCAGGCCGTGCTCGGCAACCTGTTGCTGCATCTGGCACGCCAGCGCTTCATTACCCTGACCGGACCCGGCGGCATCGGCAAAACCACGGTGGCCCTGCAAGCCGCCGAACAGTTGATCGGTCACTACCGGCATGGGATTCACCTGCTCGATCTGGCCCCCATCAGCGACCCCGCCCTGATGATCCCGCAACTGGCCACACTGCTCGGCCTGCCCCTGCGCGACAGCCAGTGCACAACAGAGCTGTGCACCCTGTTGCACGACCAGCACCTGCTGCTGGTTATCGACAACTGCGAGCACCTGATCCACGCCGTGGCCGAGCTGTGTGAACGCGTGCTGCGCGGTGCCCCGCAGGTGCATATTCTGGCCACCAGCCGTGAAGCATTGCGGGCCGAAGGCGAATACGTGCAACGTCTCGACGGCCTCGACTACCCACCTGCTCAGCCGCGCCTGGAGCGCAGCCATGCGCTGAGCTTTTCGGCCTTGCAACTGTTCATCGAACGGGCGACGGCCAGCCATGAGCAGTTCGAACTGCGCACCGAGCAACTGCCGCTGCTGATCGATATGTGCCGACGCCTGGACGGCATCCCGCTGGCCATCGAATTGGCCGCGGCGCACATCGGCCCGCTGGGTCTTGAGGGGGTGCTGTTGCAGTTACAAGACAACCTCGACTTGCACACCGATGGCGCTCAGACACCGCTGGCCCGACACCAGACGCTGCGTGCAACGCTGGACTGGAGCCATGCCCTGCTCAGCCCCGATGAGCAGATCTGCCTGCGCCGACTGAGCGTGTTTCGCGGCGCGTTTACCCTGCAATGCGCCACAGCCGTAACCGGCGACAACACACTGGAGCCCGGCGCGGTGTGCAACGCCATCAGCCAATTGGTGGCCAAGTCCCTGCTTACAGTGCAGGTCGGTGACCACGAGGTGCTCTATCGCCTGCTTGAAACCACCCGCAGCTATGCCCGGGGAAAACTCGACCCGCCCGCAGAGCACCACGCCACCCGCCAGCGCTTGGCCGAATGCTGCCTCAACGTGATGCAACAGGCCCAAAACACCTGGGAGCAAACCCCCACCGCGCAATGGATCGAACGTTACGCCCACTGCCTGGAAGACGTGCGGGCCACGCTGGACTGGGGTTTGAGCGCTCAAGGCCCACACACGCTAGCGATTAATCTGACCGCGGTGTCGACCCCGCTATGGCAGGAACTGTCATTGCCCAGAGAACACGGCGCCTACGTGCGCAAGGCGCTGCGCCTGCTGGAGGCGGGCACGCAGCCGAGTCCGCGTCTGGCAATGGCCCTCAAACTGGCCCTCGGCAACGCCAGTTACCACGCCCGAGGCGGCATTCCGGCCACGCACCAAGCCTTCGCCAGCGCCAAAGCACTGGCGCAGACCTGCAACGACAGGGTCGGTCAACTGCGGGCGATGTCCGGGCATATGGCGGCCAACCTGCTCTGCGGCGACTACCCAGAGGCGCTGGAACAAAGCCGCCACTGTGATCAACTGGGCCTGCACAGCGAGCCTGACCTGAGCCTCAGCACCGATCGCCTGCGCGGCCTGGCTTTGCACTTTGCCGGTGAGCAGGTGCTGGCCCGCAGCAATGCCGAACAGGTGCTGCAACGCATGGCTCACAACGGACACCGCAATCGCTTTACCTCTGGTTTTGGCGTGCAGTACGACCAGAGCGTTGCCGCGCTGACCCTGCTGGCGCGCATTTTATGGTTGCAGGGCCAACCCGAGAGCGCCTGGCGCACCGCGCGTCAGGCCTTGGACATTGCCCTGCAAATCAACCACAGCACGTCTATTTGCTACACCCTGGCGCTGGCTGGGTGCCCGATTGCCCATTACAACGGCGATCACACAACCGCCCAGGAACTGTTGCACCTGCTGCTGGAGCAATCGCAATTACACGCCGTGCAGCTGTTTTACACCTGGGGGCAGCACTATGCGCAGGTCATCGCACCCAACAGCGCACCCGCGCCCTTGCACCCGGACGATGGGCTGATCCAGCACATGGTGCTGACCCTCAACGGCGGCCCTATCGATGATAATTTGCTGCAACGTGCCCGTACCGGCACTGCGGGCTGGTGTGGTGCAGAGATCCTGCGCTTGCGGGCCGTTGGCCTGCACGCTACCGACGATTCGGACACCGCACAGGCGCTGTTGCTTGAAGCCCTGGCGCTGGCTGACCGCCAAGGCGCGCGTGCCTGGCAATTGCGCAGCGCCACCAGCCTGGCCCGACTGTGGCAACAGCAAGGCCACGCGCAGCAAGCCCACGCCTTACTGGCTCCGATCTACCAACGCTACAGCGAGGGCCTGGACACCCCGGCGCTAACCGACGTGCGGCATCTGCTCGGCCGGCTCCAGCGCGACCAATGACAGCCCGCGCCCACGGCTTATATAGCGCCGGTAGCGCTGCTCAAGCGCCCACAACTGAGCACTGCGCTCCAGCTTGTGCAGGGCATAGGCACGGGTGGTGTGCAACAAGCGATAGCGCGTCACCTCGCCGCTCGCCTCCAATGTCAGCAGCGAAGTGGCCACTAAGCGCGGGATAGCCCCACGCGCGAGCGTCGTGGACAGCTCTTCGTCACTGATCACGTGCAGGGCCGCGTCCAGACTGAAACTCTTTTTAAACACCGCCAGACGTTGCAACACCGCCTGCTGAACTGTGCTCAGCCGCCCATAGCTCCAGTCCAATGCGGCGTACAGACTTTGATGACGGGCCACCGCCGTACGACGGCCCTGAGCCAGACGCAAAAAACCGCGCCCCAACTGTGCATGCAACCCGACCAGCCCCAGACTGTCGATGTGCGCCGCTGCCAGTTCGATGGCCAGCGGGATGCCGTCCAGACGTCGACAAATATCGTGCACGGTCTGCACATCCTGCTCACGCACGCTAAACCCTTGCTGCCGGGCGCGAGCACAGCGCACCAGCATCTGCACGGCCGAGCAGCTTTGCACCTGATCCACACTGTGCATGTCCCACAACGCAGGCACTGAAAGGCCCGGCACCGGTAGCAGCATCTCTTCGCGCGCGGACAACGGCTCGCGGGAGGTGACCAGAATCGTCAACTGCGGCGCCGTCGACAGTAACTCGTCTACCAGCACCCGACAGCCATCCAGCACCGGCTCACAGCTGTCAAACACCAACAACGCCTGCCAGCCTGACAACTCATCAAGCCCCGCTTCAAGGCCCAAGGTTTTGGCTACAAGTGCGGGTAACTGTGCTGGATCGCTGAGGGTCGCCAAGTCAACCAGCCAGACGCCGTTGGCATATTGCCCAAGCAATGATTGAGCGACGCTCAATGCCAGCGTGGTCTTGCCGATGCCTGCGGGCCCAACCAAGGTGATGCAGCGCTGGCCTGACAAGTGCGCCGCCACGCGCGCGATCAACGCTTTGCGGCCGATCACGGGCGTCAATCGCCCCGGTAAATTGTGCTTACGCGGTGCCAGCGGCACAGGGCGCAGCGCTGCGGCAAAACAATAACCCTGGCCTGGCACATGAACGATATAGCGCTGACCGTCCTGGCCATGCCCCAATACTCGGCGCAGCGCGGCGATATGCACCCGCAAAGTACTGGCCTCGACCACCGAAGACGGCCACACCCGGGTCATCAACACATCCGGGCTGACCACCGCACCTGCGTGTTCGATCAACACCTGCAAAATATCCAGCGCTCGCCCGCCCAGCCGCAGCGGCCGATCGTTCTGGCACAACAAGCGCTGGCGCCCCAGCAATACAAAAGGTCCAAACGCCACCGGGAGGTCATTCATAACGGCTCCTGCGCTCAACATCCGGGCTCCATAAAACGTTTTCAGTACGCGTTAAGTTACAGGTTCCGGCCCTTACGGCGTGTCACTTCTTTACATATTCCTGTAGCCGCTGCCGCAGGCTGCGATCTGGCGCGGCAACGGCAGTGTTTTATCGGTGTTTTATGTACATATCCCTTAGTTGCGCAACGGCTTTTTACGGGTTACGCCCTTACGGCGTGTCACTTTGTTAAGAGCGACAAAGTAACCAAAACGCTCTTGCCCCTACCACTCGGTACCTCGCCCAGGCTCGGTATGCCCTCACCACAGGCATTGTTCCGTGGGCCCGCCGCGATCGGCCATCCATGGCCGTGTCGCGGCTAACCCGGCGTCCTGCCGGGTTACCCACGGCCCAATACCTGCGCTCGGCCAGCGTGGTTTAAGGGGGCGCTTTAGATCAAAAACCAGGTCAAAAACCAGGTCAAAAACCAGGTCAAAAGCTTGCATTGCGTTTGACCGGTGGACTGAACTCATTTCTGTACACGCCTAAGGCTGTCAACCCATACGCGACAGTTATTCAATTTTCATCTACTTATTGCGCCTTCCAGTAACCATTAACCTTCTCCTCAATCGGACGAACACACGTCCCATGCCAGGAGATGTCCCCATGCTGACTCTACGCAAAGCAACTGATCGCGGTCTGGCCAATCATGGTTGGCTGAAGTCGTTTCATACCTTCTCGTTTGCCAGTTACCGCAACCCGCAGGAGCAAGGCTTTTCTGATCTGTTGGTGATCAACGACGACCGAGTGGCCGCCGGTAAAGGCTTTGGCCAGCATCCGCACCGCGACATGGAGATTTTTTCTTACGTGCTTGAAGGTGCACTGGAGCACAAGGACACCCTGGGCACCGGCTCGGTCATCCGCCCTGGCGACGTACAACTGATGAGTGCAGGCAGCGGCGTGGCCCACAGCGAGTACAACCACTCAGCTGACCGGCCTGTGCACTTTCTGCAAATCTGGATCGTGCCGGACACCACAGGCGCCAAACCGCGCTATCAACAAGAGCATTTCAGCCCGGAGAAAAAACGCGGCCGCCTGCAACTGATCATCTCCCCGGACGGCGCTCACGGCTCACTGCGGGTGCGCCAGGATGCGCGGGTGTATGCCGCTCTGATCGACGGCCAGGAGCGTGCCAGCGTGACCCTCGCCAATAATCGCTACGCCTATGTCCACGTGGCTCGAGGGCAAGTCGAACTGAACGGCTTGGCGTTGCAGGAAGGTGACGGCATACGGGTACGCGACGAACACACACTGACCCTCAGCCATGGCGTGGACGCTGAAGTGCTGGTGTTCGACCTGCGCCCGCACGAACTGCCGCATATGCCTTGATCGACACAGGCACTCTCACCCCACCCGCCACAACTGATCCAGGCGGGTGGTATAGCCTTGGCTCATCAATTCCCGGCGCATGCCCCACTCCGGATGCGCCGGCACACTGGCCGCACGCAACGTGCCGCGCCCCCAGCGCCCGTTAATCTCATCGAGCACGGCCATCACCCGCGACGCTTCAGCGGGCTGATTGATCGCGAATAAATCATCGGTGAACTCGCCTGGCTGACGCAGATCCAGCAACATCACTTCCGCTTTGCTGTATCTAAAGCCCGGTTGAAACACCTGCTCCACCGCCTCAACCGCCACCTTGGTCAGTAGCCGCACATCATCGGTCGGGTACGGCAACGTCACCACCACCCCCCTGGCGTATTTGGCTTCGTCGGGGTTGAACATCCCGGTGCGAATGCTGACCCGCACCTTATGGCAATAAGACTTCTGCGCCCGGAGCTTTTCCGAGGCGCGCATCATATAGGTAGCAACGGCTTCTTTAATGGGTGCGATGGTCGTCAGGCGCTTGCCAAACATGCGACTGCAACAGATCTCCTGCTTCGGCGGATCGGGCTCATCCAGCTCCAGACACGACGTCCCGGCCAGCTCCCGAGCGGTCTTCTCAATCACCACACTGAATTTTTTGCGCAACATCCACGGCTCAGCCTTGGCCAGGTCCATGGCGCTCAAAATGCCCATGCCTTGCAAATGCAACGTCATCCGCCGCCCCACCCCCCAGACCTCAGACACCGCTGTATTGCGCAGCACCCAGTGCCGCTCATGCTCACCGCACAAGTTAACCACCCCGCCGGTTTGCGCCTGCAACCGCTTAGCCGTGTGATTCGCCAACTTGGCCAGGGTTTTGGTATGCGCAATGCCCACCCCAACCGGAATACCCGTGCATTGCACAATCTGAGCACGCAACCGGCGACCCATCTCGCCGGGGTCCGCAATACCGGTCAAATCCGCAAAACACTCATCGATGCTGTAAACCTCGACCGCTGGCACTTGCGACTCGATCAGGCTCATCACCCGCTCGCTCATATCGCCATACAGCGCATAGTTCGACGAAAACGCGACAATCCCCAACGCCTCCAGCCGCTGCTTGATCTGAAAATACGGCTCGCCCATTTTCACGTGGGGCTTGGCGTCATAACTGCGAGCAATAACGCAGCCATCGTTATTACTCAGCACCACAATCGGCACTTTAGCCAGGTCGGGACGAAATACCCGCTCGCAACTGGCATAAAAGCTATTGCAGTCAATCAACGCAAAAACCGGATCAGGCTTAATGACCATGGCTGCGCACGCTATAAGTAATCACCCCCCAAATAGACAGATCATCACCCTCCAGCACATGACGATCCGGATACTGGGTGTTCTCGGAACACAGAATGACGCGCTTACCGCGAATACACAGGCGTTTGCAAATGGGGTCGTTATTGAGCAGCGCTACCACCACATGCCCGTCAACCGGCTCAATCGAACGGTCAACCACCGCCAGATCCCCGGAAAAAATCCCCACCCCTTGCATGCTGTCGCCATCAATCGTCACCAAAAACACATGCGGCGCACGCAGGCTCAACACCTCATCCAGCGAAATGGGTGCCTCCATATGATCCGTTGCTGGCGAGGGGAAACCCGCCGGAATCTTGAACGAACACCGCGGCAGGCGAACGCCACCTTCAGCAAGAGGACCCAAGAGAGTGAAGCCCATGACACACGCCTTTCAATTACTGTATGAATATACAGTTAACTGCGTAGGACGAATCCGGTCAATTCTTCTGTCAGACATTTCGACAGATGGAGCAAGGCGCCTAAACCCGCCCCCGCTTCATCAATGTGCAATACCTAGCACATTTGCACTAACTTGAAGCGTTAGCTAACCGTCATATAACGCACTTGTCGTGCATTATTGAGAACCAGAACTCAGCAATAACCCGACGCATTGAACCAATATTTACCGCTATCGCAGCAATACATGTTTGAATTCGGACATCAATATCACAGTGCCACCACCCCTAAGTTAAAATGAATAGTTATACAACTTAAAATGCATAAGTCTGCATGTGCACAAGATATAAATGTGCGTTTTTTACGAGAGAAGCCACGTAGCCCCGCCACCCGATTTCACGGTCGCGTGTACAGACCCTGCGCGATAAAGGTGCGCCGAGCCGGGAGTGGTCAAAATGCCAGTATCCGCCCTATTCGCGGCAGCACGCTGCCCTGGCCTCCTGCCCTGAAGCCCGCACAACCTGCCCTGCAAACCGCATAAATACTTGGCCAGAGCGAAAACCGCCATTACCACACTCCCCCGAGACAAGACATTACAGCATTCACTAATGTTATTTTTAGTCAGCTTAAAACAGAGGAAATGTTATTTTTTGTCAGGTAAAAACAATTGAAAAAAGCTATATATAGCGGCTTGCGTTACATCCAGATATAAAGGTTGATCTTACAGACGCTTCGCCGTTAATATTTTCGCATCTCCAACTTCACACCGGCCTTTATCTGTAATAAGACAGAAGGAACTGTTGCCTTGTGAAGGCCATGTCCACATAGCAATTGATGCGCATAGGCTTTTATAGACGGGTACAGCCATTGCCTGAATGGGAATGGCGGACGTGACGATTAGTTGAATGCTCTCGCCGGCTGAGCATGTTTGGCACAAAGGAAGCTGCCTTGTTTAAACGAATCATGATTGTCTGCGTCGGCAACATCTGCCGCAGTCCTACCGCAGAGCACTTATTGCGGGTCGCCCTCGCACCTTCCGACATCGTCGTAAGCTCAGCGGGCCTTGGCGCACTCGAAAAACACCCCATCGAAAAAAACGCGCGCGCTGTCCTTGAGAGCAAAGGTCATGTCCTGAGCGACCACAGCGGTACCCAATTGAACTCTTCTCTGATAAATGACTCGGATCTGATCCTTGTCATGGAGAAGAAACACATTGACGGTGTACTGAAAATCGCACCAGAAGCACGCGGCAAAGTGTTCCTGCTGAGCAAATGGCAAGGCAACCACGAAATCGACGACCCCTACCGTCAAGGCATGCCTGCCTTTATACACGCGTACGCGTTGATTGATGGCGCAGTAAATGCATGGGCCCAGCGCCTCAAGCGCTGAGTCATTTCTCGAATACCTGTGAAGATAAAGAATCGAACTATGCAGCAAGCACCCGTGACAAAGCCCCATGAACACGACGACGATAACGACGAAATCGACCTTATGGGGTTGCTGGGTACGCTGATCGATCATAAATGGTTGATCGCAGGTGTTACCGGCGTCTTTATGGCCGCGGGTGTTGCGTATGCGTTGCTGGCGACGCCTGTTTACCAGGCGAATGCGTTGGTTCAGGTTGAGCCGAAGAAAGGTGATCCGCTAGGGTTCTCGGATATCGGTAGCATGCTTGGCAAGGAGTCACCCTCCGCAACAGAAATTGAGCTGATAAAGTCGCGCAAGAACATTGGGGCCGCTGTTGATAACCTGAAGTTGGACATTCAGGTACAGCCCAACTACTTCCCGCTAGTGGGCGAGTTTATTTACCGGCGCTTTAAGCCAACCCCTGAAAGCAATTTGGCAACGCCTTGGTTAGGCGCAAAAAGCTTCGCTTGGGGTGGTGAGAAACTGAAAATAGCTGAGTTAACTCTTCCCCAGACATTACTAGGCAAACAACTAACCCTAGTCAGCGGCGAAGGCGGAAGTTTTACCTTGCTGGATGACGACGACAACCTGTTAGTCAAGTGCCAGGTTGGGCAAGTCTGCAACGAAAACAACATCAAGTTAAAAGTCGACTCGTTGGTAGCGAACCCCGGCACGACCTTTAGCGTAAGTCGTAGCCCGCGCTTAACCACGATATTGAATTATCAATATGCGTTAGATGTTACTGAGCGAGGCAAAGAATCCGGAATGATCGGGCTCTCACTCGACAGCACAGAACCAGCCAAAGCAATAACCATATTGAATGAGATTGCTCACCTCTACGTGAAGCAAAATATTGATCGCACTTCAGCCGAAGCCGCGCAAAGCCTCAGCTTCCTCAAAGATCAACTGCCACAGGTGCGTAAAGATCTGGAAAAAGCCGAAAATGCATTGAATGCATTCCAGATTCGCAGCAAGTCGATTGATATCAGCCTAGAAGCGAAGGCTATCCTCGACCAGATCGTGGCACTGGATACCAGCATCTCAACGTTGAAACTGCAACAAGCAGAGATGGACCGCAGATACACGCCGCAGCATCCAGCCTACCGCGCATTACTGGCCCAACTGGCTGAACTGACCAGCAAACAAAACCGCTTGGCCAAACAAGTTGAAGGCCTGCCTACGACCCAGCAAGAACTGCTGAGCCTGACGCGTGACGTGAAAGTAAGCACCGAAATTTATACCCAGTTGCTGAATAAATCCCAAGAGCTGGACGTGATGCGCGCTGGCACTGTAGGTAATGCCCGCCTGATCGACACAGCGGATGTAGACCTGAGTAATCCGATCAAACCCAAAAAACCCCTTATCGTGCTGATTGCAACCCTGCTGGGTGCGTTTATAGCCATTGGCTATGTACTGTTCCGCAAAGCACTTAACCGCGGCGTCGAAAACCCGGATGACATCGAAAGACTCGGTTTGCCGGTTTATGCCTCGATTCCTTTCAGCTCGCTGCAAAAAGTTGAAGACGATAAAAGCACTAAAGGCCGTGGCACCCGCGCTACTCCGCTATTGGCCAGCAGCCACCCCACCGACCTGGCGATTGAAGGCTTGCGCAGCCTGCGGACTAGCCTGCACTTTGCCATGCTGGAAGCCGATAACAACCGATTAATGATTTCCGGGCCAAGCCCCAAGGTCGGCAAGTCCTTTATCTCGTCCAACCTGGCGGCCGTGATTGCACAGTCGGGCCAGCGTGTGTTGCTGGTAGACGTGGATATGCGCAAAGGCTATATCCATAAAATGTTTGGCATCCCTGTCGAAAACGGCCTGTCCGACCTACTGGTAAAACGCTGTGATCTAGACACAGCCATACACCACTCCGAAATCGAAAATCTCCACGTCATTGGTCGTGGTCAAGTTCCGCCGAACCCGTCTGAGCTGTTGATGCACAAGAACTTCACAGAGTTCCTCGACAAAGTTAGCGCTCTATATGACTTGGTTATTCTGGACACCCCGCCCTTCTTGGCCGTGACCGATGCTGCCATTGTTGGCCGCCAATCGGGCACCAACCTGATTGTGACCCGCTTTGAGCTCAACCCGGCCCGCGAGGTTGAACTGACCATGCGCCGCTTTGCACAAAATGGTATTGATCTGAAAGGCGCTATTTTCAATGGCGTTGAAAAGCGCGCCTCGGCCAAATACGGTTATGGCGCTTATGGTTACTACAACTACGAATATAAGTCCGACAACGTTTAAACAGCACACTTAGCGTAATTAACAAGCGCCCTTGAGAGTTCAAGGGCGCTCTCTCAGTACAAAGACAACTTGCAACATAACATTTGAACCTAATGTAAGTGCTCTCAGGGATTGGCGAATAATCCTGGGGCGGTAGCGTGTCTAATCAATATAAACCGCACAGCTCAATACCGCAGCAAGTCGATATTCAGTCCTGCAAGACCTAACTTTTCTACTTTTATCACCCGCTTTACGTTTAAAGGGAATCGACATGAAAGTCACAGTTTTTGGCATCGGTTACGTCGGTTTGGTCCAAGGCGCAGTGCTCGCCGAAGTTGGGCACGACGTCGTGTGTATTGACATCGATGCCAATAAGGTCGAACGCCTTAAACAAGGCCATATCCCGATCTACGAACCAGGACTTGAAGCACTGGTCAAAGAAAACTACGCAGCGGGCCGATTGAACTTCACCACCGATGCCGCTGCTGGGGTCAAGCATGGCGAAGTGCAGTTTATCGCCGTGGGCACACCGCCTGACGAAGATGGATCAGCCGACCTTAAATACGTACTGGCGGTCGCAGAGACCATTGCCCAGCATATGGAGCGTCCACAAATCATCATAGACAAGTCTACGGTCCCAGTCGGAACCGCTGACAAAGTTAGTGCGCGCATTGCTCAAGTCTTGGTACAGCGCCAGCGCAGTGATCTGACCTTCGACGTGGTGTCCAACCCGGAGTTTCTAAAAGAAGGCTCCGCCGTAGCCGACTGCATGCGCCCTGACCGAATAGTGATCGGCACCAGTTGCACGGCCACTGAAGATGTCATGCGCGAGTTGTATGCGCCCTTCAATCGCAATCACGAAAAAATCATCGTCATGGATGTTCGCAGCGCAGAACTGACCAAATACGCTGCTAATTGCATGCTGGCGACCAAAATCAGCTTTATGAACGAGATGGCAAACCTGGCAGAAATGCTTGGCGCTGATATCGAGATGGTACGTTTGGGCATCGGTTCCGACCCGCGCATTGGCTATCAATTCCTGTATGCCGGCGTTGGTTATGGCGGTTCGTGTTTCCCTAAAGATGTGCAGGCCCTGATCAAAACCGCCGACAGCATTGACTTTGACGCCAAAGTGCTCAAAGCCGTAGAAAGCCGCAATGACGAACAGAAATCTGTGCTGTTCAAGAAGATATCAAAACACTTTGATGGCGACTTGAATGGCAAGACTTTCGCTTTGTGGGGGCTTAGTTTCAAACCCAATACTGACGATATGCGTGAAGCCCCTAGTCGAGTATTGATGGAGTCCCTCTGGAAAGCAGGTGCAAGCGTTCAAGCCTATGATCCGGAAGCTATGGAAGAAACTCAGCGTATTTATGGCAGCCGAAACGACCTGAGCCTGTGTGGCACTAAAGAGGCGGCTATTAAGGGTGCAGATGCATTGGTCATTGTGACTGAGTGGCAAGTATTTAAAGCGCCAGATTTCGAGCTTATAAAACAGCAACTTCGTGTACCCGTCATTTTCGACGGCAGAAATTTATTTGACCCTGAGCGCATCCAAAAGAAAGGGATTGAGTACCGCTCAATTGGCCGCTAAGACTTTACCAGCTACATAATGCTGTACAGCATGAGCATGAATGTCTATGACCACCGCAGCAGAAAAAATTCGTAACTTCATCGTCGGAGGTTCCGCCTTACGTCGTCATTTGGTCCGAGCTGCAGCAGGCAGTTTAGCCCTTAGTCTGTCATCCAAAATGCTAATGCTATTGACCAGTGTGCTTCTTGCACGGTGGCTGGGTGCGGAAGGCTATGGGTACTATGTTTCCTCTATGGCGGTACTGACGTTACTCAGTATTTTTGCAACTATCGGCTTCCCAACACTGGTCATTAGATTATTCAGCAGTTACCGCGCTCACCAAAAATGGGGCCTGATGCGCGGCCTTCTTGAGCGTTCGAACCAACTTATACTAGTGGTTTCAATTGCACTAGGAGGCGCGGGTGCTGTAATTATATCGGCTATGAGCGAAAACCTAGCGCCCTCCTACACAAACTGCCTTTGGTGGGCGATGGCAATGCTACCCCTGGTGGCGCTGGGCGCCATACGCTCGGCGTTGTTAAGAGGCTTGCATTTTGTAGTGCTTGGTCAACTCTCAGAAAATCTGTTAACGCCGGGTTTGTTTGTACTGTTTATAAGTGCTTGGGCTGGGTTAACGTTGAGCTCTTCTCTGGCGTTAACACCAGAAGCGGCAATGGCATCGCGGTTCGCTGCAGTTGCTATCAGTTTTTTAGTGGGTGCATGGCTACTGGTTAAAAGATTACCAGAAGAAATTCGCAGCTCGGAACCTCGATATGAGATCAAAGAGTGGACCCGATCAGCGTTACCCCTTTTGTTCATAGTGGGGATTGGCATCATTGGCTCACAGGTCAATATGTTAATGCTCTCTGGTTTACAAAGTGCAGAGTCTGCAGGTATCTACCAGATAGCAACCCGGGGCGGAGAGCTTGTTGCCTTTTCGCTAGTGGTCGTAAACATGGCAATTCAACCAACAATCTCAAAGTTGTACTCGCTAGGAGAAGTGAAAAAACTTCAACGGGTGCTGACTATTGCAGCTAGGGGAACTTTAGCTCTAGCAGTACCGCTCGCGGTAATTATGGGCTTTTTTGCCGAACCTATTTTAGGAACTGTATTTGGTCCTGAATTCAAACGTGGCGCACTTAGTCTGACAATTTTATGTGTTGCACAAGTGATTGCCGCGGCCTCAGGATCAGTTGGTCAAATTTTATATATGACTGGCCATGAGCGAGACGCTTCAATTGGTGTTTTCGTAGGTTTTGCAGTCAATATTACATCTAGCCTAATACTCATACCACTGTGGGATATAGCCGGAGCAGCAACAGCATCAGCACTAAGTATTGTATCGTGCAATTTGGTACTGGCCTTTCTAGTAAGAAAACGTACCGGCCTTAACTCAACAGCATTTTAATTTGCTCCATATTAAAAATATTAAAGTAGCTAGTACGCGTACAGACAAATAACGGATGAAAAATGCTGAATACATTTTGGTGGCGCCCTGGCAACGAAAAATTCAATCTTGGCGATGAGATCACTACATTTTTGCTCTCAGAGCTTTTCTCGGTAAATCACCAACTTACCTCCCTTGATGAAGCCAAGCTAATAAGCACTGGAAGCATTCTTCAAAGTATATGGGGTAATAGGTACTTATTCAGACGAAAACCAATTGGAGTCGTAGGCTCCGGCTTCATATACACAGGCATGAAGCTGAGAAAGCTTAAGTTTTCAAAAATCTACTCAGTTCGCGGACATTTGTCCCGACAACTCATAACAGACAAATATCCAAACAACATTTTGCTGGGCGACCCTGGACTTCTCGTCCCTCTAGCACTTGGCGACTTAGGACAAACCGTAGAAAAAAAATACAAATACGGCATCATCCCACACTTTACAAAATTCGACACTGAAGACCAAAACGAAAAATATAAAGCACTAGGGTCATATCGTGTGATTGACTTTAGAACAAATGACTTCAAAAAAATAGCAAGCGAAATCCTCTCTTGCGAAGTCATCATGAGCCAAGCCTTGCACGGCCTTATTCTTTCAGATGCATTTCAAATCCCTAACATCTGGCTTGATGAAGGCTCATTGCACACCGGGGGAAATTTTAAGTTCCATGATTATTTCTCTTCTGTTGGAAGACCCTTTAATCTAAAGATAAATCCATCAAATGACTTCAGTAACGACTTATTAAGTAAAAACACTTTTACTGTTAACAAAGAAACTTTAGACGAAATTCAACTACAAGCCATGAGTGCATTTGAACAATTTTTTACCGATTTCAACATCAGCTACAAAACCAAGTAAACACACTCATGCTAAACATCGGTCCGCCATGAAAAAAATAGCCTACCTGATACTCGCCCATAGTGATGCCACTCATCTGGGAGCTTTAGTTAAGTCTATAAGTACCTGTGCAGATGTTTATATTCACTTAGATGCTAAGGCAAACCTGTCTGAGTTTGCATCCACATGCCCAGCGTCTGCTATTTTTATCGAGGAACGAGTAGATGTTGCATGGGCAGGAATGTCCATGATTGATGCGTTGTTAAATCTAATCCGTGCCGCCCTACCTTTTTCAGAGCGCTACACGCACTTCGTGTTTATCACAGGTTCGGATTACCCAATCAAGCCAGAAAAACAGATCAGCGATATATTTACATCCGCACCTGAAAGGGAGTTCATTAAATATATCGACATGAGAGACTCACCAGAACACTATTTAAAGTTAATTACCCGCAAACAATTCCTAGAACCTTTTATAAAGACCAACAACAGGCCTTTGATTTTCACTGACAAACTTATCAGAAAAACCTTGAGAGCATTAGGCATACCAAATAAATGGAACAACGATATGATTCCATACTTTGGACACACTTGGTGTGCCTTGACGCCATCATGTTGCGAATATATTTTAAATTTCCACACCAACAACCCCTGGTTTTATGAAGTCAATAAGCATACTTTCTCCCCAGACGAGCATTATTTCCACACTATTGTAGGTAATTCACCGTTTAATGAAAATGCAGACGGGTTACAGACATACGAAGGGCGCGGACTCTGGCGCCTGGTTAACTTCCACCTAATTTGTCCTTCTTTACAAAAATGGTTCAGCCTAAATGACTGGGAAGAAATCAGTAAGTCTGACAAATTATTTGTTCGGAAAGTCAACTCCAATACTGGAAAAGAACTAGTGAAAAAAATCAATACCGATATCGTCTGACCCAAACCTATTTCGCCAATCATTACAAAACCCGCTCAAAAAAACTGACTCATCACGTGCACGGCGTAAATATATTTTTAATAAATAGAAAGATAATTCTGGAAAAAGCAAACTGATGAGATCCACTTTAACGGACATTTCTTCGAAACCTAAGACCAATTGGCGACCGGATACATTTGCTTGCGGAATGGCAATGTTTTTATTCGCTTCTGCTGTAAAGCCTGGTACGTTGACCGAGTTTGACTCTGTAACTTATACAGGTCTAGTAGCGTTTTTAAGAGATCACAGTCAACACATAGGCATTGTCGGCTTACTTCTACTACTGTTCACCTGGCTCCGACGACCTAAATTAACACCACTACAAATTTCGTACCCAGCCCTATGGTTTTTAATTTTCAAAGCTGTCATAGCGCTCAGAATCGCCATTGTCCCAACCTCAGGAATGGAGCAAATAGTTTCTTTTATTTCACTGACGCTGCTCTACTTTATAATGCTTGCGAAAGACGGCTCTCCAGGCTCAGAACGAAACTATGAAGCTCTATTCAAAGGCATGTGCTATTTCGCTGCCGCTATCCTCCTGATGAATTTATACCTGTGTTTATTTCAATACTCCACAACCAGCTGGAAGGGGCGTTTTGTAGGTGTGTTCCAGCATCCAAATTTCGCCGGTGTTAACTTTGCAATATGCGCATCAATCATATTCGGATTTAACTATACACAAAAAAACTACCCAACCAGCAAGATCACAAATTTTATTTCTACAATATTACTTATCACATCCGCGCTTCTAATTATGGCAACTGGCTCACGAACCGGAATACTTGGCTTTGCCTCTGCAACCATCGGATACATGTATATTCAAAACAAAATCAAGCCAAGCACTATATTTCTATTATCTTTTGCAGCCTTCATTACACTATTATCGCTCGACTCAATAATCGAAGTGTTAGCCCACAACATACCCGGAATAAAACGAATTACTGAGGCTGGTAACACACGTGATGGTGTCTGGGTAAGTATGTGGGATTACTTTGTGGCAAACCCTTTATTTGGTGCTGGCTTAGAAGTAAAAGCAACTGCGGGGTCATACCTTAGGGTTTTATCCATGGGCGGGTTAGCAGCTGCAATACCGCTTTTAATTTGCATGCTGCTGTGCATCAAACGCACATGGCGCGTTCGCGAAAAATTCAAGTTCCGCAACGCTTGGCTCCCAGGCTTATTATGCATCTTAGTCACAAGCATCACCGAAGGCTATCTTGCAGACGCTCTCAGCCTAGGACTGATCTATTTTGTGCTTATTGTATTTGTACTGAGTTATCGCAAGCCACTCAGCGTTAGAGCATAACCAAAATTAAAGGCTACCCTCATCATGTACAACAACGACAGCCAGCTTAAAAAAAATAAAGTATTCTATATTCAACCTATCCTCGCTGGCTACCGGTCTCCTATTATTGAAAAACTAGCTATTAACTTTGACACCCATTGTTTTTATGACAACACCGAAGCTCAGAAACAAGGTCATCTGGCGGCCAGCTCTCACCTTTCAACTGTTATACAGTCAACCTCGATTCCGTTACTTGGAGGCCGTCTTTTTTATCAAAAAAACATAATCCGTCATACACTACGAGAAAAACCAGACGCCATCATTTCTTTTGCAAACCCGCGCTTTATCTCCCTCTGGCTTAGTATGATTCTCAGCATCACACTGAGTATTAAATTTTACGCTCACGGCCAAGGACTTTATTCATATAAAAATCCCAGCCTGCTTCGAAAAATAATGTATCGCGCCATATGTAAGTTTTCTACCAAATACGTTTGCTACACTGAACTGTCAAGAGACAGTTTAATAGCAGCAGGTTGTGATGCTAACAAGCTAATTACCATACGAAATTCACTTGAATTACAAACTACCATAGCGCCAAGTCAAAAAACCTACACCGAAAACGGCGTTCTATTCATTGGGCGATTGCGCGATGGGTGCAGGCTCGACACGTTAATTCAAGCCATTGAGATCACCCGGAACAATGGCCAACTACTTGAGTTGCATATTATTGGCGGGGGGCAACTGGAGGACAAGTATAAAAATCAATACAAGAATATTACATGGCTCCACTGGCACGGCCCTGTACATGACAATCATCGCATCGCTGAAATCAGTAAGTTATGCCGTATTGGCTGTTATCCGGGAGACGCAGGCCTAAGCGTTGTTCACCTGTTTAGCCTTGGCTTGCCTCCTCTGATACATAAAAATATTGAAGCACATATGGGACCAGAGCCTTCTTACGTGAGCGCGAACGGTAATGGTTTCTTATTTGACCCTGCAACGGGAGAGTCGGGCCTTTCAGCAACACTAGACTCTATATGGCAACTCCCTGCGGAAACAATGCGCGACATAGCCGTGAGCGCTTACAACACTTACTTAGACCTTAACAATCCCACAATGGGAGATCAGTTTGTACAACTGGTGCTCGGCAACCATTACACGTTAGCGGATGCAAAACCATGAAGATTTTACGAGTTATATCCTCCATAGACCCCGCAGGAGGTGGACCTATGGAAGCTGCACGAAAAATCGACAGCACATTAATGCACTTAGGTCACCACGTTGAACTTGTCTGCCTAGACGATCCTCGCGCAGATTATATATCTCAATACCCTGTAAAAGTTCATCCGCTAGGCCCCTCCAAAGGGACGTATCAATATAACAAGGCACTCACCCCTTGGCTGACTAACAATATTGATAGCTTTGATGCCGTTATCATTGACGGTTTATGGCAATATCACAGCTTCGGCACATGGCGAGCACTAGCAAAAAAAAAGATACCTTACTTTATATTCACACATGGCATGCTCGACCCCTGGTTCAAAAAAAACTACCCTCTCAAACATTTAAAAAAGTGGTTGTACTGGACATGGGGTGAATATCGAGTTTTGCGTGATGCCAAAGCTGTATTATTTACCTGCGAAGAAGAAAAAATTTTAGCGCGCCAATCATTCTGGCTATACAAAGCTAATGAAGTTGTAACCGCGTTCGGAACAGCGGATGCACCCAAAAATGGAGATCAGTTAACGCATGATTTCTTGCATCTGTACCCCGAGTTAAAAAACAAACGGCTAGCACTCTACCTTAGCCGCATTCACGAGAAAAAAGGATGTGACCTGCTCATCGAGGCTTTTGCAAAAATTGCAAGCCAAGATCCGGCATTGCAGTTAGTCATGGCCGGACCGGACCAAACGGGATGGTCATCTACATTAAAATTACTTGCTGCCAAACACGGAATATCTGATCGAATTTCTTGGTTGGGCATGCTCTCTGGGGATGTTAAGTGGGGCGCATTTTATGCGGCCGAAGTATTTTGCCTTCCCTCTCACCAAGAAAATTTTGGGATCGTCGTTGCGGAAGCGCTTGCCTGCGGCAAACCCGTCATTATCAGCAACAAAGTCAATATATGGCGTGAAATTCAAGTTAGCGAAGCTGGGTTTGTTGATGAGGATACAGTTCAAGGCACTATAAACAGTCTGCAACATTGGCTCGACCTTAAACCCGATGCCTATGCACAAATGGCAAGTCGGGCAAAGAAATGTTTTGCAGAACAGTTTCATATACAACGTGCCACCGAACGCTTGATTGAGATTATCGAGGAGCGCCGCGCATGATTATTCAGGGCAGTGACTCATATCGAAAACCTTCATTCTCGCTGGCAAATCGACTACGTCGGCTTACTTGGAATATTGCTTATTTAATGTTTTTCCGCACTTCACCTCGGCCCTTTCATTCGTGGCGTGCGGCACTTTTGAAGCTGTTCGGCGCCAAGCTAGGTAAAGGCGTGCATATTTATCCTGGCGCTAAAATATGGGCGCCTTGGAATCTGGAGGTAGGTGACCATGTGGGGATTGCCGATGGTGTAACGCTCTACAACATGGACTTGATTCGAGTAGGCAGCTATAGCGTTATCTCGCAAGGCGCTCATCTATGCGGCGGTTCTCATGACTACAACAGTTCAAATTTCCAACTTTTTGCGAAACCCATTATTCTCGGTGAGCATGTGTGGATTTGTGCTGAAGCATTTGTGTCTCTAGGTGTGACTATTCCTAATGGAGTTGTTGTCGGCGCCCGCTCTCTTGTCACCAAAACGATACTGGAACCTTGGACTGTCTTTGCAGGGCAACCTGCCAAACGCATTGGCCAACGAACAAGGAATGAGCAATGACAACAGAGACAATGCATCGACCATTGGTTGGTCTCTCTGTGGTTATTCTGACCTTTAATGAAGAACTGCATTTAGAACGGGCGTTGGCGTCGGTTGCCGAACTGACCAAAGAAATTTTTGTTATTGACTCTTTTTCCAGCGATCGCACGCTAGAAATTGCTCGTGAACATGGCGCGACCGTACTTCAAAATAAATTTGTCAATCAAGCCCAGCAGTTTCAGTGGGCGCTTGATAACGCACCAATAACGGGTGAATGGATTCTGCGCCTGGATGCGGATGAAATAATCGAGCCGGACCTTGTTGCAGAAATAACTCATAAACTTCCAGATCTACCAGCGGATGTCGTCGGCATCAATCTTAAACGCAAACATATTTTCATGGATCGCTGGGTCAAGCACGGTGGTCGCTACCCACTGGTGATGCTGCGAATTTGGCGCAAAGGCCATGGCCGTATTGAGAATCGCTGGATGGACGAACATGTCGTTATTTGGGGCGGACGGACCGTGACTTTTGACGGTGGGTTTGCCGATCACAACTTAAACGATTTGACTTTTTTTACTGAAAAGCACAATAAATATGCAACGCGTGAAGCCATAGAAATCCTGAATTATCGTTTGAATTTTTCAGCTCGCGATCACTCTATTACGGCGCAAAGTACATCACTGCAAACAGCTACAAAATTTTTTATAAAAGAACATATTTACAACCGCATTCCTTTCACCGTGAGCGCACCACTTTACTTTTTGTGGCGATATGTTTTTCAACTCGGCTTTCTCGATGGCCGCTCCGGACTGGTTTACCATTTCCTTCAAGGGTATTGGTACCGCTTCCTCGTAGGGTCGAAAGTAATGGAGTTAGAGAGAGCCATTTCTCATCTCTCCGACAAGCATCAGATCGCAGCAGAACTCTCGCGTTTGACCGGACACACGTTAACGCCTGAACAATCGCGCTAACTAAAACTACTCAATTTATTTAATAATCAATCACTCCCCCACCGAGCGATTGCATACACAGGAAAGCAACAATGAAGAAGCGTGCTCTTATTACTGGCATTACTGGCCAAGACGGATCTTACCTGGCAGAGTTACTGCTGGAAAAAGGCTATGAAGTGCATGGCATCAAACGCCGCGCTTCTTCTTTCAACACCCAGCGCGTAGATCATATCTACCAAGATCCACATGTCGACAACCGTAACTTCGTACTGCATTACGGCGACTTGAGCGACTCTTCCAACTTGACCCGCATCATCCAGGAAGTACAACCGGATGAGGTATACAACCTGGGCGCACAGTCTCATGTGGCCGTCAGTTTCGAGTCCCCGGAATACACCGCTGATGTGGACGCCATGGGCACTCTGCGTATCCTGGAAGCCATTCGCCTGCTCGGTCTGGAAAAGAAAACCCGCTTCTATCAAGCTTCTACCTCTGAGCTATACGGCTTGGTTCAAGAAACCCCGCAGAAGGAGACCACACCCTTCTACCCGCGCTCGCCTTATGCCGTAGCGAAGATGTATGCCTACTGGATCACGGTTAACTACCGCGAAGCCTATGGCATGTATGCCTGCAACGGTATTTTGTTCAACCACGAATCGCCGCGTCGTGGTGAGACCTTTGTCACCCGCAAAATTACCCGCGCCTTAGCTAATATCAGCCAGGGTCTGGAGCAATGCCTGTTCCTCGGCAATATGGATGCACTGCGTGACTGGGGCCATGCCAAGGACTACGTGCGCATGCAATGGATGATGCTGCAGCAAGATGTAGCGGACGACTTTGTTATTGCTACTGGCGTGCAATATTCGGTGCGTGAGTTCGTTCGCTGGTCCGCCGCTGAATTGGGCGTCACCCTGCAGTTCGAAGGTGAAGGCGTGGATGAGCAGGCAATTGTCGTAAGCATTGAAGGCGACAAAGCTCCAGCACTCAAAGTCGGCGATGTAGTGGTCAAGGTTGACCCACGCTACTTCCGTCCAGCAGAGGTTGAAACATTGCTCGGAGACCCTACCAAAGCCAAACAGAAGCTGGGCTGGGTTCCAGAGATCACGGCTCAGGAAATGTGCGCCGAAATGGTTCGCGAAGACCTCAAAATCGCACAGCGCCATGCATTGCTCAAGCAACACGGGCACGACCTGCCGGTTGCCGTGGAGAATTGAGCATGACGCGTGATCTGAATCAAAACATCTTTGTTGCCGGCCATCGCGGCATGGTCGGATCCGCCATTGTCCGACGTCTGCAAGCGCTGGGGTACAGCCGTATTCTCACCGCTGGCCGTGACACATTGAACCTGCTTGACCAACAGGCAGTGCAGGCTTTTTTCAAAAAGCATCAGATCGATCAGGTGTATCTGGCAGCGGCAAAGGTCGGAGGCATTCAGGCCAACAATAATTACCCGGCAGACTTTATCTACGACAATCTGATGATCCAGGCCAACCTGATTCAGGCTGCGCATCAGAACGACGTACAGAAGCTGTTGTTCCTTGGCTCATCCTGCATTTACCCGAAGCACGCCGAACAGCCAATGCGTGAAGATGCTTTGCTAACAGGTGTACTGGAGCCGACCAATGAACCCTATGCGATTGCCAAGATCGCAGGGATCAAGCTGTGCGAAAGCTACAACCGCCAGCACGGTCGTGACTACCGCAGCGTAATGCCGACCAACTTGTACGGCCCGCACGACAACTATCACCCGCAAAACAGTCATGTGATCCCTGCCCTGCTGCGCCGCTTCCATGAAGCGGTTGAGCGTGGGGACGAAGAGATGGTCATCTGGGGGACCGGCACGCCTATGCGGGAGTTTCTGCATGTCGATGACATGTCCGCCGCAAGCGTGCATGTGATGGAACTGGATGAGCAGACCTATCAGGCCAACACCCAGCCAATGCTCTCTCACATCAACGTTGGCACAGGCGTTGACTGCACGATTGGTGAACTGGCGAAAACCATTGCAAGCGTCACTGGTTTCTCTGGCAAGTTGACCTTCGATACCAGCAAACCGGATGGTGCTCCACGCAAGTTGATGGATGTGTCACGTCTCAAATCACTGGGCTGGCAAGCCAGTATCGGCTTGGAAGACGGACTGAAAGACGCTTACGACTGGTATGTCAACAACGTGCAACAGGCGCGGACACACTGATGAAAATCCTGCTCTACGGCATTAACTACAGCCCTGAATTGACCGGCATTGGTAAGTACAGCGGTGAAATGGCAGCTTGGCTGGCCGCTCAGGGTCATGAGGTCAGGGTCGTCACAGCTCCGCCTTATTATCCGGACTGGAAGGTATGGCAAGGCTTCAGCGCCTGGCGTTTCAATAAACGTCAGGAGGCTGGCGTCACCGTTATTCGCTGCCCGCTATATGTTCCTGCTCGACCCACGGCAGTTAAACGTTTGCTGCATTTAGCAAGTTTCTCGTTGTCATCAGCTTTTGCAGTGTTGGCACAGTTACGCTGGAAGCCCGAGCTGGTGATCCTGGTCGTGCCCACCCTGTTTTGCGCACCGCAGGCTCTGGTTCTGGCCAAGCTGGTAGGCGCAACGTCGGTGTTACACGTTCAGGATTATGAAGTGGATGCTTTGTTCGGGCTGTCCATCGCCAAGGGCGAAAAGCTCAAGCGCTGGGCGTTTGCTGTTGAACGGGCGCTGTTACGTAGCTTCGACCGGGTTTCCACTATCTCCAGTGGCATGCTGCGGCGTGCCGAAGAAAAGGGGGTGGCCAAAGAGCAGTTGCGGTTTTTCCCCAACTGGTCGGAAACAGCCCGGTTCCACAATGTGCCGCGTAATGCCGAATTGTTACGCAGGCTTGGCGTGGACCCGGACAAACGGGTATTGCTCTACTCCGGCAACATTGGCGAAAAGCAGGGCTTGGAATGTGTGATTGAGGCTGCCGAACGTCTGGCTGATCGCAAGGACTTGGTATTCCTTGTAGTCGGCGAAGGCGCCGGCAAGGCCCGCTTGCTGGAACTGAGTCAGCAACGCAACCTCAACAACGTGGTCTTTGCACCACTCCAGCCTTATGAAGATCTGCCCGCGCTACTGGCATCAGCGGATTGCCATCTGGTGATACAAAAGCGTGGGGCGGCGGATGCAGTGCTGCCCTCCAAGCTCACCAATATCCTTGCGGTGGGTGGCAATGCATTGATTACCGCCGACCCAGAGACCAGCCTGGGAGTTCTCTGCGCTGAATACCCCGGGGTTGCCACGCTGGTGGAACCGGAATCGGTTGAGGCCCTGATCAACGGCATAGAGCGCGTGCTAGCCATGCCGATGCCGAATGCGATTGCCACCGGCTATGCATGCGAGTTTCTGGACAAAGACCAAATCCTGACGCGTTTTTTAGCCGAGATTTGAATCATGTGGCTCAGTAATGATCTGTTTCGCAGTGTTGTGGCTTCAACTCCATTGGTTTCGATCGATCTGATGGTACAGAACGCACGGGGCGAATGCCTGTTGGGGCAGCGACTCAATCGGCCCGCGAAAGACAGCTGGTTTGTGCCTGGCGGGCGTATTTTGAAAAATGAAACACTGGACACCGCCTTCAATCGCCTGACTCTGGAAGAATTGGGTCAGGTGTACCAGCGCAGTGACGCTCGCCTGCTGGGGATCTATGAACACTTTTATGCCGATAGCGTATTTGGTGCAGGCGAGCAGGCACCGGACACCCACTATGTAGTACTGGCCTATCAGTTAGTTCTGGCTGAAGGCCAAGAATTACAACTGCCCCACGCCCAGCATGGGGCCTATCGCTGGTGGCCTTTAATCGAGATGCAGACGCATGAGCACGTGCACGCCAATACGCGTGCCTATCTCGCAGCACTGCGTTAACTCTTCGACGCATACACAGGATGTTGAACATGCTCTTTCCGATCATTATGGCCGGAGGCTCCGGCTCTCGTTTATGGCCATTGTCGCGCCAGCTCAACCCTAAGCAGTTTCTGCCTCTAGCCGATGCCAACTTGTCAATGCTGCAAGCCACCCTTCAGCGCCTTGATGGTCTGGGTGCTGCATTGCCGCGGCTGATCTGCAACGAGCAACACCGCTTTCTCGCGGCGGAGCAACTACGTCTGCTCGGGCTCGAAAAAGCCAATATTTTACTCGAACCGGTCGGGCGCAATACTGCACCGGCGATTGCCTTGGCGGCCTTGAGCGCTCTTGAAGCCTGCAGCGAAACAGAAGACCCAATTTTGCTGGTATTGGCAGCAGATCATTTGATCCAGGACGTTGCCGCGTTTCAAGCCAGCATCAAAACTGCTCTGCCTCTGGCGCAAGACGGTAAGCTCGTGACCTTCGGTATTGTTCCAACCCATGCTGAGACGGGTTATGGCTATATCGAGCAAGGTGTCAGCGTAGGTATTGGCGGGTTCAAGGTGAGCCGTTTTGTAGAAAAGCCTGATCGGGTGACAGCCGAGGAGTATCTAGCCAGTGGCAGCTATTTCTGGAACAGCGGCATGTTTATGTTCCGCGCCAGCCGCTATCTGCAGGAGCTTGAAAGTCATCGCCCCGATATTCTCGCTGCCTGCCGTGAAGCACTGACTGGCGGCACACAAGACATGCACTTCACCCGTGTTAATGAAGTCGCATTTGCAGCCTGCCCAGATGACTCAGTGGACTATGCCGTGATGGAAAAAACCGTCGACGCGGTGATGGTGCCGCTGGATGCGGGCTGGAGTGATATCGGCTCCTGGACGGCCTTGTGGGATGTCAGCACCAAAGACGAACAAGGTAATGTGTTCAAGGGTGACGTACTCGACCAACAGTCGCGTAACACCTATGTACACGCCGACAGCCGCCTGGTGGCAACGGTCGGCGTGGACGATCTAGTGATTGTTGAAACCAAAGATGCGGTACTGGTCGCTCACAAGGACCATGTGCAGGATGTCAAAAAGATCGTTGAGCAATTAAAAAACGGCTCGCGTAGCGAACACATCAACCATCGCGAGGTGTACCGTCCATGGGGCGTGTATGACTCGGTCGATAACGGTCATCGCTATCAGGTCAAGCGCATTACGGTGAAGCCGGGAGCCAAGCTGTCGGTACAGATGCATCACCACCGCGCTGAGCACTGGATTGTGGTCAGTGGTACGGCCAAGGTGACCAATGGTGAGCGGACTTACCTGGTGTGCGAGAACGAGTCCACCTACATCCCCATCGGCCAGATCCACGCACTGGAAAATCCAGGGGTCATCCCGCTGGAACTCATTGAAGTGCAATCAGGCTCGTATTTGGGTGAAGACGATATCGTTCGATTTGAAGACAAATACGGCCGGGCTTGAAGCTCAAACCTTGAATTGCCATAGCGCAATCTGTTCGACAGTAATGGGCCGCCCGCCCAGATAGTGAATTTGTCGAGAGTTTTTTTGTGACCCGAAAGAAAACGTTATAAAACGTCAGCAACCAACACCGCTCTGCACAGGTATTCTTAAGTTGATATTGAACAATAAAGTGCCTGTAAAGACTCACTTGAGCGTCTGGCTCGGCTGTATCAGCTGCTTTTGACTCGTCGTTTGAACACCGCTAAAACGCCCAAGTACTCAACCCATCAATACAGACTATTTATCAAAAGGATTTACCCATGAAAAAATTACTCGTTTCTACACTCGCACTGGCCATGAGCGCCTCGATCTTCGCCGCAGAACCCGCTCCTGCTCCTGCGCAGTCAGCCCCTCCTGCTGCACCAGCGTCACTGAACACTGACACTGGCGTGCTGGGCAGCCTCTCGCAAAACCAAAAAATCGGCCTTGGGGTTGCAGCTGCTGCCGGTGTAGCAGTCATCGCTGCTAGCGGTGGCGGTGGTGGCGGTGGTGGTAGCGACAACAGCGGCACTGGTGGTGGTACCACTGGCACTACAGGTACTACAGGTACCACGCGCTAAGGCTTGACCAGGTCGAAAGGACTAAACCACCTGGAGCTTTCCAGGCATTTGATTTTGATGTGTATCTCTTACAAGTGTCCTCAATGATGATTCGTAGTTTGTCGCTCGCGGTACTTGCAGGGCTTGCCCTGCAAGGTTGTATGTTTGCGCCCGGTCAATACCTGGATACCAGTGAAATCGGTAAAGAAGGCTCTCCAGAAAGCAGTCGGGTCGAGTTGATTCCAATAACCCCCAAGCTGATTGCGCAAAACGCGGCGACACACGTCTCAAGCTCGGTGCCAGCAGAACTGCTGGCATTTAAGCCGGCGGACTACAAAATTGGCCCAAACGATGTGTTGTATATCACCGTTTGGGACCATCCAGAACTGACAGCGCCTTCAGGCGCCCAACAACAGATTGATGCCAATGGCCGCGTCGTGCGGCCAGACGGCAGTATCTATTACCCCTTCATTGGGAAAATCGATGCGGCCGGTAAAAAAGTAGAAGAGTTGCGCGCAGAAATTGCTAAACGCCTTACACAGTTTGTTGACAGCCCACAGGTGGATCTGAGCGTATTGCGTTTTGCCAGTCAAAAAGCAATTATCTCTGGCGCTGTGAGCAAAGCAGGGCCGGTGTTTATTACTACATCCCCTCTTAGCGTTACAGAGGCCTTTGGCGCAGCAGGTATTGACCCCGTAAATGCCGACTTGTCAGGAGTTGTATTGACCCGCGACGGGCGTGAATATCAATTAGATCTGGACTCGCTCAACAGCAAAGGGTCTGATCTGTACAAGGTTTATTTGAAAGACGGTGACCAGTTGTACCTTCCCTACAACGACCGTAAAAAAATCTATGTCTTGGGCGAAGTTGTTGCACCCCAAGCACTCAAGTTCAAAACCAAGAACATGAACCTGGCAGATGTCATCGGTACTGTTGGCGGGCTCAATCAGACTACTTCCAACGGCAATGCACTGTATGTGATTCGCGGCGCAGAAAATCTGGAAACCCAGCCGGCAAAAGTGTTTCAGCTAGATGCTAAATCACCTACCGCCTTTGCTGTGGCTAGCCAATTCGAGCTGAAACCTCAAGATATCGTTTACGTTGGCCCAGCTCAGGTTACGCGCTGGAACCGCTTGATCAGCCAACTGGTACCATCTGCAAGCATTGTGGGTACGGGAGCTTCGGCTCAGAACAACCTCCGCGATTAAGGTTGAGCCGTGTTGAAAACTTTTCGTAACTGCTCATGCCTATTGGCGTGCCTGCTACTGTGTGGCTGCACGCCATTGACCAAAGCCTCCCTCGACACGTTCAGGTCAACTCTGAGCAGCGCAGAACCCCTGCAACTCTCGCAGGCTGACGTCGACGCCGTGCCCTATGCACAAATCAAGGTCACCACCCCTGGCAGTGAGGGGGTTATGGCAAAACTTCGGCAAGAGGGCGATCTACAATATTGGGTCGCTGCGGGCAAACAGGTGCTCTTGATGCGCAACGGTTTTGCCGTACGCAGCGTAGGTCTTGGCGTGGAAAACGATCTGGACGGCACCCGCTTCGAAGGCGAGTCCCCGTTCAAACGCGGTCTGCAGCATATAGTCGATGGCGAAACCAGCACGCGCACAATTGATATTTATCAACGTGAAGGCACCCAATTGGTGGTCAACAGCCGTTTTAGCCGTAAAGGCTTGGAGACAGTGACCATTCTTAATCAGCCTTATGTACTGCAACGCATTGATGAAGCACTGGATATTCCAGTCTTGGGCTTTAGCGGCACCAATCGGTTCTGGATCCGACCTGACGACGGCCAGATCCTGCAAAGCGAACAATATCTGACACCGGAGCTCTTTTTGAACATTGTGCACCTGCGCCCTGACTGGGAGAGCGGCCGGTGAACCCTTTAAGAAACTTTACTGCGGGTGTATTTTTGGGCTTATCTGCGATCAGCCTAAGCGCACAAAGCCTGGCCGACGTAACCGTCAGCGGCGATGTGCGCAACCCCGAAAGTCTGGCGTTCACCCCGGGTATGCGCCTGTTGGATGCGGTAACTCAGACCCGCCCAAATCCCGAAAGCTATTGGCTAGCGGCGGCCTGGTTCAATCAGCCCCTGCTAGAACAGCAAACTAGATTGAAAGCAGGCGTACTGTTCGACCTACAACTGCTTAAACGCGGGTCGATGCTAAACAATAACGATGCCCTCGCCGATGTGGCCGCACGCCTGTATCAAGACATAAACCGGCTGCCCGTCACCGGGCGCAAAGTGGCCGTACTTGACCCTGTAGCACTGGAGGTCGGGTTTGCGCACAACTACCTGCTTAGTGATGGCGATCAACTGATTTACCCTGCTTACACCGATACGATTACCGTCGTTGGTGCGGTGCAGCAACAATGCACGCTGGCCTTACAGGCCAAGCAGGAAGTACGCGACTACCTTGATAGCTGTCCGCGACTAAACCAAGCCGATACAGACTATCTGTGGCTTATTCGCCCGGACGGTCAATATCAACGCGTCGCCATCGCTGCCTGGAATCGTCAGGACGGCGTACACGCTGTCGCTGGCAGTACGATTTTGGTACCCGTACGCAATGACAATGCCGATTTACCCACGCCCGATTTGAACGAGCAGTTGGCGCAATTTCTCGCCACTCAACCGCTGGCTAAGGTGGCCCCTTGAAATTACGTTTTATTGTTGTCGCCTTATTGCCGTACAGCGCTGCCCATGCCGAGCCGCGCTATACCCAAAATGATTTCGGCGGTGTGGGCCTGCTACAAACCCCTACTGCGCGCATGGCACCTGCTGGCGAACTGAGCCTGAACGCTAACCGCACCGACCCCAACACTCGTTACAGCCTTTCGTTACAACCTCTGGATTGGCTTGAAGGAACATTTCGCTATACCTCCGTGACTAACCGTCGCTATGGGCCAGAAGCGTTGAGCGGCAGCCAGAGCAACAAGGATAAGGCCGTAGATGTTAAAGCCCGTCTCTGGCAAGAAAGCCATTGGTTACCTGAACTAGCGGTCGGCTTTCGAGATGTTGGTGGTACTGGTTTGTTCTCTAGCGAGTATTTCGTAGCAAACAAACGCTATAAGAACTTGGACTTCAGCTTGGGAATTGCCTGGGGCTATTTAGGCAACCGCGGGGATTTTAAAAACCCACTGAGCTATATCGGTGACAGTTATAACGATCGACGCAGCAACAACTCTGCAGGCGATGTTAACACTGACATGTACTTTAAAGGCCCCCCTTCATTATTTGGTGGCGTTTCTTATCAAACACCCTGGGAACCCTTGAGTCTAAAAATTGAACTTGAAGGCAACGACTACAAGCATGAGCCTCAAGACAACAATCAGGTCCAGGACTCCCCGATCAACATTGGCGCAGTCTATAAACTGAATAACTCAGTTGATTTGAGCGTCGGATGGGAGCGCGGCAATACCGCACTCTTCGGCATAACGCTGCATACCAATTTTGTCAGTCGCAAGGCTCCGGTCAAAACCTACGATCCACCTGCTGAACCACTGCCCGCCAAAGCTCCGACCACGCCACTGAATCAAGTCGACTGGGCCTCGGTCTCAAAAAAACTTGAAAGCAACGCTGGCTACAAAGTAGAACGTATTGCACAGCGAGACGATGAGCTGATGGTCTATGGCGAACAGACCAAATATTTCTACGAAGCCAAAGGCGCAGGCCGAGCAAGTCGAATTCTGGACAATACCGCATCTGATGACATCCAGTGGTTCACCTTGGTCAATAAGCGGTATGACATGCCCGTCGCAGAAATCAGCGTACCTCGTGCAACGTTCCGCGACGTGGTAAACAATGACCAGGACTTGGTCGACCTGCACCGCACAACCGAAATTAACCGGGCGGTGCCGCACGTTGAGACGACCCTGTATCAGACACAACCAAAACCTTTTACCTATGGCTTTGGTCTTGGTTACCAGCAAAACATTGGTGGCCCCGACGGCTTCCTGCTCTACCAAATAACTAGCTATGCAGAAGGTCAATATCGATTTACCTCTAACACATGGGCAAGCGGCGGCGTCAGTTTAAATCTGCTTAATAACTACGATAAATTCAAATACGACGCACCTAGCGGCCTGCCAAGGGTACGTACCGATTTACGTAAATATGCCACGACCTCTGATGTCACCATGCCAGCTATGCAGTTGAACCATGCCGAACAACTTGATCAAGACGTATATGGGATGGTCTACGGTGGCTATCTGGAGCCGATGTACGCAGGCGTGGGCGGAGAAATTCTCTACCGCCCCATGGGCGAGCGCTGGGCAATTGGGGCCGACTTGAACTATGTTCGCCAACGCGATTTTGACCAGGGTTTTGGTCTTCGCGACTACAGAACTGTGACCGGT
This sequence comes from Pseudomonas sp. CCC3.1, assembly GCF_034347405.1. Classification (NCBI taxonomy): domain Bacteria; kingdom Pseudomonadati; phylum Pseudomonadota; class Gammaproteobacteria; order Pseudomonadales; family Pseudomonadaceae; genus Pseudomonas; species Pseudomonas sp. CCC3.1. Next base: position 3,340,332 of record NZ_CP133778.1, read on the forward strand.
AACATTACCACCTACACAAAGCTGCCATTTGACTTAGATGGCGCAGTGAGCATTGGCCGTTATTTGGCCCGAGACTGGGGTGCCACCATCGATATATCCCGCGAGTTTACCAATGGTGTGAAATTTGGTGGCTGGGTTACCCGCACTACTGCCTCAGCAGAAGAGTTCGGCGAAGGCAGTTTTGATAAGGGTATTTATATATCAATCCCATTTGACGAAATGATGAGCGTATCGACAAGAGGGCGGGCCAACATTGTGTGGGCACCTCTGACCCGTGACGGCGGCGCACGCCTTAATCGCCAGTACTCGCTACACGCTATGACGGACGGCCGTAATAAAGATGCGTTCTATGAGAACTTCGAAAAAATAACGGAATAAGCTTTATGTCACAGCGCTTAATGCAGACGACCTCTACGTTTCGCGCTACCTTTAACAACTGTGTTCACGCAAGAAGATAAGGCCCACCGCCTTGATGGGTTTTCTTGATTTGTTTCTCACAGTAGTCGCCTAGCCTTCCAGCATATTAGCTACGCTGGATTGCGCTAGGAAGCGGAAAGGCTGGGTGATGATTGAATATGCAAAAAACTGTTCCCTATAGGTAGCACCTCATCGTACGATTCACCAGCCAACACTTTTTAGCGCAGCGACTGGCTTATTGTTTGCAAGATACCGAACCTTCTTCGCACATGCATACACACGCTGCCTTTGCTGGAACCCAATGTCGCATTGCCTTTCAATCAGGCGTTTTTAGCATTTGTGCATGTGCACAAGACAACGGATCAAGCAATTTCGTATAGACCAACAGTGTTATAAAATGTCAATCTCAACGAAGAGGGGTATGGCAAAATCAAGCCGCCTCTAGGTATTTAGGTTAAGTGATATGCTTTTTGCAGGGTGTAAGACCGACGTAAGCAACGCTTCGGTGTTCTGTTTTGTACAAACTAAAGCGCTGATTAACGACATTAAGCAACTGACCACTTCAGAGGCGCAGTACTTTGACATCTCTGATTATGTGAACAGTCAATGCCGTGACTATAGTCGGGCCAAGGCCTTCTTTATTGAAGTTCACACACCGGAAAGTGTTAATGACACTCTCGAGCTCATTAAGATAGTTCGCCAGAGGAATCAAGTCGCGTGCATATTTATTCTAGTGACACATACCAAATCCTTCTCCAGCATTAGCTGCTATCTTGCTGGAGCAGATCACTGTCTTAAATTACCAGTCGACCCACAGGAAAAACTGGATTTATTAACGCACACACTGCAAGACTCTCACTGGAAAACAACAGCCCAGCTGCACTTGGATCGAACACGACTAATGCTGTATAACAGCAACAGTAAACTTGAAATTTCGTACACCGAAATGACTATTATCGATGCATTGATACAAGCACCTGAGCATGTCATGAGCCAAGACAGCATTGCCAAGACTCTTGACCCAAACATTATTTTCTATGACCCTAGGGCGCTAGAAAAAACAATTAGTCGCTTAAGAACCAAAATTAAAAAAACCTATAATCTAGAACTTATTCTGAGTGTTCGTGCTTATGGCTATCGTCTGCGCCGAGGAACAGTCTCAGGGTAATCCTAGCGTTATTCGCGCGGGCTAGCCGACTTACCTGCGCCCCTGCGTCGAGTGGGTTTTTCGCTCAAACCAACCCATGGAGGAGTTGAAGCATGAAGTTCACTTCCAAGGCTTTTAAGCATGTTATCGACTCTTTATTAACGCAAAACAAAGGTTTCTCGAATCTTACAAGTGCCCTGCCCAATACGGACCAACCTGTATTCAAAATTGATGAGCCGTTGCTTATGCCCCACCCCACCTGGTCTTTGGACAACACTACGTTTTATGGTCTCACCCCGAAGATAATAGATGCAGGAGAACTTCACTCCTTAATGGAATTGAAAATAGCGCCCTTACCAGAAAACAATGCTAACCCCGTAAACCCGATTACCTCTCCAACCCTAGACAGAGTGCTGAGTTCCTACGTGCCAACCTCTACGCCCCCATTCTCTGTCTACTCGCCTGCACAACCGCAGACCTGGTTTTTCAGCTTCGCCACGCGAGAACTGTGCAATGCCACGACCTGCATCAAGCTTACCGCCATTGAATCGCTGCTCATCAAGACACTCACGCTGAGCACAGAGCGTATTTGCGCTAAACAAGCATTGATTTTGGGCATTGATAAGGACCCACAATCTTATAGCGGTCTTGAAATGTGCCTGAGCCGACTACAGAGCAAGTTTAGAGCCGCCTACAATGAGCGCCTATTTCGCTCGGTGCGCAACCGCGGTTATTGCTTGGTGCAAGATATCAAAATCATTCACTGAGCCCGACTAAAACATAAGCATGAACAACCCATGGCTTTTTAAGGACGCCTGCTTGCAACAGTCATGCCTATAGCATTTTGCACAAGTGCGCACTGTTATAAAAAGTCGAACCCTTAAACCTAATAAGCCTTATTATCAAAAATCATTCAGTATCAATAGCGTCACCGCTGTGCGCACCACACACAAGAAGTGCGCTGAGATTATCCATATTCCAACAGCCGCTTCCAAATAGTCAGGCATTTTCTACAAGGCTGATACCTTGATACATACACGCATAGATCGAAAATCCGTCGCCAGAGGACTCACATTTTGGGGACAGTGGTTCATTTCTATGAGCCTAATCATATCAACATTGCTGGTACTGGCTTACAGCAAATTTGGAAGCATAGATTTCCACTATCGAATTGCTGTTATTTTGACATTACTTATCTCAGTACCCGCATACTCAGCAACTAATGCTTATTACAAAAGGCATTCTTACCTAACGGGCGTGCTTCGCCTGTTTCTTGGCTGGACCTTCACACTCACCTGCTTAAGCACCATCGCGTTTGTCACTAAATCCAGTGAACTATTTTCACGCGAAGTTATCATTACTTGGGCATTGCTGGGTTACGCCATTCAAATACCGCCTTACTTATTGCTGCACTTTCTGTCACGTCATTATCACGAGCGTAATAGCCATCACTACAACAGCCTAATTATTGGCTCTGACGGGGTGGCACTAAAACTGGCTGACAGCTTTATTCAGCAAAATCAGTTCCCGCTAGTTGGCGTTGTTAGCGCATCGCCGTTTGAAGACGGAAAAAACTCCCCTTTGATCGTCGGCGAATTGACACAACTGCGCACACTGATTACTGAGCACAATATACGTCGACTCTACATCGCCTTATCTCTGCAAGACGCTCAACGCATAGAAGCGTTATATATTGATTTGCTCGACTTGAATGTCGACGTAGTCTGGATCCCCAACTTGGACAGCATGCTCCTGCTTAATCACTCCGTGAGTGAAGTGGGCGGGCGTCCGGCTATTCATTTGAATGAAAGCCCACTGACCAGCCACCCAACGGCTGCTCTGAGCAAAGCATTAATGGAGCGATCACTGTCTCTTGCGGCCATTATTTGCTTGAGTCCAATCCTGATCTCTGTCGCCCTGGCCGTTAAGTTATCATCACCAGGACCGATACTTTTCAGGCAGCAACGTCATGGCTGGAACGGAAAAGTGATACAAGTCTTAAAGTTTCGCTCGATGAAAGTGCATGACGATAAAGATGTGCAACAGGCAAGCCGAAATGACTCACGCGTTACCGCGGTTGGGCGCTTTATCCGACGTACCTCACTCGACGAATTGCCACAACTTTTCAACGTACTGCATGGTGATATGGCCTTGGTAGGGCCACGACCGCATGCGGTTGCGCACAATGATTACTACACAGGTAAAATTCATGCCTATATGGCCCGCCATCGTATCAAGCCTGGTATCACAGGATTGGCGCAAATCAGCGGTTGCCGCGGAGAGACTGACACCATTGAAAAAATGCAAAAACGGGTAGAAATAGATCTGGACTACATCAATAATTGGTCTTTGTGGCTCGATATTAAAATCATCATCAAAACGCCATTTACGCTGATTTCTAAAGACATTTACTGATCGATTCGATGCGACGAGCATTGTGCGCAACTTAAAACCCAACCACTTCATTATTCAACCAAGCCTTAGCCCCCTAAGGCTTGGTATGCATTAACCTACAAATATTTCACTCAAAAAAACCCCGAAAAGTCCAAAATACCGAATCTAAATATAAAATACTCAACCTACTCGGGTATTACCCTCTCAATTTAATGGTGTTATTAGGGCATGTCCATCAGAAGCAGCAACTTCAGAGACGATATCAATGGCCTTCGTGCGTGGGCAGTGGTAGCGGTAATTCTTTATCACTTCGGGATCACTGGATTTTCTGGTGGTTTTGTTGGCGTTGATATATTTTTCGTCATATCCGGTTTCTTGATGACTGGAATTATTGTCGGAGAATTAGAAAAAACAAGCAAGAGCCAAGGTAATGCACGCTTCTCCCTAATAAATTTTTACATATCCCGTGCCCGTCGTATTATCCCTGCCCTACTCACGCTATGCATCGCTCTGATAATTTCCGGATGGTTTTTTTTATCTAGCCTGGAATACAAAGCACTTGGTTCACAGGTCGTCAGCGCTATTGGTTTTTTTTCCAACATCAAATTCTGGCGTGAGGATGGTTACTTTGATGCAGCATCCCACGAAAAGCTTCTGTTACATACATGGTCGCTCTCTGTCGAGTGGCAATTCTATCTAATACTGCCTTTAATCCTACTGGGCATTTGGAAAATCTGGCCTAGTCGTAAACATTTGATCATCGCTATTACTCTTGGGCTTCTGCTCTCGTTACTACTTTCAATCATTATTACACCTATCGCAACTACGGCCGCTTTCTACTTGCTACCTACTCGAGCATGGGAAATGTTGGCTGGCGGATTAGTTTATCTTCTAGCAAACTCAATACGAATCTCTGAGAAAGCAAAAATAACTATTGAATGTAGTGGTTTTATACTTATTATTGCATCCATTTTATTTTTCGACGCCAGCAGTATCTGGCCAGGATGGCGAGCGCTGGTACCTGTCATAGGCACGATGTTAGTAATGGTTGCTGCTCGCACGGGTTCGTTGTTTACAGGCAGTCGTATTGCCCAATGGTTGGGTGACTGCTCTTACTCGCTTTATCTATGGCACTGGCCATTTGTAGTAATCTTGGTTTATCTCGGCTTTCAAAATAACCCAGGATTTATCACTATCGGTCTCATTCTGACGCTAGTACTAGGAAGACTTTCCTACCAATTTATTGAGAATTTTGCACGCACCTCACTCACCAGACTTCCTAAATGGCGCGGTGTTAGTATATTGCTAGCCAGCATTATAATTATCGTCACTCTTAGCCTTCAGATTCAATTAAAACAAGGTATTCCCGGCCGACTACCTGCTCAAATAGATGCAGTTTTTAATGAAGCGCTAAATAAGAATCCTCGCCGCAGTGAGTGCCACGTTAGCGGTAAAACCCCGGTACCAGAGTGCACTTATGGTGGTGAAAAGCTGGGAGTTATTGTGATAGGTGACAGTCATGCAGCCTCCGTGATCCGATCTATTGAAAAAGCGCTACCAAACAAAAATCTGCATGTTCTTGACTGGACTGAAAGTGGCTGCCCTACAATATCCGGCATTAAAAAATTAAATGATCCTGACTATCGTTGCGGCGAATTTATAGCTAAAGCATTGAACAAACAAAAAGAACTCCCAAGCAACGTGCCGCTGATCATTGTCAACCGGATAGACGTGTATCTTATGGGGCCCAATGAAGTTGACCGAACTGAAGAAGCATCCACGCCTACATTCTATGTGAGTTCGCCTTATAAAACTCGCAGCCCAGAGTTTCTTCAGGAAATGCGTAAAGGCATAGTAGACACGGCCTGCGAATTTGCCAAAACTAGACAAGTATATATGCTCCGCCCTATCCCTGAACTAAAAGTTGATGTTCCAAATACAATGGGGCGAGCGCTCATGTTAGGCCGCCCAGCGGAAGTTTCAATCTCTATGGCAGAATATAAAGCACGACATGCTTTTTCTTGGGAAACCCAAGATATAGCAGTGAAGCGCTGTGGTGTTAAAATTCTTGATCCGCTGCCTAGTCTATGCGGTGAGGGACGATGCAATGGTAATGCTACTCAGAGTAGTCTTCCTATTTACATCGACAGTAATCATTTAAGCGAACGAGGCGGTGCCCTGCTAATACCACTGTTCCGTCATGTTTTTGAAGAGACAATTGCTAACCCTTGAAATGTAATGGCTGGAGAAAATCCAGCCACAAGTGACACCGCAAAGCTCACTGGCCAAAGCCATCAGCTACTGACCAGCTACTGGATCAAGTTAGTGCGCTACATCGAAGCCGGCTAATTGGTAAGCGCTCCATAAACCTCACATTCAAAGTTGACGCGTAATCTCGGATGCTGTGCTCCCGATTTCTTTCTGGAGCCCATTCGCCATGATGCGTCCCGACGCAAAAGTTGAAAAAGTGTATCTGTACCCCAAGCCAGTCGACTTTCGAAAGTCCATCGATGGCCTCGCTGCACTGGTCGAGTTGGACATCAAGGTCGCCGTCTTTGACCCCGTGCTTTTTGTCTTCCTCAACAAACCCCGCAACCGAGTGAAGATTCTGTATTGGGAGCGCAACAGCTTCTGCCTTTGGCTTAAACGTCTCGAGTCCGAACGATTCAAAACATCATCGACTTGAAAGAACAGATCAACCTGTTGCGTGATCGTTTTTTCGAACGCAAGTCCGAGCAAACTGTAGAACCTAATACACCCCAACTTGCACAGTTTAATGAGCCTGAAAGTGAGCCTATGTCTTCCGTCGGCGACACGTTCCGCCAACGTCACGACGTAGTAAGCGCAAGCCATTATTGACCGAATTACCGCGCCTCGAAGTAATCCATGGACTGCCCGAGCACGAACTGACGTGCGCCTGTGGTTGCCGCAAAGAGGTAATCGGAGATGAAATCAGCGAGCAATTGGATATCGTACCGATGCAAGTTCGGGTGATTGAACATGTCCGCAAGATTTACAGTTTTCGTGTCTGTGAAGTTGTACCGGTCACCGCTGATAAACCGGACCCGCAGATCGAAAAGAACATAGCCAGTTCGAGCGTGTTGCCAATGTTGCCGTCCGGATTACTTAGTTAGCCACCGTTGCGACGTAGGCTGGATAGTCGGTGTAGCCTTTGGTTGGGTTACCGTCGATGCCGTAAAATTTAGACCGATCACCCTCAGCGATTGGCCAGCCATTTTGCATCCGTTCGACGAGATCGGGGTTGGCAATGAATGGGCGGCCAAACGCAATCAAATCCAGATCACCGGCCTCTAGAGCAGCCTCTGCCAGCTCTCGATTAAAGCCTCCTGCCGCGATCAGGGTGCCTTGGTACGCTTGGCGAAAACGAATGGCGAAACCCTGCGGAATAGCTTCTGCGCCAATCGTGAGTTGATCGCTCAAATGTACGTACGCCAGGCCCCGGTCATTGAGCGTCGATGCCAGACTTAGCCAGGTATCGGTTTCTTCGGCATAGGGGTGCATGTCGAAAAGGCGACCAAACGGGGACAGGCGCACGCCCACCCGGGCACTGCCGATTTCTGCGGCCAAGGCATCCAGTGTTTCGAGCAGGAAGCGTTGGCGGTTGGCGATGGAGCCGCCGTAAGCGTCCTGGCGATCATTCAATGCGCCGTTAAGGAATTGTTCGAATAGATAGCCATTGGCGCCGTGCAATTCGATGCCATCAAAACCCGCCTCTATCGCGCGGCGCGCGGCGCTGACAAAGTCGGCGGTGACGCGATGCACCTCGGCCACGCTCAATGCTCTGGAGGCGCTTGCTTGCACGGGGCCGGGCTTGCCTTTTTCAACCCACGCGTAGGCGTTTGAGTGTGCGGCGACGCTCGCGACGGATGACACCGGCGCGCCATTCTCCGGTTGAATTGATACATGGGACACGCGCCCGACATGCCACAGCTGCGCGAAGATTCGTCCGCCTTTGGCGTGGACGGCCTGCGTCACACGGCGCCAGGCTTGAGCTTGTTCATCGGTATAGAGGCCAGGGTTGAACAAGTAGCCACAACCCTCGCGGGAAATAGGAATGCCCTCACTGATGATCAGCCCGGCAGAGGCGCGTTGGGCGTAGTAGAGAACGGTGTGTTCATCCGGGATGCCGGTAAGAGCTCTTGCGCGAGTCATGGGGGCCATGACCACGCGGTTGGCCAACTCGGTGCCGGACAGATCGTAGGATTTGAATAATGTTTTCATCAGAAACTCTGTGGTGATGGAAAGGGAAAACGGATCAGCAGGGCAGAACCAGCCCGTTGCCAGGATCGCCGCCGCCGACATCGGGTACCGGCCATACGACATCAAGGCGGGTTCGGCTGATCAGCCATTGACCGTCCACTTGCCGATATTCGTCGGCATATAGCCCCAGGAGCAGCAGCGGGTTTTCGCCCGGTGCCCTTTGGGTGGCGAAATCGATCAGGTAGCAACGGCCTTCGGCGCGGTTCTCATCGAGGATCTCGATCCAGTGGTTCGACACCGCGTGAATGAACGGATACGCCCCGCGTTGTTGCACATCGAATGCCGAGAAAGCCTGGGTCAACCCCTTCTGGATGGCTTCTCGACCCTTCCAGCAGCCGCGGTCGACTTGGCAGATGGCATCTTCGGTAAACAACAGTGCGAGGGTATCCATCCGTTTGGCATCGAGATAGTGGCAATAACGCAAGCGCAGGTTTCTGATCGCTTCAAGCGTGAGCAGTCGGTTCAGGTCGGCGTTCAAGGGTGGCCTCAAATGAAGAGTATTTAAAAGTGAAGCCCACTCTAATCCAGCTTGAAAATTCTAAAAACCGATGAAAAATTCAATTAGTTGATCCCCTGAGGATAGAATCAAGCGTCTATCTCAGCGGAACCGGTTATGGATTCTTTTCAATTTGATGGCATCCCGGAATTTACCCTCGCTGCCCAGCTGGGAAGTTTCACGGCGGCGGCATTGCAATTGGGCGTCACCAGTTCGGCAGTGGGCAAAAGTGTGACCCGCCTGGAAAAACGCTTGGGTATCAAGCTGCTGCATCGCACGACGCGCAAGCTGAGCCTGACCCGTGAAGGGGAGGCCTATCTGGCCAGTTGCTTGCGAGTGATGGACGAGCTTGCGGACATTGAAAGCAGTCTCTCTTCAGGGGGTGCCGAGCCAAGGGGGCGTTTGCGAATCGATCTTCCTGCCGCTTTTGGTCGACGACACATCGCCCCCATGTTGATTTCCCTGGCGCGGAAATATTCGCAGCTTGATCTGACGTTGACCTTCGGTGAGCGGACGGTCGATATGATCAGCGATGGTATCGATCTGGCGGTTCGAATCGGTGATCTGAAGGATGATCCAGAGTTAATTGCGCGCCGACTCGGTGAGCAGCATCTGGTGATCTGCGCGGCGCCCGACTACTTGAATCAATGCCCACCGATTTTGTACAAGTCCGATTTGCTGGAGCGCGACTGCATCATTGCCTGGCGCAAGGGGCTGCGTATGACATGGCTATTGAAGAACGCAAAAGCCGGAATTGAAGAGCAGGAGGTCCGAGTGCGGCATGAGTTTGGCGACGGTGAAATGATGTTGCGCGCAACTCTGGAGGGGTGTGGGCTTTGTCAGTTGCCGACATGGCTGGTTTCGGAGCACCTGCGCACTGGGGCATTGATCACTGTTCTGGACAACTACGCAGGCGCAACCATGCCCATACACGTTATTTGGCCGCGCACGCGTTACATCCAGCCGAAAGTGAGAATTGTCGTCGATGCTTTGCTCAACATGGCCGAAGAGAAAGCAGCCCTGTTCGGTGTGACCGACACCCTCCGCATGTCGTAGTGCTAATCCTGCCAGTGACGAAGTTCGATGACCGCTTCTGGCCGATTTTGTTGAAGAAGTCGGTCCTCCCAGGCTGGCCACGCACTCACTGCTGAAGACGCCTTTTTGCGCACAACTACGCAAAACCTGAGCCGGAACCCTCCGCGTTACCTTGCCGCCCGCTGGATATCCGCCAGCATTTCAGGCTGGTGCATTTTTTGCACTCGAATATCTGCCTAGAGCTGAGCGACCACTTGACGCACAAACTCTTCAGATGGCATGAAAAACCAATGAACAGGCTGTGGAATCATCACGCTAAAAGAACTCATCCAGTTGCTCGAAATACTCACGTTTAGCCGCGTTATCAGGCTCATCCAGACTTTGAAGAAAGGCGTCCGCTGTTTTTGCCGATACTTTATTACGCAAATTTCGATGAACGAAAGCAATGTCCAGCCAACGATCCGCAATACCGCCACGCCCCAGATCAATGAAGTGGAGGTTGTCTTGGGCATCGACAAACACATTGGCATCACACAGGTCTCCGTGGCTGAACACCCTGCTCTCACTGGGCAATGTCGCCTTCAAGTGAGCCAGGAGTTTCTGCGGTGTATTCAAGTGCGGCCATTGCAGCAGATCGAGGTTTAATTCACCAAGATCATGAGCCAGTAAGTAATCCAGTTCCTGCAAGCGAACCCCAACACCGGAGTCGAAAGGACAGTCACCGACCGGCACTGCTTGAATCTGACGCAAAGATTCACGGAACAGCCCCGTGATGGATGCAGGGTCGTCAATACGAGCCTGAAGCGGCACCCCAGGCACGCAGCGAGTGAGCATGTATTCACCCTCAAGGTTGTGATCGACCATTACGACCTCGGGCACATTCAAGCGGCCCATTAGCCACGACAGCACTCGTGCCTCACGCAAAACGCTATAGGTGGTGGGAGCCAAAATCACAGGGCAGAACTTGAGAAAAAATCGATCATTCCCGCGCTGAAAACTGTAAACATCGCAAGGTGACTCGCCGATGTCATCAGCATTCAACACCGCATCGCCAATAAAATACTGGATCGCCATGGGCAATTTGAAAGACATCGCTAATCACCTGCACGCTACACAGCGTACTCAACGTTGGGTGCGGAAACATTAGCAAGCTGTCTTGCGTCCGGATAGGTGTGCAACAGGTCAGTTGATTGGCTTGATCGAATTCCGGAATTTTGAGTACACGCGTCACTGCGCCATCTGATTCAAAGTGTCTGGATCGCAAGTTACTTAAACAGCTCTGTGCCAATAACTCTGCCTGCTGCGCCTCGCGCACGACTTCATCCGACTTGAGCAAGTCATCGCCCCCCTGCTCAACCGCAGCACTTGCGTTGAAGCATGAATCGGCATCCATCAAATGCTACATGGTCTTCAGTTCTGAGCCAGTACGGCTCACGTAGACCTAGGCCAGGGCTCGAGCCTGCCCGCCACCTCCAGCAAGTCCCGGCGATTGCCAAGGGCAACGACCCAGCAGTTATGGATATTCAAGAACCCGGCGCGGACGATGCGGATTTCGTCTCCCGCCATGGCAATGATCGAAGCCGCCGAGGCGGCCAATTTGAATACAAGAATTGACCTGTATCGACGGGTCGGGGAAGTTGTTACATCCATAAAATAGCGCCCATTCCCCTCCCTCCCCTAAAGCCAACATGCGGAACACCTACTAAAGATGCGGAAGTGATCCGCCAAATCGCGCCCACAAAAAAGCCCCGCAGACGTGAATCTGCGGGGCTTTCGAAGGTGGAGGCCGAAGCCGGAATCGAACCGGCGTGGGCGGATTTGCAATCCGCTGCATAACCATTTTGCTATTCGGCCATTGCGCTTGATATGCCTTGCGAAACATCAAATGCAAAGAAAATTGCGATTTTCTCGCTACAACCTTTTGATTCTTTAGTCATTCAGGTAGTTGCCCCTGAGCTGATGGCGCGCATTATGTACTAGAAGAATGAAGCTGGCAACCCCCTGAATTCTAATAATTTTTAGTTAATGACTGGCAGCCGTGGCTCTCTTATCAGTCTCTATAAGCTGCCTGCTCTTGATGCAACCTTTCTGGTAGATCGACGGGAATCAGCTATCGCGATTCTTCAGGGAGTACAGACGCTCAGTTTACGATCGTTGCGCAACCGGACGCAGCTTCGTGCCTCGACCGCGACTACAGGTTTCTCTACCGCTGTGTTGACCTCTCCCTCTGCGACAGCTCCTATAGCCAATATCCATAAATACGGGGCCGCATCCGACGTCCTACTGCCAATAGGGTTTGTGCCTGCGCGACAGAGAGACATAGCTGACTTCAATCCAAAAGATGCTCACGTAAAGTCTCGCCGCCGTTAACGAACGGACTGACATATCTCTTGGAGCTTTACGATGAAAAAAATATGGATGACTGCCGCTGTTGCCGCAGTAATTTTGGCCACCAGCGGTTGCATGAGCCACAACGTTAGCCAACCAAACGCTCCTATCGCTGGTTCTGTCACTGCCGACCTGAAAGCGAACATTGAAGTTGGTGGCGTGATTACTGGCCAATCATCCTCGGACATTCTGTTCGGTGTGTTGAAAATCAGTGGTGACAGCGAGTTCGCAGACGGCGTGTCTTATGGCGGCCCGACACCGGCGTTCAGTCTGCCAGATCCTGTGTCTGCTACCAAAGCTGCTGCCGCTTATAAAGCAGTCAAGAGCTCGGGTTCAGATTTGATCGTTGCGCCACGTTATGCGGTGTCGGTTGAAGACTATTTCATCTTCAAGAAGGTGAATGTGACTGTGACTGGCAACAAGGGCATGATCAAAACCATCCGCTAAGCCCCGTGATGCTCCAGATTTGCTATTTGGCTTATACCGCTCTGCTGATCCCCCAGTCAGCACATGCCCTGTTCAGGCATTTTTGCCTAATGAACGGCCTGAACAGCGAGCCTACGGTTGATAGCAGTCTGGTTCGTCGGGACGCATGTCCCGCCACCTGCACTCAGATCACCACGTTACGGATAAAGCGAACAACCTCATCTCCCTCGTTATGGTACGAATGCGGCTTGTTGCTGGCGTACATGTAAAACTCCCCCGCACTGAACTGTAACGACTTATCGTCGATGACCAGGGTCAGGCAGCCTTCAAACACGTACAACTGTTCACTCCAGCCTTCCGCATCGGCTTGCGAGTGATACTCGTCGCCCGGCTCCAGCGTCCATTCCCACAGTTCAACTTCTTTGCACGCGACAGCCTTGGCCAGCAATACAGCCTTGCTGCCCGCTGTAGTCCCGGCCCACGCCAATTCGTTGATGCGACTCGGATCAACAGAGCCCGGCGCCTGGATCAAGTCGCTGAACGCGACATCCAAAGCCTCTGCGACGCGGTCAAGGGTGCTCAAGCTGACATTTTTCTCGCCTGCTTCGATCGCAACCAGCATTCGCCTGCTGACACCCGAGAGGTCGGACAAGGCACTTTGGCTGAGGTGCGCGAGCAGTCTCAGGCGGCGTAAGTTCTGACTGACGTGTTGCAAGACCGACGCACGTTGCGATGCGCCGCGCTGTGACGCGTCAGATTGAGAATTTTCATTGGGCACTATATTGCTCACTCCATGGGGCTGCGCAGTATACTGCTCAGCTTTGGCGCATTGTGCGTCTCTCTTCTTGTAGCGTGCAAGGTCATGACGACATTGAAATCTTCCAAATTCGGGTCTTTGAGCTCCCGTTTCAGCAAAGCGGAATGTGTGCTGGTGCTGATCACCATGGTCTGGGGCGTTACCTTTCTCTTAGTCCAGCATGCGCTGACGGCCAGCGGGCCGATGTTTTTTGTGGGGCTGCGCTTTGCCGCTGCCGCGACTATCGTGGCGTTGTTTTCGCTTCGAAGCCTGCGTGGCATGACCTGGTTCGAATTTAAAGCCGGTTTTTTCATCGGCGTGGCGATCATGCTCGGTTATGGCTTGCAAACTATTGGCCTGCAAACCATCCCCAGCAGCCAATCGGCCTTTATAACCGCTCTGTATGTGCCCTTCGTTCCGTTGCTGCAGTGGTTGATCATGGGACGCAGGCCAGGACTGATGCCAAGCATTGGTATCGTAATGGCGTTTACCGGTTTGATGTTGCTGTCCGGGCCTAATGGCGCATCGCTGGATTTCAGCCATGGCGAGATCGCAACACTGATCAGCGCAATTGCCATAGCGGCAGAAATAATCCTGATTGGCGCCTATGCTGGCAAGGTCGATGTGCGACGCGTAACAGTGGTTCAACTGAGCACGGCGTCCGTTTTGTCCTTTTTGATGGTAGTACCAACCGGTGAAGCTATTCCCGATTTTTCATGGCTGCTGCTTGCCAGCGCGGTCGGGCTGGGGGCAGCCAGCGCCATGATTCAGGTTGCAATGAACTGGGCGCAAAAAAGTGTTTCTCCGACGCGCGCGACGCTTATTTATGCGGGTGAGCCGGTATGGGCCGGGATCGCTGGGCGGCTGGCCGGTGAACGTTTACCTGGTATTGCCTTGCTTGGTGCAGCATTGATTGTTGCAGCGGTGATCGTGAGTGAGTTAAAAACAAAGGGTAAAGCGTCCAGTGAAGCTGATGAGAAGCAAGGTAACCAAGCCTGCGACTGATGCTTTGGCGTCAGCTCTTACAGGGTGCGACGCCTGCTTCACAGACCGGCATAACCCACACGGGAGTGTTCATATAAGAGAAGGCATTGGGCTGTTCTGTTAATGATTTGCACACATTTTGTAGGATTCATCTACAGATCCGCTGTTGGTGATCCACAAGTCGCCACGTATGATCGCTCACAAACTCCTGCAGATTAGAAGCCTATGTCCCTGATAGTTCTACTGCTTCTGCCCTTTATCGGCAGCTGTCTGGCGGCTGTTTTGCCGCACAACGCACGTAACAGTGAATCACTGCTGGCCGGTCTGATTGCTCTGATCGGTACCGTTCAAGTTGCCATGCTCTATCCGCAAATCGCCCACGGTGGCGTGATTCGTGAAGAGTTTATGTGGCTGCCAAGTCTCGGCCTCAATTTCGTCCTGCGCATGGACGGGTTTGCCTGGTTGTTCTCGATTCTGGTACTGGGCATCGGCGCCCTGGTGTCTCTCTACGCCCGTTATTACATGTCACCCGAAGACCCGGTGCCGCGGTTTTTCTCTTTTTTCCTGGCCTTCATGGGCGCGATGCTCGGGCTGGTGATCTCTGGCAACTTGATTCAGATTGTATTTTTCTGGGAACTGACCAGCCTCTTCTCGTTTTTGCTGATCGGCTATTGGCACCACCGCTCTGATGCCCGACGCGGCGCCTATATGGCGCTGATGGTCACAGGGACTGGCGGCTTGTGCCTGCTGGCGGGGGTCATGCTGCTCGGCCATGTTGTCGGCAGCTACGATTTGGACGTCGTGCTGGCCGCAGGCGATCAAATCCGGGCTCACAGTCTGTACCCCATTTTGTTACCGCTGATTCTTATCGGCGCGCTCAGTAAAAGTGCACAATTCCCGTTTCACTTCTGGCTGCCACACGCCATGGCGGCGCCCACCCCCGTGTCTGCTTATCTGCACTCGGCGACCATGGTCAAGGCCGGGGTTTTCCTGTTGGCGCGGCTCTGGCCGTCACTGTCGGGCAGTGAAGAGTGGTTCTGGATTGTCAGCGGCGCCGGGGCCTGCACCTTGGTGCTGGGCGCATACTGCGCGATGTTCCAAAACGATCTCAAAGGCCTGCTGGCCTATTCGACCATCAGCCATCTGGGGCTGATTACCCTTCTGCTGGGCCTTAACAGCCCGTTGGCCGCCGTGGCTGCGGTGTTCCACATCCTCAACCACGCCACGTTCAAGGCCTCGCTGTTCATGGCCGCCGGGATCATCGACCACGAAACCGGCACGCGGGATATTCGCAAGCTCAGCGGTCTGTTCAAGCTGATGCCGTACACCGCCACGCTGGCGATGGTGGCCAGTGCTTCGATGGCCGGTGTACCGCTGCTCAACGGCTTCTTGTCCAAAGAGATGTTCTTTGCCGAAACCGTGTTCATCAATTCCACGGCCTGGGTTGAAATCGCCCTGCCCGTGATCGCCACCATTGCCGGTACATTCAGCGTGGCCTATGCGCTGCGCTTCACGGTCGATGTGTTCTTTGGCCCTCCCGCCACCGACCTGCCGCATACCCCGCACGAGCCGCCGCGCTGGATGCGTGCTCCGGTTGAACTGCTGGTGTTCACTTGCCTAATGGTCGGGATCTTCCCGGCCCACACAGTTGGCCCTCTGCTTGCCGCTGCCGCACAACCGGTGGTGGGTGGCGAACTGCCTGAATACAGCCTGGCCATCTGGCACGGCCTGAATGCGCCAATGATCATGAGCCTGATCGCCATGTCCGGCGGCATCGTGCTGTATGTGCTGCTGCGCAAGCAGCTCAATCTCCACCGTTTCCCATTGCCACCACTTATCCAGTACTTCAACGGCAAGCGTTTCTTTGAGCGCAGCCTAGTGGTGATCATGCGCTCGGCGCGGCGCATTGAGCGGCGCATCAGCACGCAACGCCTGCAAACCCAGCTGTTTTTGCTGGTGTTGGCCGCCGTGATTGCCGGGCTGATCCCGATGCTCTACAGCGGCTTGAGCTGGGGCGACCGGCCGAACATTCCGGGCTCGATTGTGTTCGTGACCCTGTGGCTGCTGGCGATTGCCTGCGCACTGGGTGCGGCCTGGCAAGCCAAGTATCACCGTCTGGCTGCATTGACCATGGTCAGCGTCTGCGGGCTGATGACCTGCGTGACTTTCGTCTGGTTCTCGGCACCTGACCTGGCCCTGACCCAGTTGGTGGTTGAAGTCGTGACCACCGTTCTGATCCTGCTGGGCCTGCGCTGGCTGCCACGGCGGATCGAAGAAGTCTCGCCACTGCCCGGCACCCTGACCAAGGCGCGGATTCGCCGCTTGCGCGACTTGCTGTTGTCGACAGCGGTCGGCGGCGGCATGGCGGTGTTGTCATATGCCATGCTGACCCGGCAAACCCCTAACCATATTTCCTCGTTCTTCCTCAGCCGGGCCCTGCCAGAAGGCGGCGGCACCAATGTGGTAAACGTGATGCTGGTGGACTTCCGGGGCTTTGACACCTTGGGCGAAATCACCGTACTGGCCGCTGTGGCCCTGACTGTGTTTGCCCTGCTGCGCCGCTTCCGCCCACCAAAAGAAAGCATGCAGTTGCCTGCCCAGCAGCGCTTGCTGGCCAAAGACGTGGTCACTGACCTGGTCAACCCGCGTAGCGCCAGCGATACAGCACTGGGCTTTATGATGGTGCCTGCCGTGCTGGTGCGCCTGCTCCTGCCGATTGCATTTATGGTCTCGATGTACCTGTTTATGCGCGGCCACAACCAGCCGGGCGGCGGGTTCGTTGCCGGTCTGGTGATGTCGGTGGCGTTCATTCTGCAATACATGGTGGCGGGCACGCAGTGGGTCGAGGCGCAAATGAGCCTGCGTCCGCTGCGCTGGATGGGCACCGGGTTGTTGTGTGCAACCTTGACCGGTCTGGGCTCGCTGTTGTGGGGCTACCCGTTCCTGACCACCCATACCGCGCACTTCAGCTTGCCGGTGCTGGGTGATATTCACGTGGCCAGTGCGTTGTTCTTCGACATTGGCGTGTTCGCCGTGGTGGTTGGCGCCACGCTGCTGATTCTCACGGCGCTGGCTCACCAATCGGTTCGGGCCCATCGTCCCGCCCTCCAATCCAAGACGGGAGCTGCCTGATGGAAGAAGTCATCGCTATCGCTATCGGGGTGCTCGCCGCCTCGGGTACCTGGCTGATCCTGCGCCCGCGGACCTTTCAGGTGGTCATGGGCCTGTGCTTGCTGTCGTACGGGGTCAACCTGTTCATTTTCAGCATGGGCAGCCTGTTCATCGGCAAAGAACCGGTGATCAAGCCCGGCGTGCCTCAAGACTTGCTCAACTACACCGATCCTTTGCCCCAGGCATTGGTATTGACCGCAATCGTCATCAGTTTTGCCATGACCGCGCTGTTTCTGGTGGTCTTGCTGGCCTCTCGGGGCCTGACCGGTACCGACCATGTGGATGGCCGGGAGCCTAAAGAATGAATCTGATGCCGCATCTGATTGTCGCGCCCATTCTGCTACCGCTACTGACCGCTGCCTGCATGCTGTTGCTGGGTGAAAAACATCGCCCGCTCAAAGCCCGGATCAACCTGGTATCGACCCTGATCGGCCTGGGCATCTCTGTGCTGTTGCTGCTCTGGACGCAAAATCAAAGCAGCCCGGCCTCGATTGGCGTGTACCTGCCGAGCAACTGGCAAGTGCCGTTCGGTATTGTCCTGGTCGTTGATCGCCTGTCGGCGCTGATGCTGGTGCTCACGGGGATTATCGCCTTCTGCGCGCTGCTGTTCGCCATGGCCCGCTGGGACCGCGCCGGTGCCAGTTTTCATGCGCTGTTCCAGATCCAGTTAATGGGTTTGTACGGCGCCTTCCTGACTGCCGACCTGTTTAACCTGTTCGTGTTCTTTGAAGTATTGCTGGCCGCGTCCTACGGGCTGATGCTGCACGGCTCGGGCAAGGCCCGGGTCTCGGCGGGCCTGCACTACATCTCGATCAACCTGCTGGCCTCATCACTGTTCCTGATTGGCGCGGCATTGATCTACGGCGTCACCGGCACCCTGAACATGGCCGACCTGGCGTTTAAAATCCCGCTGGTACCGGAAGCCGATCGCGGCCTGCTGCATGCCGGCGCCGCGATTCTGGCCATCGCTTTCCTGGCCAAAGCCGGTATGTGGCCGCTGAATTTCTGGCTAGTACCCGCCTACTCTTCCGCCAGCGCCCCGGTGGCCGCGCTGTTCGCGATCATGACCAAAGTCGGGATCTACACCGTGCTTCGGTTATGGACGCTGTTGTTCTCGGGACAGGCCGGGGCGTCGGCCTACTTTGCCGGTGACTGGCTGATCTACGGCGGCATGGCCACTATTGTCTGCGCCGCCATTGCCATCCTTGCCGCACAGCGACTGGAGCGCATGGCCAGCCTGAGCATTTTGGTGTCGGCCGGCATTCTGTTGTCGGCCGCAGGTTTTGCCCAACCTAACCTGACGGCTGCGGCGCTGTTCTATCTGGTCAGCTCAACCCTGGCGTTGAGTGCCTTGTTCCTGCTGGCCGAGTTGATTGAACGCTCGCGTTCATCCAGCGATGGGCTGATTGAGGAGGATGTCGAAACGCTGCCGACTTTGATCGAGCCGCCCCCACGCGGAAGCAACCTGGACGACGAACAAAAAGTCGTGGTCGGACAGATCATTCCCTGGGCGATGGCATTTCTGGGGTTGAGCTTTATTGCTTGCGCCCTGCTGATTATCGGCATGCCGCCGTTATCGGGGTTTATTGGCAAACTCAGCTTGATCAATGCACTGCTTAACCCGGCCGGTTTGGGCAACGAAATCAACGCGCCCCTCTCAACGGCCGCCTGGTGCCTGCTGGCACTGCTGATTCTATCTGGGCTGGCGTCACTGATTGCATTCTCGCGCATGGGTATACAGCGCTTCTGGACACCGCTGGAGCGATCATCGCCCATCCTGCGACGCATTGAATGCGTGCCCATCGTGCTGCTGCTCGGGCTGTGCGTCGTGCTGACCATCAAGGCTGAACCACTGCTGCGTTATACCCAAGCTGCGGCTGATACCCTCAACAACCCTGAGCGTTATGTGATGGCGGTGATGGGCGCACGCCCGGTGCCGAGCCCTGAAGCCAAGGCTGCCCTGCAGGAGATTCAGCCATGAAGCGCCTGTTCCCTGCCCCATGGTTGTCCCTGGCGTTATGGGCCCTGTGGTTGCTGCTCAACTTGTCGCTCAGCGCAGGCAACCTGCTGCTCGGCGCGGCACTGGGCTTTTTGGCCCCGATCATGTTTGCGCCGCTGCGGCCCTTGCCGATTAAAATCCGCCGCCCTGGCGTGATCATCAAGCTGTTCTTTTTGGTTGGGCGTGACGTTATCGCCTCCAATATCGCCGTGGCTTGGGGCGTTCTCAATGCCGGCAGACGCCCGCCACGCTCGACATTTATTAAAATACCGCTCGACCTGCGCGATGCCAACGGCCTGGCGGCCTTGTCGATGATCACCACCGTGGTGCCCGGCACCATCTGGTCTGAACTGGCACTGGATCGCAGCGTGCTGCTGTTGCACGTGTTCGACCTGGATGACGAAGCGCAGTTTATCGAGCACTTCAAAACCGCTTACGAGCGCCCTTTGATGGAGATCTTTGAATGAGTGCCCTGCTCTCCGGTGCCATCTGGATCAGCCTGTTTTTCTTTAGCCTGGCGATGGTGCTGACCGTGATCCGGCTGTTCAAGGGCCCTTCGGCCCAAGACCGGGTTCTGGCCCTCGACTACTTGTACATCGTGGCCATGCTGATGATGTTGGTGCTGGGCATTCGCTATGCCAGTGATACCTACTTCGAAGCCGCCTTGCTGATCGCCCTGTTTGGCTTTGTCGGTTCGTTTGCGCTGGCTAAATTCCTGCTGCGTGGCGAGGTGATCGAATGAATTCCGTCAGCGAACTGTCGCTTTGGATTGAAATACCGGTGGCCGTGCTGCTGGTGCTCAGCAGCGTATTTGCGTTGTGTGGTGCAGTGGGGTTGTTGCGCCTCAAAGAGTTTTTTCAGCGCATGCACCCGCCCGCACTGGCTTCAACCATTGGTGCCTGGTGCGTGGCCCTGGCTTCGATCCTGTACTTCTCGGCCCTTAAATCGACGCCCATATTGCATGCTTGGCTGATTCCGATCTTGCTGGCCATCACCGTGCCGGTAACGACCTTGCTGTTGGCCCGTACTTCGTTGTTTCGCAAGCGGATGGCGGGGGAAGATGTCCCCGCCGAAGTCAGCAGTGGTGGGCGCAGTGAGGGTGGGAGCTAATACAACGAAAGCTCTGTGGGAGCCTGGCTTGCCAGCGATGCAAACGACGCGGTTTGTCTAATACATCGCGTCGACTCAATCGCGGGCAAGCCCGCTCCCACAGGTTTACACGGCATTACATCCAGCCCAACCAGCTCCAATACGTCGCACCAAACAGCAGCATCAGCAAGTAACCCACCGCCGTGACGATCAGCCCGACCTTGGCGAACTGTTTGGCGGTGAAGGTTTGGGTGCCCAGGCACACCATGTTTTGCGGGGCGTTGATCGGCAGGATAAAGCCGTAGCTCACCACAAAGCCCAGCAACATGGTCATGCCCAGTCGATTGAATTCACCCGGCAACGTTTGCAGCACGGCGATCAAAATCGGCAGTAAAGCCGAAGTCAGTGCGGTGGCGCTGGCAAAGCCCAGGTGGATCAAAATCAGAAACGCCCCCAGAATCGCAAAAATCCCCAGCGGCCCGACCTGGTCCAGCCCGGTGTTATGCACCACTTGCCCGCCCAACCATTGCCCGGCTTGAGTCGTGAGCAAGGCAGTCCCCAAACTGATTCCGACCCCGAACACGATGACCGTGCCCCACGGGATACGCGACTGCACGTCTTTCCAGGTCATGACCCCAAAACGCGGCAACAGTAAAAAAACCAGTCCGGCGTAGGTGGTCGACGTGGTGTCAAAGCTGTGCAATTTGCCTTCGGTAGCCCAGGCCAGCAACAGTGCAATGGACACCGCCATCAAGCGTTTCTGCGGCCCAGTCATGGGGCCCAGTTCGGCCAGCGATTTTTCCACCGCTTCTTTGCCGCCCGGGATACTGTCGCTTTCTGGCGGCAGCAGTTTGAGCACCACAAACAGCAGCACGGCCGACATGATGATGGCCCACGGCGCGCCTGCAATCAGCCAGTCGAGCCAATTCACCCGCTCGCCCAGCATCTTGTCCATAAAGCCCACCGTCAGCAGGTTCTGTGCGGCAGCGGTTTGAATCCCGACGTTCCAGATGCTGGTGCCTTGTGCCACCACAATCATGATCCCGGCCGCGATGTTGGAGCGCTTGTCGACGCCAAACGCCAGAATCACCCCCATCATGATCGGCACGACACAGGCACTACGGGCGGTCGCGCTCGGCACCACCAGACTCAGCAAGATAGTGACTGCAATTGCCCCCAGCAGAATGCGCCGGGTGCTGGTACCAATCCGTGACAGGGTCACCAGGGCGATGCGCCGGTCCAGCCCGGTATGGGTCATGGCTGCGGCAATAAACAGCGCCCCGGCCACCAGCGCCAGCGCGGCATTGGAGAACCCGGTCAAGGCCATGGTGATCCCGGCGTTGGTGCCGTAGAGCTTCGAAGGGTCTTGCAGGGTGGGCGCCATGCCAATCAAAAACGCCATCAATGAGGTGATCATGATGGCACTGGCTTCGTAGGACACGGCTTCGGTGATCCACACCACCACCGCAAATGCCAGAATTGCCAGCATGCGATGCCCGGCGACCGGCAAGTCGGCGGGCAATGGCATCATCAGCACCCCCACCATCACCAGAACAGCGACGACCAGGCCTATGGGTAACTTTAGTTTCTCCGCCGCAGGCGTCGGGGTAGTTGCAGGCGCGTTCACGACCATCTCCTTATGCTTGAAATCGGATGCAGCATAGGTCAAGGACGCGGGTTTAGCGTTGATGCTTGTCAGCTGTTTATTGGATGCACACAGCAAAACTGTAGGAGCGAGCTTGCCTCGCGATCTTTTGCTTTTAAAGATCAAAAGATCGCGAGGCAAGCTCGCTCCTACAAGTGCTCGGTGTTAGCGGATTTTGTAGTGAAAGGTATTACGCACCCCCGGCACCGTCACGGCCTGACCATCAACCATGCGCGGCTGGTAGCGGAATGTCGCTGC